>NZ_CP006879.1:300000-507254 GCF_000816845.1 Rhizobium gallicum bv. gallicum R602sp | reverse complement strand
TCACTCGATCCTCAACCGGTTTTCTGGCCAGAGCCTCCGTTCGCTCTTAGCAGCGCCATGAGAACCGGACCGAGGGAAAATTCGTCACGCTTCGTTTTCGAAGTTAGATCTCGCAGATATCCACCAGCCGAGTTGATGTGCCCTGCCCGCTCAAGAATGCAGGCGATCGTGGCGGCTGCATTTTCCGGTCCCATGGCATCACAAGCTTCCTGATAGGCGGACGGGCTAACGCCCAGCATCGATCGCACGGTGACGGCCGCCGCCATCAGATCTCGCCAGCTCCCTACCACTCCGCCAGGACCGTATGCCGCGATTTCAGGGCACGCCCGCAACACCATACCCAGCGGAAACGCCTTCGGCTGCACGTTCGTCCGTTCTCTCGGAATCGCGCCCTGCTCAGTTCTTGAGCTAGGTTCAAGTTCATTAATGGATTCGGTATCTGAATTCTGTATGTGGCGCTCATAGTGAGCATCATTGGTGCTATTATTTTCTGCTTTTTGCTGCAGATCCAATGTGTTGAGGATTTCTTCCTGCAACATATTCATTTCGTCGAGCAGGTCGCCCAGATCGGACGGCGTCGGGGAACGAGGTATGCGGCCGACCAACTCAACATATATAGCCTCAATTTTCTCCCAATCCCCATCCGCACCCTCTTCGATCGCGGCAGTGATGAGCTTGCGGACATCCCGCCGGCATATAGTGAGGTTTTCCTTCGCCCTTTTGAACGCTTTCCGATCCGCAGCAACTTGCTGCGCCATCTGAGCAAGTTCCTCGGAGCGCATGAGGAGCGGCGACAGATCGAATCCAAATGCGCTCTCGATAGCGCCGGCCCTGTCTTTGCGCGCGTAGCGCTTGCCGTTGGCGCTGTCCTTCCGAAGAATCAACCCAGCCTCGACTAGGAATGCTAGATGTCGGCGAAGCGTGGCACCCGCTATGCCGTGCGCACGAAGTGTGAGCTGAGCGTTCGACGGGAACACGACAAGCCCGGCGTCCTGACGCAGCTCATTTTCGGGATAGAAGCTCAAAAGAGCGTCTAGAATCGCCAAGCTGCGATCCTGGAGGCCGAGCAGTTCGCGCGCTGTGGAAACGTCGCGGAATATCTTCCATTTATCTGCCGACTTGCCCGACTCGATCTTTGTGGCGATCTGCCGTTTCACCAGGGCAAGCGTTACCGGCCGCCGCCCAAAGGGCGTCGTCACGAGCTCACTTTGCATTTTCCTTCACCTTCTAAGAGGCAAAAGAAAGCCGCTCACCAAAAACGGTGCCAAAGACTCTTGACTAGGATTCGGGGAAATGCGATTCTCTAGTTGTCACACAGAGAGAGAGGCTTCCACGACGGCAACGTTTGGGGGCCTTTTTCTTTTGCTACACTTCCTTTCCTCACTAAGCTCCAAAACCCTGACAGCTGTCAGGAATTCTCGTTTTCTCGCAGGCGGGCAAAACGCTCAGTAAGCGCTGGGAGCTCCGCCTCAACAAACTTCAAAAACTCGATACCGAGTGATCCCTCGGCCGAAATTCGAACTTCTTTCGAGGACATCGATAAGGCGCCGAGCTTTGTGCCGCTCTTGTCTGTAATCGGGCTCGGCTCCCGACGCCCACTCGCTGCCGGCTTGATGGCGTTCAACGCACGCTGAAACCTCTGATCGGAGGTCTCAGCCGCATCGCCATTCTTAACCAATGTCGCCCGCAGGGCATCAAGCGTTCCAGAGTCGCCCGCAACCGTCTTGGCAAGCTCGAGCCAGCGTGGCCGCCCTACCTTAGGCGCCCGCCCAATGGCCTCAATGATATCCGCGGGAATGATCCTGTAGACATTCCGCATCCGTGCCAGTTCGGCGTCTTCGATCGAAAGCGCGGCGTAGATGTGGCGCGGCTTGATCCCCGCAACATCCATTCTCGATGCAAATAGCGCGCGCTCGATCCAGGTCAGGTCTTGGCGACTCGCGTTTTCGATACCTTGTGCGAGAACGAGGTCGAGGTCGGTAATCTCCACCTCGATGGCTCGAACGGGCTTGCCGAGCTGCTTGGCAGCAAGCCAGCGCCGGTGACCGTAGACGATCTGATACCGTCCGGCTAACGACGGGTGTTTACGGACCTGGACGGGAACTTTTTGTCCCTCAGTCTCAATCGACCGCTTGAACGCCTCAAAACTCGCTCCGTCATCATCGGGCAGCCTGTCTGGGTAAGGGGAGGGGTCAATGAGAGAAGGATCCAGCTCTCGAACCGCACCGCCGCCCGCCTCGACAAGAGCCTTCAACCGATCTCGCTCTGATCTGATGTCGTCGATTGCCCGGTGGGCCGCGCCAATGACACCAGCCCCGACACGATTGCCGGAAGGCAGAGCCGGAGGCTCAGGCTGCTGGTCAGTTGTCTGGCTATTCTCCAGCTCTGCGGAAAGCAGCCCGAAGCTGGCGACAATGGACTTGCGGGGTGATTTGCTCATGTCCGCCCCCAGCTATCGTTGATGAGGCGAACTATCGCCTCGTTTACGGCGTCTACCGCCTCACGAGCGCGTTTTTGAGTATCACGACCGATTTGTCCCATCTCGAGCTCGTATATCGAACGTTTTGCTAGGCCGGCGGCCTCGACCGCAGTGCTCTCGATGGCGGTCGGCAAAAAGACATCAGCGCCGAACAAGTGCCTAAGCATCGCGACGACCTGTGACTGCGGAGCGTCATTTGGGTTGTGCCGTGTTACCAAGTAACGGATGAAATCCTGATCCAGCTGGGCGCCGCTCTCGTTGAGGACACTAATCAGATCGCCCATCATGAGAAGAAACTGGCTCATCGATGCGACGTCCAGCATGGCCGGATGGACCGTTATGATCATGCTCGTCGCCGCGTATATCGCGCTCAGGGTTAGAAAGCCGAGCGACGGCGGAGTATCGAGGATCACGAGATCGTAGTCCGTCTCGACTTCCGAAAGGGCTAGCTTCAATCGCTCGAAGAAGATTGCGCCCGAGCTCGACTTATTCGCCAAAACCCGTGGCGTTTCGTGCTCATACTCCATGACTTCCAGATTTCCCGGAATGAGGTCAATGCCATCGAAGTATGTCTTGCGGATGATATCGCGGATTGGACGACGTTCGGTCTCATCGTAGCGCAGGGCGGCGTAAATCGTTTCATTTGACCCAACGTCGATCTCTGGCTGAGCACCAAACATAGCGGACAGGGATGCTTGAGGATCCAAATCCAGTGCAAGGACGCGGTAACCGTGAAGCGCGAGATAATGGGAGAGATGAACGCAGGTCGTGGTTTTTGCGCTGCCGCCCTTAAAGTTGGCTATTGCAACGACCTGGAGATGCTCGCCGGCGCGACGGCGAGGAAGGAATCGCAAGGCGTCCGCAGGTTTCTGCATTGCGAACAACTCACGCAGCTCATTGATCTGGGCCAGCGTGTAGACGCGATGGTTATTCTCCAGCCTGCTGGGAACCGGTCCACGTCCTTCGGTAGACATGAGCTTCAGGGTGGAATCGGGTATAGACGTGAGCTTCGATACTTCATTGGTCAGAAACGGACGCAGGATCTTTTCCGACTTTGGAGGATACATGCGAGTTCTGAGCTGCTGCAATTGCCCGGACAGAAGCCCTGCGTGACGCATGATTTTGCCGCCAGCATCTTCCTTGGAGCCGACAACTGATTCTACTCGGTTTGCTATCGCCATCTGTTCCTCTTGGCGGCCTTCAACCGGTTTACCGGCCATTGCCCGCCAGAGATAGAACATGATTCTCCCAAACGCGTCCAGAAGTTTAGAGTTAACAAGTGGTTAAAGGCTTGGGAATGATGCACAAGCGGTTTTTCCGATTTTTGTATTTCCGCTCCGAGGGTTAGCCCAGCTCTCCTATGTCCTTGATCTCGAATTGTTCTCCTGTGAATCCTACAAGTAACGAACGCGAATGAGCTGGCAGACCACCATGGGATGTCATCGCACTTTCGACAAATGGGCGATGCGGCACAGCTGAACCGACCTTGTAGAATTCGACAACTGCCGCACCGCTTCGATCCGTGCTCATTTCCCAGCCGTCATTCAATGACGGAGAAAATCATGCATATGATCGCTATCTCTACCGCAAGGACTCATCGCGAGCACCAGCTCCTCGATGCCCACCACTCCTTGCGGGCACATGTCTTTTCCGATCGGCTCGGCTGGGAGGTCGACGTTGTCGATGGCCGAGAGGAGGATTCGTTCGACAATCTCCGGCCCGTTTACATCCTCGCGGTCTCTTCCGACAACCGCGTTGCGGGCTGCGCCAGGCTTCTTCCAACCCTGGGTCCAACAATGGCCGAAAACGTCTTTTCGTCGCTCCTTCCAGGAGGACGGCTCCATGCCCATTCGGCGATGATCGAGAGCTCCCGCTTCTGCGTAGACACGACGCTTACGGAGAGAACGGGAGACGGGTCGGTCCATGAGACGACGCTGACCATGTTCGCAGGCATCATCGAATGGTGCGTGGCGAATGGCTACACCGAGATTGTCACTGTGACTGACGTTCGATTCGAGCGGATCCTCGCTCGTGTCGGATGGCCGCTGCAGCGTTTGGGTGAGCCCAAGAAGATCGGCATGACGATAGCCGTGGCGGGCACGCTGCCCGCCAATGCGGACATATTCCTTAAGCTTCGCCCCTCCAATTATCGCTCTGAAGTCACCCATCTCAGCCAATCAGCGTAAGGAGAAATCCGTGAACCAGCTTCGTTCGCACCCGCGGCTTGTCCGCAAAATTCAGGAGGCGCTCGGCGATCAGCTATGCGTTGCGCTGAACGACAAAAATGTCGTTGAGATCATGCTCAATCCGGACGGAAGGCTGTACATCGAACGACTCGGTCATGGCGTTGCTCCCGCCGGCGAAATGTCCGCAGCCGCCGCAGAAATGGTGATCGGAACCGTGGCGCATGCGCTTCAGTCCGAAGTCGGCCCGGAACAACCGATCATCTCCGGCGAACTGCCGATCGGCGGCCACCGCTTTGAAGGGCTCTTGCCCCCCGTGGTCGCCAACCCTGCCTTCACCATCCGCCGTCGTGCCTCGCGCCTCATTCCGCTTGAAGACTATGTGGGCTCTGGCGTGATAAGCGGGTATCAGGCGTCCACGATCCGCAGTGCAATCTCTTCGCGCTTGAACATTGTTATTTCCGGGGGAACCGGTTCAGGCAAGACGACGCTCGCAAACGCAGTTATCGACGAGATCGTCAAATCCGCGCCGGAGGATCGGCTCGTCATTCTTGAGGACACTGCGGAAATTCAGTGCGCGGCTGAAAACGCCGTTCTCCTGCATACCAGCGATACGGTCGACATGGCGCGGCTCTTGAAGAGCACCATGCGCTTGCGTCCCGACAGGATCGTCGTGGGTGAAGTCCGTGACGGCGCTGCCCTTACACTACTCAAGGCCTGGAACACCGGCCATCCGGGAGGTGTGGCGACAATTCACTCTAACACCGCCATGTCGGCGCTGCGTCGCCTTGAGCAGCTGACAGCCGAGGCAAGCCAGCAGCCGATGCACGAGGTGATCGGCGAGGCTGTCGATCTCATCATTTCGATCGAGCGGACGCCGCGCGGGCGGCGCGTTCGCGACGTCATCCACGTCGAGCGGTTTGCGGGCGGTCAATACGAGATCGAATCCGATCAGCTCACCGAAGAACAGGAGGCGCGCCATGTCGCATAAGCATGCACTCATCGCCGTCGCGCTCATTGCAGCGTCCAGTCTTTTCGCATCGGTCGCGCCGGCACTGGCCAGTTCCGGCGGCAGCCTTCCTTGGGAGGGACCGCTCGAGCAAATTCAGGAATCCATCACTGGCCCAGTTGCCGGCTATATCGCGCTTGCGGCCGTCGCAATCGCAGGCGGCATGTTGATCTTTGGCGGGGAGCTGAACGATTTCGCGCGGCGGCTTGTGTACGTCGTACTCGTCGCCGGCATCCTGCTCGGCGCCACCACCATCGTGGGCTTGTTCGGTGCGACGGGCGCCTCGATCGGGCTGACGGACGCGCAGATCACGTCGACTGGTTCGACCGGAGAAGGGGAGGGGGCTCATGGCTGAGTCGCTGTCCGGCCTGCAGCGCAATCGTATCCACCGCGCTCTGTCCCGCCCGAACCTGCTGATGGGCGCGGACCGGGAGCTAGTATTGATCACGGGTCTTGCGGCCGTGATCCTGATCTTCGTCGTCCTCACGGTCTATTCGGCGCTCTTCGGCGTCGCCGTCTGGATCGTGATCGTCGGGCTGCTCAGGATGATGGCGAAGTCCGATCCGCTCATGCGGCAGGTCTACGTGCGACACATTTCCTACAAGCCATATTACAAGGCGACCACATCGCCGTGGCGACGGTTTTGAGGGGGCGGTTGTGGTAGGTCTCAAACGCTTCCGGGCCACGGGCCCATCCTTTGCGGATCTCGTTCCATATGCCGGTCTAGTCGACAATGGCGTCCTCCTGCTGAAGGACGGAAGCCTGATGGCCGGCTGGTACTTTGCCGGCCCCGATTCCGAAAGTGCGACCGACATCGAACGCAATGAGGTGTCGAGGCAGATGAATGCGGTCCTGTCGCGGCTTGGAAGCGGCTGGATGATCCAAGCCGAGGCCATCCGCATTCCGACGGTCGACTATCCATCGGAGGACCGTTGCTATTTCCCTGACCCGGTCACGCGCGCGATTGACGCCGAGCGCCGGGCGCATTTCGCGCGCGAGCAGGGGCATTTCGAGAGCAAGCACGCCCTGATCCTGACCTACCGGCCGCTCGAGTCCAAGAAGATCGCTCTCAGCAAATACATCTATGCCGACGGGGAGAGCCGTAGGACGTCCTATGCGGACACGGTGCTCTTCGTTTTCAAGAACGCCATCCGCGAAATCGAGCAGTATTTCGCGAACACGTTATCGATCCGGCGAATGGAAACCCGCGAAACGGTCGAGAGGGGAGGGGAGCGGATTGTCCGGTATGACGAACTGCTTCAGTTCGTCCGCTTCTGCATCACCGGGGAAAGCCATCCGATCCGGCTTCCGGATGTCCCCATGTATCTCGATTGGATCGCCACGGCCGAGCTTGAGCACGGGCTGACGCCGAAGATTGAGAACCGATACCTCAGCGTTGTCGCTATCGACGGCCTGCCGGCAGAGAGCTGGCCGGGCATTTTGAACAGCCTCGACCTGATGCCGCTCACCTATCGGTGGTCGTCGCGCTTCATCTTCCTCGATGCCGAGGAAGCGAGAGCGAAGCTCGAACGCACGCGAAAGAAGTGGCAACAGAAGGTACGGCCGTTTTTCGACCAGCTCTTTCAGACGCAATCGCGTTCCGTCGATCAGGACGCGATGACCATGGTGGCTGAGACCGAGGATGCGATCGCGCAAGCCTCGTCGCAACTGGTTGCCTATGGCTACTACACACCTGTTGTCATCCTCTTTGATTCAGACCGCGAGGCGCTGCAGGAGAAGGCTGAAGCCATCCGGCGGCTGATCCAGGCCGAAGGTTTCGGCGCGCGGATCGAAACGCTCAACGCCACCGACGCCTTCCTCGGAAGTCTTCCGGGGAATTGGTATAGCAACATCCGCGAGCCGCTGATCAACACCAGCAATCTCGCCGACCTGATCCCCCTCAACGCGGTCTGGTCGGGAAACCCGGTTGCTCCGTGCCCGTTCTACCCCCCGAACTCGCCGCCGCTGATGCAGGTCGCAAGCGGCTCCACGCCGTTCCGGCTCAACCTGCATGTGGATGATGTCGGCCACACGCTGATCTTCGGTCCGACCGGATCCGGCAAATCGACACTCCTGGCACTGATCGCTGCACAGTTTCGTCGCTACCAAAATGCGCAGATCTTCGCGTTTGACAAGGGAAGCTCGCTTCTGCCCCTGACGCTCGCCGCGGGTGGCGATCACTATGAGATCGGCGGCGACAACGCGGAAGAGGGGAGGGCTCTGGCGTTCTGCCCGCTTTCCGGCCTCGGAACCGACGCCGATCGGGCCTGGGCGACGGATTGGATCGAGATGCTGGTCGGCCTGCAGGGCGTCTCCATCACCCCCGATCATCGCAACGCCATCTCCCGCCAGGTCGGCCTGATGACCAGCGCGGCCGGCCGCTCGCTCTCGGATTTCGTCAGCGGCGTGCAGATGCGCGAGATCAAGGATGCGCTTCATCACTATACCGTCGACGGGCCGATGGGTCAGCTCCTCGATGCGGAAGAGGACGGTCTATCGCTTGGCGCCTTCCAGACCTTCGAGATCGAGCAGCTCATGAACATGGGTGAGCGCAATCTCGTGCCGGTCCTGACCTACCTATTCCGCCGGATCGAGAAGCGCCTGGATGGGTTCCCGAGCCTGATCGTGCTCGACGAGGCCTGGCTGATGCTCGGCCATCCGGTATTCCGCAGCAAGATCCGCGAATGGCTGAAGGTGCTGCGTAAGGCGAACTGCGCTGTCGTTCTCGCGACCCAGTCGATCTCGGATGCCGAACGGTCCGGCATCATCGACGTGCTGAAGGAATCTTGCCCGACGAAGATATGCCTTCCGAATGGCGCCGCTCGCCAACCCGGCACGCGGGAATTCTACGAGCGGATTGGCTTCAACGAACGCCAGATCGAGATCGTTTCCGGCTCGATCCCCAAGCGAGAATACTACGTCGCCACCCCCGAGGGGCGGCGGCTTTTCGACATGTCGCTTGGACCCGTTGCCCTCAGCTTTGTCGGGGCGTCCGGCAAGGAAGACCTGAAGCGCATCCGGGCGCTGAAATCCGAACATGGTCACGACTGGCCGATCCACTGGCTACAGACGAGAGGAGTCCGTGATGCCGTATCGCTGCTCAATTTCGAATAAATGGCTCGCCGGCCTGGTGGCCGCTGCGTTGACGATCATGGCCGTGACGCCGGCACATGCCGGCACGGCCACGGGTGCTGCAACCGAATGGACGCAGGTTCTCAACAACGGCGAACTCATCTCCTTAGTCGGGAAGTCGGGTGAGCAGATCCAGAACCAGATCACGCAGATCAGCCAGCTCGCCGAGCAGATCCAGAACCAGCTGAAGATCTACGAGAACATGCTGCAGAACACCGCCCAGCTTCCAAACCATATTTGGGGACAGGTGGAGAGCGACCTCAATCAACTCCGAAATATTGTCGAGCAGGGACAGAGCATTTCGTTTTCGATGGGGAATTCGGACGATGTGTTGCAGCAGCGCTTCAAGAGCTACGCTGACATCAAGACCAACTTGCCGAGTAATGCGACATTCTCGTCCACCTACCAGTCATGGTCGGACACCAACCGCGACACGATCGCCGGTACGCTGAAGGCGGCGAGCCTCACCTCCGACCAGTTCGATAGTGAGGAAGACACGATGTCCTCATTGCGCTCGATGTCCGAGACGGCTGACGGACAGATGAAGGCCCTGCAGGTCGGGCACCAAATCGCCGCTCAACAAGTCGCGCAGATGCAGAAACTTCGCGGTCTCGTCTCGCAACAGATGACGATGATGGGGACATGGCTCCAGACCGAACAGACCGACAAGGACTTGGCGCAGGCGCGGCGGGAAAAGTTCTTTAACGCCGGGGCAAAAAGCATTCCAGAGGGTCAGAAAATGGAGCCTCGCTGGTGAGCCGCGTCCTCCTGATTGCCCGGCTGTCGGCTGTTGCCGCTGTATCGGCTGCTGCGGCCGTGCTGATCGTCAACTCCAGAGACAGCGGCAAACCCGCGCTCCCCGAGGAACAGCGCGCTGCCCGGGAGAATTTCTTCGGATCTGAGAAGCAGCTGCCGCCGATCAAGAATGGTCAGGAGATGCGGCCGAGATGGTGAAGGTAAACGTTGCACGTCCATTGCTGATCGCAGGGCTTCTTTTCATCGCCTATGCCGTACCGGCTTTCGCGCAGGAGGGACAGGTCCTCACGGAATTGGAAAACCAGGTCTCGTCCGCTGCGAAGGGGTGGGAGACCACCATCATGGATGCGGCGAAATCCCTTTTCTGGATCCTCGCGGCAATCGAGATTGGCATTGCCGCCGTCTGGCTCGCGATCCAAGCCGCGTCGCTGGACAGCTGGTTCGCCGAACTGGTTCGTCGGATCATGTTCGTCGGCTTCTTCGCATTTGTTCTCGAGCAAGGTCCGACGTTTGCGCGAGCCGTGGTCGACAGCCTTTTCCAAATTGGCGCCGGCGGCGGTTCGGCTTCGCCCGCTGAAGTGTTTGACGCTGGCATCCGGGTCGCCTCGCAAATGTCGGAACAAGCAAAGTTCGGTGTGTTCGAGGACAATGCACTTGCGATCGCGGCGGTGTTGGCAATGGGCATTGTCGTCATCTGCTTTTCGCTTGTCGCAGCGATTTTCGTGTCGGTCATGGTCGAGATGTACGTCGGCCTGCTCGCCGGCATGATTATGCTCGGACTCGGCGGCTCATCCTTCACGAAAGATTTTGCTATTCGCTACCTCGTCTACGCCTTCGGCGTCGGCTTGAAGCTCATGGCCTTGGTGATGATCGCCAAGATCGGGTCGAACGTCTTGCTGGGTCTTGCCCAGGCGCCCACCGCCTCGTCCGATCAGTTCGTTACGACCTTGGCCATCGCCGGTATTTCCGTCGTGGTCTTCATCATCGCCATGTATGTCCCGAACATTATTCAGGGCGTTGTGCAGGGCGCATCAGTTTCCGCAGGAATGGAAGCGATCCGCCATGGCGGACAAGCCGCCTCGTTCGCCGCAGGTACGGGCTTCCTCGCCGCAGGCGCGGCCGGCGCGGGCTTTGCGGCGGCTCAAGCGGCCCGCGCTGCAGGGTCGTCTGTCGCAGGGGCCGCTCTTCGCGGCATGGGCGCGAGCTTCAGCTCCGGCGCACAGGCTGCGGGATCGGCCGCGAAGGAAAAGGCGATCGGCTCTCCAGGCGCTTATGCCGGGTCCATTCTCGGTTTGGCCAACGCCAAGCTCGATGAACAGCGCAGCGGTCACAGCGGACCCAAGACCCCTCCCGAACGCAACGACAAACCGTAATCAGAAAGCGAGGGTTAGATGGCCGCAAACCGCGCCCCAGAAAATCCGTACCTTGCCGCCCGCCAGGAATGGACCGAACGCTATGGCTCCCATGTGCAGGCTGCTGCCGCATGGCGCATCGTCGGCATTCTTGGCCTCGCCATGGCCGTCATCGGCTTCAGCTACGCGATGTATCTCAGTACCCAGGTCAAGCTGGTGCCCTATATCGTTGAGGTCGACAAGCTCGGAACGTCGATCACAGCCGGGTTTGCCGAGCAGATAGAATATGCCGATGCACGTGTCGTGCGCGCGACGCTCGGCAATTTCGTCACCAGCTTCCGCTCCATTACGCCTGATGCGGTGGTGCAGAAGCAATATATCGATCGGACCTACGCGCTTCTTCGCACCTCCGATCCGTCGACCCAGAAGATCAACGCCTGGTTCCGCGGCAATTCGCCGTTCGAGAAGGCGAAGACATCGACGGTCGCCATCGAGGTCAACAACATTGTGGCGCTCTCGAACCAAACCTACCAGATCGACTGGACGGAATATGAGCGTGACCGGAACGGCAAGGAAACCGGAACGCGCCGTTTCCGGGGGATCGCAACGGTGGCGCTGACCACGCCACAGGACGAGGCGACCATCCGACTCAATCCGATCGGTCTCTATGTCCGGGACTTCGACTGGACGGCACAGCTTTAAGGGCAGGGGATTTCTCAATGCACAGAACAGGATTGATCGCAGCCGCCAGCTGCATGGCCGGACTCTTGCTCGCGATGGGCGCTCAAGCGCAGAGCATGACAACGAATGAGGTGAGGGGCACGAATATTTCGGGGAAATGGCGCGGCACACCGGGCCTCGTCACGAAAGGACCGGACGGGAAGGTGATCTTCCTGTTTGGCGAAACGCAGCCGTCTGTCGTCTGCTCACCTCTGCAGGTCTGCGATATCGAATTGCAGGGCGGCGAGATCGTTCGCGATGTCCTCGTCGGCGACACTGTGCGCTGGAAGGTAGAACCTGCGACCTCTGGTGCTGCCGGTGGGCAGGCAATCCATCTTATCGTCAAACCGTCGGAGCCAGGCCTTCTCACCTCGATGATCGTCACGACCTCCCGGCGAACCTACCATATCCAGCTCAAGTCCCATCCCAGCCAGTATATGGCGCGCGTCGGTTTCGAGTATCCGGAAGACGTGACGACCAAGCTCGCCGACATCAATGCCCGGCTCGAAACCGGCGGCATTCCCGGCACGGCGCCGGACAAGCTCAACTTCTCCTATTCAGTCAGCGGAAGCGCCTCGTGGAAGCCGAAACGGGTCTATTCGGACGGGGTGAAAACCTACATCCAGTTCCCGAAGTCGACCTCCGGCCGGGATGCGCCGGTTCTTTTCGTCGTGTCAGGTGGCCAGAACCGCATCGTCAACTATCGGATGAAAAACGACATGATGATCGTCGACTATGCGGTGGACAAGGCGATCCTCGTTTCCGGGGTCGGTTGGCGGCAACAGAAAATCACCATCCGACGGGGAGGGTGAACGATGCGGACGCTTCTCATGCTTATCGCCGCCGCTGCTCTGCTTTCGGGTTGCCAAACGACTGACGACGCTCTGACCACCAGTTCAACCCCGGTAGCCGTCACCGGACCAACCGCAACCGCCATCGCCGGCGACATGGCAAATCGCCTCGCTGAACAGATCGGCCCGGCCGGAACGACCACCATCAAGATGGACAAGGGCACATCGGAATTCGCCATCGCGCTCGAGGCGGCCCTGAAAGGACGGGGCTACTCGGTGGTTGGGGATGGCAAAGTCGCCAAGGACGCCAAACCGGTCGAGCTTGCCTATGCGATCGATGGCTTCGACGGACAGGTTCTGGCGCGGCTTTCGACGCCTTCCATTGCCCTTGGCCGTGCTTATACGCCGACTACGGCCGGCGCCACGCCGGCAAGTCCAATTTCGATCATGCAGCGCAACTGACGGAGGAGAATATGGTCCAGTCGCTCCAGCTTGGTGCCCCCAACCAAGCCGACGATCAGCAGGGCATGCGCCGCCTCAATCGCCTGCCGATCATCGTCGCCATCATGATCATCGCGCTGTTCATCGGCGTGGTCGTGATTGGCCTGTCATGGCGCGGTCTCTCCTTCAACCGTGGCAGCGACATCGAAAACGCCTCCAATACCCCCGCGACAAGTTTCGGTGACCAACTAAAACGGGGTATATCGGATGGAATTATCGGCGAACCGGCTGAGCGCGAGGCGTTCCAGCCGACCCCTGTCATTGAGCACAAGGTCGACAAAGAGGAACCGGTTGGTGAACGCCAGCCCGCAGAACGGGAAGAGCGGCGGCCCAGGCTCGAATCCGAAGAGGAGTGGAAGGCTCGCCTGAAGCGAGAACAGGATGAACAGTATATGCGCGAGGCCCAGCGTCAGCGGATGGCTCGCCTCCAGGCGCGCGCTACGGCGCTCGATTCGCCGCTGAAGGTAGACACATCCAATGTCGACAAGGCTTCAGACCTCACGAACACGGGCCGACAGACGACAAATGCCGCGGTAAACAGTGCCTCAGACCTCTATGCCGCCGCGATGAAATCTGGTCTGATGGGCCAGAACTTCGATCAGAACGGCCAGACATCGAAGGAGGATTTCTTCAATCAGAATATCAAGGATCTTGGTTACCTGCCTGACCAGGTCGTGCCACAGATGTCACCCTACGAATTGAAGCGCGGCTCGATCATTCCGGCGACCTTGATCACCGGCCTAAATTCCGACTTGCCAGGGCGCATGACCGCTCAGATCAGCCAGAATGTCTACGACAGCGCGACCGGGTATCGCCTGCTCATCCCGCAGGGCGCAAAGCTGTTCGGCCGTTACGATTCCAAGGTGTTCTTTGGTCAGGAACGTGTTCTCGTCGTCTGGACCGACCTCATTTTCCCGAACGGGTCGACCCTGCAGATTGGCGGCATGGCCGGCACGGACGCGGAAGGCTACGGCGGGCTCAAGGACAAGGTGGATCGCCATCTTTGGCGGACCTTCGGGTCGGCCGCGCTGGTCGCGATCATCGGAACCGGGATCGACATGTCGTTGCCTGAAAGTTCGACTCTTGCGACGCAAGATACGGCGTCGGACGCAGCACGACGGAATTTTGCGGAAAGCTTCGGTCGCGTCGCGGAACAATCGATCTCGAAGAACCTCAACGTACAGCCGACGATCCGCATCCGTCCTGGCTACGAGTTCAATGTCCTGGTAGATCAGGATATTGTTTTTCCCTCAGCCTATGGCGACCACCAGTCGGGGATCAGAAATCCCGGTTTGCCGATAATCAGGTGAGGCTGGTCGAACCCTTCCACACCGCCGCAATCAGGTATCAGCAGAATCTCTGATTCTTTTGATATGTTATAGACTAACGGCACTTGAATGCCCGGAAAACGGGAAGTAGACCTATCGTGCATCGATCGTGGATATGCTTCGCGTAGCAGGGCACCTCATGTTTTCATTGGAAAAGAAGCGGGCGGACAGTTCGCAGTCATCGTCCGATGTCCCAAGTGGCTCCGGTCGGCGAACGTTGCACCGTCTAACCAACGCCGCGTGAAAGGCGCGACGGATGGAAGGCGCGCAGCTGGGCAAGAACATAGGAGAAAAGTCAGTGGACGGAGACCTTCGCTCCCTCATCGACATGGCAGAAGCCGCGCGCGATGAACGTATGATCAAAAGCGCTCTGAATAGATTCGCGAATTCTTGTGGCTTTGAGCGTTTCGCCTATCTGCAAACCGAAGGCGCTGAAATCCGTACGTTCAATTCCTATCCCGAGGAATGGCAGGATATTTATCTCGGCAGCCGATATTTCCTCATCGATCCAGTCGTCACGGAAGCCAAGCGTCGCATGGAGATGTTTTCCTGGACGGCCGATGACTGGCCGGCTCGTGGAGCGTCCGAACTCAGGCGCTTTCGGGACCAAGCCATCGAACACGGCATTCGTAGTGGGGTGACGATTCCTGTCGAAGGAAGTTTTGGCTCCACGATGATGCTGACGTTTGCCTCCTCGGAGAAGAAGGCCGACCGTTCAATATTGCAGGACGGGCAAAAAGCGATACAGGCGGTCATCGCGATTCACTACCGCCTGAAAATCATAGCTGCGGCGACAATCGTCGCCCCGAAAGGGCTCCTTTCACCAAGAGAAGCGATGTGCGTCATGTGGGCGGCAAAGGGCAAGAGTGCCCCGGAAACCGCGATGCTGACGGGAATCAATCCGAGAACAGTGCAGCACTACCTCGACAGTGCGCGCCGAAAGCTTGAAGCAGCAACCGTTGCGCAACTCGTAGCGATCGCTAAAGATCACGGTCTCGTTTGAACGTCATTCATCGCCATCCGAGGGAACATCAGGGACATAGCCAAGCGCGTCGATGATGTCCGAAAGTTCCTCCTGCTGGGCTTCGGATTTCTTCTGACGCGCGATATACTCGTCTTGCAGGTTCTTGAGTACGGCGCTGGAGACGGACGGGTCGGCGCTCGCGCGAGTCCACTCCTCATAGACAGCTTCGTCGGCGGCGAGAAGGCTGCGGTGTTCGCTGATCGCGGAAACCGCCAGCGCCTCCAATTCTGACTTGTGCATCGACCTGTAGCGAGATCCTGTTGCCTTCCGTTGGTCATTCGCCTCGGATGAGCCCACATCGTTCATCCGTTTCTCCTCAAACTTCATTCTCTCACCGATCGGAACCAAAGCCTCGTCCGCATTATATCCGTTAAGCCGCTACATCCAATTTTTCTAGGGTTAGGACAAGGCCGCTGATTTAACCTCGACATTTAAGCCACCGCTCTGGACGGACAGGTGTTCGAGCGCGTTTACACACTTTAGTTGATAAACTTAAAGTATGTAAACCGCGATTTTCCGCGTCATGGATATGCGCAAACTCGTGGGGAGAAATTTCGCCCTTCTGCGTCGGGAGCAGGGCCTGACTCAGGAGGACGTTCAAGCTCGCTCCGGGTTTAGCCAACAATATATTAGCGGCTTGGAGCGCGGACGGCGTAACCCGACGATTATCACGCTCTATGAGCTTGCGCAGGCGCTTGGTGTCAGCCATGAGGAATTGGTTAAGTCAAGGCGCGATTAGTGCCTTCTAACAAACGCTCTCCTCGGTCCAAGCGCGAATTTTTTAAATCTCTTCATCAGCGAAAAATGTTCCAGTGAGAGCGACCACCAGCCAAGGCCGAGTGGTCAATCTTTACGCCAGGCGTCAGTTGCGTTATATATTCTTCGCAAGGAGAATGATTATGGCTACGACATCACGCGCCTACACGCCTGCCGAGGCTGCAGCTGTCAGTGAGATCGCTGTAAAATCGGTACACAATGCGATTGACAAGCGGATCATCGCGACTCATCCGTTCAGCAGTGAGCGCCGAGCACTCACCGATGAGGATCTACTTCGCTTGAAGCTCTGGTATGGCGTCGGATCGATCTTGTCTGCTGAGCGTCGCAAACGTCTATTCGATACCATCGACCAGAACCCCGACGCCAATACGATAAGGGCAGACGACTATTTGATCGTCGATGTCGCTCGGGCAAGAGAGCAGTTGGCCGCACGCGCCGAAGCACTTGGGGAAGCTGAGAAAATCATTCACAGCGTGAAAGGCGTCGTTGGCGGCGAACCAGTCTTCAAAGGGACGCGTGTTCCAGTACGGATGATTGCCGCGATGAAAATCCAGGGCGCGAGCACCGAGGAAATTGTCGAGGGCTATCCATCGCTGACCGAGCGAATGGTGGAGCTCGCGGAAATCTGGACAGCGGCACATCCCGCCCGGGGGCGGCCGCGAAAGCTTTCCGATCAAGGACTGAAAGTGAAGTCGGTAAAGCGTTTGAAACTTTCAAATGAAGGCGCCCGAAAACCGTCGGGCGCCACCTCGTGAAGTTTCTCATCGATGAATGCCTTCATTCGTCTCTCGTGGCCGTGGCCCAAGGTCACGGCCACGATTGTTTCCGCGTCAATTGGCTCGGACTGAGCGGCGAAGCCGATTGGGATCTCATACCTCGAATAATCGAGGGAGATTTCACCTTCGTCACGAAAGACGCCCGCGACTTTCGAAAACTCTATGCGAAGGAAGAATTGCACGCGGGCCTTGTGATCATCGTCCCGCAAGTCCTGCCTTCGCTGCAACGGGAGCTGTTTGATCTCATTCTTCAGGAACTGGTAGAGGCGCAATTGGTCAACGAGGTCATCGAGGTGACCATCGACGGAGATGAGGGGGCGGTTCTTGCGCGGTATTCGCTTCCGGAAGCTTAGCCGCTTTTGCGGGAAAAGGGGTCATTTTCCTCCGATCCTCGATAGGTCGATCCGCATTTCTGCGGATCCAACGCCGTGGCTTTTCTCGGGGCTTTCAGTGTTCGCATGGTCAACATGGCTGTCGCTTTTGGCTTCGTCCTCGTCTGAGGGCGACGCCCTATAGGGCGTCACGCTTCCTCCCGGATCAGGAGCTTGAAACACGCTCGCGCCCTCGAATTCGCCGGTCTTCCAGGCATAGACGGCATCCTCGAATATCTGAGGGAAGACATCGTCGTTCGCAGGGTTGCCGTACCACTTGGTGACGATCCTCAGGACCTTGGCGAACATCGCCGTGCCGCTCCGAAGATTCTCGCAAGCATCGACGAGGACCGGCTTCAAGTCAGCCGGTTCCTTGACTCCAACGCCAGCTGGATACTGCGTCAGGCCGACGCGGACGACAGCCCTCCCGGCATATTGGCGCACGATCGCCATCGCCTCGTCGGCTGATATGGCCTTCGGAACGAGGATCAACCGGCCGCTCATTTTGACGGTGACGGCGAGGGGATCGGCGGAGCCTGCGGCGGCCACGAATTGCTCGACGATAGCGGGCTTGAGAGAAGGGTCGGAGCATTCTTTGATCAGGGCGGCGTCGAGCATACGGTCTCCTCGGGCTTCAGGTGTTGAAGGAAAGAACAAGCGGTTTTGCGAATAGTTTTGCCCATGCCGTGGTACTGGCGCGCTGGATGGCGACTATAGATGTCCCTTTGGTCCACCATCCGTTTCCCACAGCGACGATAAAATCCGGATCCTGAAACATGGATTGCAGGGCGGGCCAAACGATCAGTTGCTCGTAGCAGATCAATGGTGCGGCCCGATTGGCGCCAATTGCTACGACCGGGTTGGCAAAGAAATGTGCCCGCGCACCGCCGCTCTTACCGATCAGCAACCGCCATGGCTGCCACATCGAGACTGGGACCGGCATCCGCTCACGATAGAGGAGCCGGCCTCCCTCGGCAGAGAGGGCGAGGAGCACATTGTCGTATCCGCCCGCATCGACGATTGCGGCGCCAGCGACAACAGAGATGCTGGTTCCCTGGAGAGCCCTTGTCCAGAGCCGTTCGACGGTCGGCGTCCAAAAGCCCAAGGCGCTTTCGGGCAGAACAACGGAGCGAATGCCGCGAGATGCCTGGTCCTTCACCGTTGCAATCAGATCACGGTGGCGCTGCATACTGGCGTCACGCCCCAGCGAAGCTGCCAATTCCAAATCGACGCCCTGCCAACCTTCGGGTAGTTTCGGCTCGGTCCAGACTGCGGCGGACCACACCCAAAAGCCTCCTAAGGCGATTGCGACAGCTGGCCATATGCGGGTTACGAGGCTCGCAAGGCCGGCTGTCATGGCCGCAAGTCCCCACCATCCCCATTGCGGAAACAGGACGCCGGCGGCGGTGACAGGATGCGCCCAGCCCGTGATACCGAATGGTGGAATGGCCATAAGGATGGCCGCCAGGAGATAGCGAAACGAACGAACGCCGTCGTACCTCGTCCAAAGAACCGCATGGACCGTGACAAAGCTGGTAGACGCACACAGCCAGAGCAGTACGCCCGGCCGGAGATCCGACGAAAAGAATGCCGCGACGCCTTGCGGCAAACCACGCGACGCCGCCAAAAAATATCCGGCGGAGACAAGCGCCGCTACCAGTCTCGATCGCGCGATCGACCAGATGATCGGAAACCCCAGCGCGACAGGCAGGAGCAGTACATGGCCGCTCCACCCCACCGCGCCCACTGTAATCGAGGCGAAGATCAGCAGCGTCGGCTGAAGGCGGTCACGGCGCATAGGTGAGCACCTCCTGCGCCAGACCGCAGATGCCGGAAGCGGGCATTGGGCCAAAGTAGCGGGAGTCGTAGGAGCCGGCGAACGGGGAATGCAGGAAGACTTGCCCCCGTGGCACGACGCCACTCGGAAATGGCGACAGCGGCCGACCCTTTCCGTCTCGAAGCGCGAGGCCCGAAGCAGGAACCACCTGCCCGTCTACGTTTACGCCAGCGCCGATTTCGACATGCTGTCCCGCGACGGCGATGATCGTCTTGATGAGCGGCGCAACGCCGCTCCGGCAAAGACCGGAGCGCAGATAGCCGCGCGATAGCGCCTCCCGCATTCCGGCCGTTTCCGGCGGGCAGATGAACACCAGGTCATCGACAGCTGCCGGACGATCAAGTGGAACAATGCGCCAGAGACCGAGCGGCTCGCTCGGTGTCAGATTGATACGGTAGCCGCCCAAGAAGGCGGCCATCGCGAGCAGGACGGTAATCCCGGCCACGACGGATAGCATGGTAGCCGTTCGTTTCTGTTGCGCGATTATCGCCGGACGTATTCCAGCCCCTGCCGTCATTTCAACGAGAGCCCTTGGGCTTTCGTCTGACGCAGGGTCTCCACCTGCTTCAGCGCCTCCGTCGTGCGCTCATGCGCTGCAAATTGCTGGACCGTTCGCATCGAGTTCCAGGCGGATTGGACCTCCGCCTTCTGCCCTGCGGACATGCCAGTCGTCACTGTCTGAAACGCCTGGCCGCTCGTGTCTTTGGCGGCGAGCGGAAGGAAGGTCCGTTCGCCAAAACGCTCCGAAACGGCTCTCGCAAATCCTTCGAGTTCCGCCTTCACCATTTTATCGGCAAGGGCATATTCCAATCCGGCCGGAAGATCGTTCCGGTCGATGGCGTCACGGACACGTTCAAGCGTCCGTTTCGCGGCCGGTGAGAGTGCCGGAATATCCACGGACACCTTCAGACGGACGGCCCGCTCTTCGATCTCATGCTTGCGTTCAGCATCCGCCCGCTGGCGCAGATAGCGTTCAAGGTTGCGGGCAAGCGCCGGCGCATTGTTGAGTGCCCTTTCGCGACCCTGCTTGTCGGCGCGGCTTGCGAGTATTCCTGTCTTGCCTTTCAGCGCACCGAAGCTATCCGGTTGCGTGCCGATCCTAGCGATGGTGGACTTCGCGGCGGCTTCGTCCTTCAGGATCGCATCGACATTAACGGCCTTGAATGCGGTTTCCGGCTGGGCGTAGACAAGGTGGAAGCGGCTTGAAACCTCCTCCCATTGCTTCTTCAGGCCGGGGTCGGCGGCAACCTTGTCCTCGACAGCCTGCTCGAGCGATTTCGCGAAGGTCGCGATGCCGGATACCATGGGCTTTGCCTCCTTGATAATGTTCTGGATGGGAGATTTCTTTGCGCCGGTGGAAAGTCCGAACTGGCCGCCGATGGCGGCAAGACGTGCGGCCAAGTCCGCGAGCTTTTGTTTCTGCCGGACCGTCCATTCGAGCCGATCACGGACGAGTGTGCGGGCAACGTTGACGAGATGCAGGCCGCGGGCTTCGGCAAAGCGAAGCGCCTGCTTGTAAAAAGCGCCCTTCTCGTAATCGAGCGTCGTTTCCTTCGCGTTCCTGCGTGAGAGAATCGGGATCAGCCCACCAGATTTTGCGAACGAGCGTCGGCCGTAGTAGACGGCCAGATCCTCACGATGACGGGTCATGGCGACGTAGGTCAGGTGGCGATCGAGCGACAATGACGCCAGAATATACACCCGGTCGATGGTCGCGCCCTGGGATTTGTGGATCGTCGTGGCATAACCGTGGTCAACATGGTTGTAGAAGCGCTGCTCGACCGTGACCTGGCGACGATGTTCCCCCTCGCCGATCTCGGCCACGATGCGGCCAGGTAGCGCTTCCACGACCTTTGCCAGCATACCGTTCTTGACGCTGAGCGAACCCTCGTTCTTCAGGAACACGATATGGTCGCCGGCAGCAAACTTGCGGTTGCCATCCTCGGTCTTGAACACAAAACCTTCGGCGAGGATCCCGCGTTCAACGAGTTTGGCACGAGCCATCTCGTTGAGCATCCGGACGTCACGTCGAAGGTGTGCGAGGATCAGAGTGGTCTTTACCGGATCGTAGTCGCCGTTCCAGTCGGCGATCAGATTTTCGACTGCTTGGGCCTTCAGCTCCGACCCTTTGAAGTGCCCATAGGCACGGTAGGCATCGACCGCCTTGCCGACTTTGCCGCGTGCAAGATCGAGCGAGGCATCGCGCATCCACTGCTTGCGCTGGCGGTAGATGGTTTCGAGCTCGGCATAGCCGATGCGATCGGCAATCGCCCGGAACGCTGCACCCGCCTCGATCGGCTGGAGCTGTTCCGGATCGCCGACCAGAACCAGTTTGGCGCCGGCCTTCGTCGCTGCTTCGACGAAGAGCGCCATCTGTCGTGACGACACCATCCCGGCCTCATCCAGAACGAAGACGGTCTTATCGTCGAGCTGGTTACGGCCCGCGTTCCAGCGAAGCACCCAGGACGACAGCGTGCGAGACCGAATGCCGGCTTCTTTTTGCAGGCCCTCGGCGGCTTTACCGGCGAGCGCGGCACCAACGACGCGATAGCCGGCCGCTTGCCAGGCCTCGCGCGCTGCCTTCATCATCGTGGTCTTGCCGGCGCCGGCGCGGCCGATCACGGCGGCGATCCGTTCTCCGCCAGCGACGTGCGCGATCGCGATCTTCTGCTCCTCCGACAGGCGGGAATGGCGTGAGAAAGTCGCCTCCAGCACCGCTTCTCGAACACCATGCGACGAACGGTGAGATAGCCAGATCGCACGGTTGGCCATCTCGGCTTCGAGTTGGATCACCTCCCGCGTGGTGTACTTGGCAGATACCCGAACACCGGTGGCGAACTCGATCCGCTCGCGCTCGAGCTGAAGCGTTTCCGGACTTTGCAGTGTCCTCACCAGAAGGCTTTGAAACAGATCGGCATCATCGATATAGCGATGAAGGACTTTCGCCACATCGCGCTCATCGAAGACGCTCTTCTCCCGCGTGATCAGATCAAGGACGATCTCAGGACGGCGCTGGACCCGGCGAGCGTTCTCGGCGCGACGGTCCTCTTGGAGCTCGATGCGTTCGAGCGTGAGCGGCTTCGTCGCCGCCTCGGACTTGCGTTCGATTGCCTTCGTTCCCACGCCGAGATGAATCGTCGGCGTCAGCTCAATTCCCTGCTTATCAAAGGACCGGCCATCGATGCAGATGTCGAGACCCGCAAGCGCCAGATGCCGGTTCTGGCACGCGAACCAGCCATCGCGGAGCGCATTGAAGTCGTCTGTGCTCCCGGCCCAAAGCTCGTAGACGATCTTGCCGGACTCATTGCGCATCGGATTGCCGTCCGGTCCGAGCACGGCGACCTTCTTGCCCCCGAACCCGTCATCGGTCAGCGGCCGGAGCGTGGTCATCAGATGCACATGAGGGTTACCAGGTGCGTCGTGGTAGACCCAATCGGCCACCATGCCCGTCGCGATGATGTGCCTCTCAACGAATTCGCGAACGAGAGCGATGTTCTGCTCGTAGGTCAGCTCGACGGGCAAGGCGATCGTCACGTCCTTAGCAAGCTGCGCATCCGACCGCTTCTCGAAGGCCTCGACCTTGTTCCAGAAGGCTTCGGACGCGCCGGAGACCGACCGGTCAGCGATAATCGTTCGCAGCCAATCGGGAGCGTCGGCCGGGATGACGAACTCCTCATGAGCCAGGCCCTGCTTGCGCGTGTAGTCGATCGTCCGAGCTTCCCGCTCGTAGTCCATCTTGGCGCAGTGGCGATAAGCCGCCGACAGGACGGCGCTGCGGCCGGAGCCGCGGGCGACGATACTGACGGAGAAGTGAGGGACGGCCACGGTGGAGTTCTTTCCCGGTTGCGAACGAAATCAATGGGTTCGTCGGGAGCGGAAGGCCGGACCGGGCCTCAAGCAAGGGCGTCGCATCAGCGACGTATAATTGCGCCCTTGGATGCCGCTCCTTCGGAACGGCCGGGATCATCCGCGAAAGCATCGCCATTGGCGATTGTAGAATTAACAGCAGTGCGTTCCGCACAGGCATCCGGAAAACTGGGTCGAAAGACAAGCTTTCTCATCCAAGGAGACGATCGGACATGAAGAAGCCATCCTCGAAAATCCGCGACGAAATCGCCAAGCTCCAGGAACAGCTCAGGACTGCCGAGACCCGAGAAGCCGAGCGGATCGGCCGGATCGCGCTCAAGGCTGGACTAGGCGAAATCGAGATCGATGAGGCGGAGTTGCAGGCAGCCTTCGAGGACGTGGCGAAACGGTTTCGCGGAGGCAAGGCCGGATCGAACGGAAAGGAAAGGGGAGGGGCAGGTAGCGGCAATCCTGCGGAAACCGCGGCGGTCACGCGTGGCGCGGCTCAAGGCAGCGGCAGCGAGGCTTGAGAGGATGCAACGCAACACGGCCTCGGAGGCGCGGAAGAAAGACACACGCGACAAGATCGAACTCGGAGGCCTGATCGTGAAGGCGGGCCTCCGTTACGAGAAGCGGGCGTTGCTGCTCGGGGCGCTGATCGAGCTAGACCGCCGTCTCAAGGAAGAACCTGGCGAGCGGGCAAGATTGACGGCCATCGGTGCGGAGGCCTTCGGCAAGAGCCGTGAATAGGGTCCTTCTCGCCATCACCCCCGTCATGCTCATGGTCGGCGTGGCGATCCTCGCAAGTGGTATGGCTCCGTCCCTGGCGGGGTTTGGCAAGACCGAGGCCGCCAAGCTCATGCTCGGCCGGGCAGGCATTGCGCTCCCCTATGTCCTGGCTGCCGCGATCGGTGTCGTCTTTCTGTTCGCTGCCGTCGGCGCAATTCGCATCCATTTCGCCGGCTGGGGCGTTGTCGCGGGGAGTGCCTCTGCAATCTCGATCGCGGCGTTGCGTGAAGCAACGCGACTTGCCGCATTCTCCGGACAGCTACCGGCGGGGAGATCCATCTTCGCCTATCTCGATCCCCCTACGATGATCGGCGCGGCCGCCGCATTGATGGCTGGATGTTTCGCCCTGCGGGTTGCGCTCCTGGGCAACGCGGGCTTCGCTCGGTCTGAGCCGACGCGCATTCGCGGAAAACGCGCCCTTCACGGAGAGGCCGACTGGATGAAACTGAACGAAGCGGAGAAGCTGTTGCCCGATGCGGGCGGCATCGTCATCGGCGAACGTTATCGCGTCGACAAGGACAGCACCGCAGCACTTTCGTTCCGCGCCGATAGCCCGGAAACATGGGGCGCCGGCGGCAAGTCGCCGCTGCTTTGTTTCGACGGCTCGTTCGGCTCCTCGCACGGGATCGTCTTTGCCGGTTCGGGCGGCTTCAAGACGACCTCGGTGACGATCCCGACAGCGCTCAAATGGGGTGGAACGCTCATCGTGCTGGATCCGTCGAACGAGGTGGCGCCGATGGTTTGCAAACGCCGTGAAGATGCTGGGCGACGGATCAGGATTCTCGATCCCAGGAATCCGCAGACCGGCTTCAACGCGCTCGACTGGATCGGGCAATTTGGCGGAACGAAGGAAGAGGATATCGCCGCGGTCGCGTCCTGGATCATGAGCGACAGTGGCCGCACGAGCGGAGTACGCGACGATTTCTTCCGAGCTTCTGGTTTGCAGTTGCTGACCGCGATCATCGCCGATGTTTGCCTGTCCGGACACACGGAAAAAGAGCGACAGACGCTTCGCCAAGTGCGCGCGAATCTGTCGGAACCGGAGCCGAAACTTCGCCAGCGCCTGCAGGAGATCTACGACAATTCGGAATCGGACTTTGTGAGGGAAAACGTAGCGGCGTTCGTCAACATGACGCCGGAGACCTTCTCCGGTGTTTATGCAAACGCGATCAAGGAAACGCACTGGCTGTCCTATCCGAACTATGCCGCTCTGGTCTCCGGTTCGACCTTCTTGACCGAAGACATTGCGTCCGGCAAGACCGACGTGTTCATCAACATCGACCTCAAGACACTGGAGACCCATGCCGGCCTTGCGCGCGTCATTATCGGCTCGTTGGTGAACGCGATCTACAATCGCGACGGCGTGATGAACGGTCGCGCTCTCTTCCTTCTCGATGAGGTGGCGCGTCTAGGCCATATGCGCATTCTAGAAACTGCGAGAGACGCCGGCCGCAAATACGGCATCACGCTGACGATGATCTATCAGTCGATCGGTCAGTTACGGGAAACCTATGGCGGCCGGGATGCATCGAGCAAGTGGTTCGAGAGCGCGAGTTGGATCTCGTTCGCCGCCATCAATGATCCGGAAACGGCCGATTACATCTCAAGACGATGCGGGATGACCACGGTCGAAATCGATCAGGTCAGCCGCAGTTTCCAGGCGAAAGGATCGTCTCGCACGCGCTCGAAGCAGCTTGCAGCCCGACCGCTGATCCAGCCGCATGAGGTACTACGAATGCGAGCCGACGAGCAGATCGTCTTCACGGCTGGCAACGCCCCGTTGAGATGTGGCCGCGCGATTTGGTTTCGGCGTCAGGACATGCGGACCTGCGTGGCGAAAAATCGATTCAAGTCACCATCGACTTAGTGCGCCGTAACTACCTTCTGTGGGAAATCACGATAGCGATGCCACATCTGAACGCGCGTTCCAAATACATGTATGCCCTGAATTCCTCTTCGCTCAGTTTTTTCGTGTCGCGCATCGTAGGCATTCGATTTCATCCGTTGCCGAATGTTCTTGATCAGGGTGCCACGTTCCAGCGTCACAGAGGTGTCCTTCACCTTCAGATCCTTTATGAGCGTGACGGAGTCCCCGTCTTGGAGCGGCGTTCCGTTGCTGTCTTTCACGATCATGTTTTTGGCTCCGGTCGCTTGACATGGAAAGCGTTGGCGAATTCCATGCCTGCCTGCACGCCAACCGAGACCTGTTCGTTGCATGTTGATGTTTTTTACATCAGTGATAATGTTGTTAATGTGATTTCTCATACATAAACATGAATCTCAGATGATCACCGCCGCCCAGCTTCGTGCCGCCCGTGCTCTCCTCGATATCGACCAGAAAACCATGGCAGCGATGGCTGGTGTCTCGGTGCCGACCATCCAGCGCATGGAGGCAAGCACCGGGAATGTGCGCGGGGTGATCGATTCCTTGGTCAAGGTTGTCGAGGCGCTCGACCGTGCTGGCATCGAGCTGATTGGCGAGCACGCCGTCAGCGGCGGCGGCGGGCGCGGTGTTCGTCTCAGACACCCCGTGAATACGGGCTAACTCTCAGGAATTCCGCGAACGCGGCGCCGACCGGCTGACCGGCCGACGATCCGCCTCCGTTGTGGCACGCGAAAGGATGGTCATGGTCGCCCGAACTGCTGAGCCCGGCTTTTTTGAGCTGTTCACCCCCAAGCTTGTCACGGTTCTCCGCGAGCGCTACGGCCTCGCGGACCTGAAAGCCGATGCCATTGCCGGCCTGACGGTTGCCATCGTGGCGCTGCCACTGTCGATGGCGATCGCGATCGCCTCCGGCGTCACGCCCGATCGTGGGCTTTACACGTCGATCGTCGGAGGCTTCATCGTTTCGATGCTTGGTGGCAGCCGCTTTCAAATTGCCGGGCCGGCCGGCGCGTTTATCGTGCTCGTGTCGGCGACCGTGGCGCAGCACGGGATCGATGGCCTGCTCCTGGCGACGATGATATCCGGGGCGATCCTGATGGCGGTCGGGCTGCTGCGGCTCGGGACCTTCATCAAGTACATCCCCTATCCGGTGACGGTCGGTTTCACCTCCGGCATCGCGGTCATCATCTTTGCCAGCCAGCTCAAGGAACTGCTCGGCCTGGAGCTCGACAAGGAGCCGGGGCCGCTGCTGCCGAAGCTCCAGGCGATCGGCGGCACCCTGGCGACGGTCAACATGTCGGCAATTGCCGTCGCAGCCCTGACGACCGGCGGCATCGTCGTCGTCCGCCGGTTCCGCCCGCATTGGCCCGCTTTCATCATCGCGGTGGCGGCCGCCGCCAGCGCCGCGGCGTTGCTCGGCTTGCCAGTCGCAACGGTCGGCACCCGCTTCGGCGGAATTCCGCAGTCGCTCCCGATGCCGCAGATGCCACTGCTCTCCTGGGCAAAGGTGGTCGAAGTCCTGCCCTCCGCACTTTCCTTCGCACTCCTCGGCTGCATCGAGAGCCTGCTCTCGGCGGTTGTGGCGGACTCGATGAGCGGCCGGCGGCATCGCTCGAACTGCGAACTGGTGGCCCAGGGCGTGGCCAACATCGCCGCTCCGCTCTTCGGCGGTTTCTGCGTGACCGGCAACATTGCCCGCACAGCAACCAACGTCCGCTCCGGAGCGCGCGGGCCGATATCAGGAATGCTTCATTCGGTCTTTCTGCTGCTGTTCATGCTCATCGCCGCGCCGCTTGCCGCTTACGTCCCGCTGGCGGCATTGGCAGCGGTGCTGGCTGTCGTGGCCTGGAACATGGTGGAAAAGCACGAGTTCGCGACGCTCGTGCGCGCCTCGCGAGGCGATGCTGTCGTGCTGCTGATCACCTTCTTGCTGGTTGTGTTTCGTGACCTGACCGAGGGGATTCTGGTCGGCTTTGCATTGGGGACGCTGCTTTTCCTGCACCGCATGGCGGAGGCCGTCGAAGTCGAGCACACATGGCCGGTCGCGGAACTAGACAAGCCCGACACGATGAATGGCAACGGACGCGAGCCTTACGAGGCGGATCTGGCAACCGATCCGGACATCGTCGTCTGCCGGATATCCGGGGCATTCTTCTTCGGTGCGGCGGCGGGGGTCGGGGCCGCGCTGGATCGCATCGGTGAGCAACCCAAAGCCTATGTCATTGATTTCTCAGGCGTGCCGATTCTCGACTCGACCGGCGCCGCCACTATTGAAGGCTTTGTGCGCAAGGCTTATCACCAAGGCGCCGCCGTTCACATTGGCGGTGCATCATCGGCAGTCCGGCGCGTGCTTCTGATACACGGCATGCGACCGCCGCGGGTGCGCTTCAAGAGAACGCTGGCCGACGCAGTGACGACCGCGCGTGCAGGAATACCGCAAGGGACGCAGAAGCAGGGAACCAACAGGATGGTTGAACGGATTGTTGCTGGCGAGGTTTTCCGAGAATGAAGAAACCGTGCGCACGCTGATGGCGACGGACGCACGCTTCAACAAGCATTGTGACGAATATCGCAAGGTGACCGGCCTCCTCGATGAACTCGAGCTGGAGGTGGCGCGCTTGAGGCACGCCATGGCATCGATGATAGCGCAGGTTCCGATGAAGCCGATCTTTTCGGGCAGGGACATTGCTATTGCGCCGCGGCAAGCGGGCCTAACGAGACATCGGTCGTATAGTTTTCGCTCAGAAACGATATGAAATCGTGCTGGAACTGCCGCGTGTGGGCGTGAGCGAGCGCTCGTGGCGTCTGCCTGGACTGGCGGAGCAGATTGGGGTTGGTGCGATCCACATTAAGGACGAACGTCATCGCCTTAGCGCGGGAAGGTTCAAGGCATTGGGTGGCGCCTACTCGGTGATCCAACTGCTTCTTTGAAGCGAGCGGTAAACATCACAGAACTCCAGTCAACAGCAAAAAAAGAGGTCTTTGCATGCGCTCTAAGGTGCGATGGAAACTGTGCTGGGAAAAAGAGTTGCAACTCTCCGACCATGTCGAACTCGCCGAGTTCTTCCGAAAAACCTATGGACCGACCGGGGCCTATAATGCAAAGCCGTTCGATGGTGGTCGAAGCTGGGCCGGCGCAAGACCTGAGCTTCGTGCAATCGCCTACGATTCGAGCGGTGTGGCGGCCCACATGGGCTTACTGCGCCGTTTCATCAAGGTTGACGGAGTCGACCTGCTGGTGGGGGCGAACTAACTGAACAGGCATCGCCTGCCTTCGAGGCTGCCTGTCGCAGCCGAGACGGCCGAACCGGAGGTCAGGTCTGTTGCCTAAGGCCGCACGCCTCGCCCCTTCTAGACCGTCGATCTCGTCAACGCGATCAAGCAGGAGAAGGCGCGGCGGCGCTCCGGCCAATCGCCCCTTCTTGTCCATTCCGATCCTCTTGATCCTTGATGAGCTCGGCAATCTCCCCGTTCAGCGCATTCGGTGGCGGATTGCTCTTCCATCGCCGTCACCTTTCATCAGGAAAAGCTCAATGGTTCCGAAGACGTAGGACAGAAATTTAGTGATTGGAGCGGACCTGGAGCTCGCGAGAGCATCGTCACCCGAAGAGGCGGAGCCCTTACGGGCTCCGGTCGCAATCCTTCATCAGCACGCTTTCGCACCCATCATCGTTATGAATCGAACCACCATGACCGATTCATAAGTCTCGTTGGACGCTAGCGCCGAATTTTCGGATTCTGCGGGCATGATTGCTCAGCCTTATCATCTTTATGTCGAACGGACAGATGCCACCAAGAACATGGCACGCTACTACGTGATGGAGATTTCCGGCACGTTGTTCGGCACAACCTGCCTCAAGCGGACATGGGGTCGGATCGGCAAAAGAGGGCAGAGCAAGGTCCACCTGTTCGAGCGGGAAGAAGAGGCCGTCGATCTCTTTCTCGACATTATGCGCCAGAAGCGAGCGCGAGGATATCGACCGCGCGCGGTGGGACGCTCTCCACGCAATTGATCGCAAGGCCTCGTTCCCCTCGATCGAGAGAAGAGGAGCGCGGGAAGCTACCTTCCAACGGCGCTTCGCATCTTGATTGCAATGTGGGTGCCATACCAGGGCGTTTGCACCTGGTCGCGCGGAAATGATGCGTCGAGCTGACGGAGAAACCGGCGATGGACGCCATCTCGCACAAGCCTTGCCCGTCGGTCGCGGAACAGGATCGTCTTGGTTTTCAGTGATCGCGATGATACAGCCAACGACAATGACAAATGATCCCTTCAAGGCGCCGCGTCAAAGTGAATCTGACTGTGTGCAACTATTCGATTCCCACCCACAAGCGATGTGGGTTTACAACGTTGAGACGCTGCAATTCTTGATGGTAAATGACGCTGCCGTCGCCCTCTATGGGTACTCTCGGCAGGATTTCTCCAAGATGACCATCAGGGACATTCGTCCCCCCGAAGATGTGCCTGCCCTGTTGGAAAGTGCAACCCAGGGGCCCCGCGGCATCGAGGAGTCCGGCGTTTGGCGCCATCGACTTAAGGATGGCCGGATTATCTTTGCAGAGATCTCGTCCCATGCCTTCGAATTTGAAGGGCGAAATGCGAGGTTGATCATGGCCCAGGATGTCACCGAGCGTCTTGCCGCTGAACAGAAGACTCGCGAGAGCGAGGAACTGTTCCGGGCAGTTTCAAGCGTAACCACAGACGTAATCTGGGATTGGAATGTTATCACGGGTAACCTCTGGTGGAGCGAAGGCCTCAAGACTGTGTTTGGCCACTCGCCCGAAGAAAGTCGCCGGAATCTTGAATTCTGGAAGATGCGTGTCCATCCGGACGATCTAGAGCGCGTATTAGGCTCCACGCAAGAGGCTATGGATTCCAAGGAACAAAACTGGGAGGATCAGTACAGATTCTTTCGGGGAGATGGCTCGATCGCGCACGTCGAGGATTCTGCATATATCATCTACGATCGTCAGAGAAAACCGGTTCGATGTGTCGGTGGAATGACTGACGTTTCGGCGCGTAAAGAAGCCGAAGATAAGCTTGCACAGCAGGCGGCTCTTCTCGACATGGCTCGGGATGCGATTATCGTTCATGATATCGACCAGAGAATTCTGTTCTGGAATAAGGGTGCAGAGCGAATCTACGGGTGGACGGCGGAAGAAGCAGTGGGCCAATCGCTTGGACAATTGCTGTATTGCGATGAGCTCGACCTACTCACTTATGTTGCCGCCGTCGTGGCAACGGGAGACTGGAGTGGGGAGATCGCGCAAAAGCGCAAGGATGGGAGCCGCATTGCCGTAGAGGTCCGCTGTTCGCTGATGCGTGATGGGGATGGTAGTCCGCGATCCATCCTTTCGATCAACTCGGACATCACAAGGCGCCTCGCAGTCGAGGAGCAACTAAGGCAAGCCCAAAAGCTTGAGGCAGTGGGGCAGTTGACGGGGGGTGTAGCGCATGACTTCAACAATCTTCTAACCGTCATACTGGGCAATGCAGAGGTTCTCGCCGAACGGCTGAGCGAGGATGAGAGCCTTCGTCGCCTTGCGGAAATGACGTCAGCGGCCGCTCAAAAAGGGGCTGACCTTATTCACCGGCTGCTCGCCTTCGCGCGCCGGCAGGCTCTCGAGCCGCAAGCCGTCGATCTCAATTTACTCCTGAAGGATATCGACGGTCTGTTACGGAGGGCACTTTCCGAAAACATAGAAGTCGAATTCATCCAATCAGCCGGCCTCTGGAATGCGCTCGTCGATCCTTCCCAGCTTGAGACCGCCATCCTAAACCTTTGCATTAATGCGCGCGATGCGATGCCCCTCGGCGGGCGCCTGATGATTGAAACTAGAAATATCTCAATCGGTAAAGATGATGTGGATTGGAACGCGGACATTTCTCCCGGTCAATATGTGATAATGGCCATCTCTGACACGGGGATTGGGATGGAATCCCACGTCCTCACGCGCGCCTTTGAGCCGTTCTTTACGACCAAGGAGGTTGGGAAGGGGAGCGGTTTGGGTCTCAGTATGGTCTTTGGTTTTGCCAAACAATCGAACGGGCACGTCAAGATTTACTCGAAACCCGGCCAGGGGACGACGGTGAAGATGTACCTCCCGAAGGCCATTCAAGCCAAGAAAGAGGTAAGGTCCTATGCGAACCACGCCATTCTCCCCAAAGGCTCTGAGAAGATTCTTCTGGTGGAGGACGATGAGTTGGTACTAAGTTATGTAGCCGCACAACTCGAAAATCTCGGTTACCAAATTATTTCGGCTCGAAACGGTCAAGAGGGCTTGCACGCTCTACGCGAAATCGCTGATATCGACCTTCTGTTCACGGACGTAATCATGCCTGGCAGCCTAAATGGGTGCCAGCTGGCGGAAGAGGCTCGCAAGATTCAACCAAATATACCTATTTTGCTTACTTCCGGATACGCAGAGAACGCTATAGTTCATCAAGGGAGGCTCGACCTTGGCGTCGACTTTCTCACTAAACCTTACCGACCAAGGGACTTGGCCGCAAAGGTGCGCTTGATACTCGATGGTAAGAGCGGAAGACAGTTCATTTAGCAGATTGGACGTCAGCTAAGCCCCAACTTCGACGCGGTGTAATACAACGGCGATTGCCGAGGCTACCCCTTCAGCCCAAGGGGAGCACGCGATCTGATCTGGTGAGGCAGCTCAGAAATTGAGCAGTGGTCATATTACGAGTTGCCCCGCGGCAGAATTTTTTTGGGGAACCGAACATACGCTGCAAATTCATCAAGGGGCAACGCTGGTGCATAGAAATAACCCTGCGCGACGTCACATCCGATCTCAGCGAGCGTCGCGGCATCCTCCGGCGTCTCAACCCCTTCGGCAACTGCGTGCGCATTAAAGCCGTGGGCCAACTGTATGGTCGCGACACAGATATTTCTCAGAGCGCGGTCGCCTGAACATCCGTTTACAACAGATCGATCCAACTTGAGTTCCGAAAAGGGTGTATGTCGCAGCCGTTCAAAGGTAGCGTAACCGGATCCGAAATCATCGATTGAAATCTTGAACCCGTGTAGCACAGCGCGTGTCGCAAACGCTCGGCAGACCGAACTATCACCGCGGTCACTTTCGGTGATCTCCAAAGTCAGGTCTAGGGCACTAACGGCGCACATCCGTTTGAGCTGAAAAATCAGCCCAGGTTGTTTCATGCTGTGAGTGGAAACGTTTATCGAGAAACGTAGCGGCACACCATCCCGCAAATCAAGTGACGCAGCTTTTGCCGCAGCATCTGCGGCCCTAATCGTGAGTTCATGAAGGTCATCGTCGTCGGCTGTCGGCAAGAACTGGCCGGGAAAGACCAGACCGTCGCTGGGGTGTCTGATCCGGGCCAGGCACTCAGCGCCCACTATAAGACCAGTCTTGAGATCAACCTGTGGCTGAAACCAGAAATTGATCCAATCCTTCTGAAGCGCCTCGCGCAACGTCGCGTCTGGACTTGGTTTATTAACGCGTGCGATGGTGGACGTAACGTTTGTCGCCTCGTTTAGAACCCGTCTTAAATCTTGCAGCTTGAATGGCTTTCTAAGCGTTGCCTTTGCGTCCAACCCCATGCGAAGCGCAATATCCTTCGCGTGACGAAGTACCATTTCGGGATGACCGCTGACTATAATAATGGGCCCCATAAACCGGAGGTCTCGGAGCATGTGAAAAACATCAATTCCGTCGGCATCGCCGAGAGACAAGTCGACAAACACAATGTCGGGGTTCTCCCGCCTTACGGCGTCGAGCATGTCGCTAATCGTTGTAACCGCGCGCGCCTCTACGCCGATGTGCTGCAGTTGGACTTGCAGCAGATGACAGACCTCGGGATCGTCATCAATTAGTACCGCCTTCACCTTGGATTCCTTGGCTGTGGCGCGTTTGACATATCAGCTCCCTCCGTTGGCGGAACTAAACGATATCCGACCCCGCGTACCGTCTGAATATATTCCACACTCTTCGGGTCCAGTTGCTCGACCTTTCGTCTCACTCTTGCGATGTACACCTCTAGCGTCTTGTCGCGCGGATCATATTCTCTGAAGCAAGCATGTTTTGACAGCTGTGACTTACTGCAGGTTCGCCCGGGGTTTCTGCTGAGCTCTGACAGTAGCCGCGCTTCGAGCTCAGTGAGCGGCAGCGTCTTGCCGTGAAACAGTAGGGCTCTTCTCGTCAGATCGCACCGAACGCTTCCGATCGCCAACTCACACGGCAGAACCTCGGGCCGTATGCTCTCCGATTTTGTCACAGCACGGGTGAGGCGTGCCTGGAGTTCACGAACCGAAAACGGCTTCATCACATAGTCATCCGCGCCCGCGTCCAAAGCTGTCGCCCGGCTCTCCGGGCTTCCCGACCCCGAAATCAAGATCAGAGGGATGTCCGAGTGCCTTCTGACTGTACGAAGTATCTCCAGTCCGTTCCCATCGGGCAAATTTACGTCAACGATCGCACCATCGAAGAAGTCGATCTCGGCGCTGTGTATCGTCCGCAGGCACTGCTTGTAGTTTGAGATCAGTCGAATATTGTCTCCAGGCACGGGCCAGGATTCGATGATCGTTCTTGCGACCAGATCATCGTCTTCGACTAGGAGGATATCCAACGAATCAGCCTCCCGTGACCTCGGCGCTTGTAAAATTCCTCTTGCTCGTAGAGGGCCAAGTTGCAGCCGCTCGCTCGACACGGCGAATCTAAAGTGCGGAGTCGCATCGTTAGACCTCAAGAACCCTCTTCAGATCGTGAATAGTCGCGAGTGGAAACTCGATGCGGGAAAGAGCGTTAATAAATCGAGTCGGCTGTTCTTTTATGAACTCGACCTCAATTTCGCCCGTTGACCGGCGAAATGCGGTCACTCCTATGAAATACTCGTAGTTCCCCAGCACGATATAAAAATGATCAGGAACCGTGGAGCAACTGGTTCGTATCCGGGCGCCGTTTTCAGAGACTTCCACAACTAACGCTTTAGTCATGGTCAGATTCCTTAGCGCCCTTGCAGGGTACACGAGCCGTACCATAAAGCGGCAGTTCCTCTTTAATCGCGCGCTTGTCCTGAGATCAGCGGCGAGGCGAGATAGGTATGTCGATTGAACGCGGTCTCGCGGAGCAGTGCTAGGCATGAATTTGAGCCCATTTTGGAGGCACGCTGATCTCATACGCCGTCAGCGGTTGGGAAGCGTTGGCCAGTAGTGTCATGCCCGCGGTTAACTCAGGATTTCGCAATTGTTAAATAAGGTAAATGGTGGCATCTCGGTGAAGGGCATGGATTTTCCAGTAGATCATCGGTTCATCGGCGAGCGCACCCTCGACGGCCCCTTTTCGGCAACGGCACGAGCGGGCGCCTGATCAACCACTTATGTCGCGGCTCGGATCTTCCAGCGCGTCTAATCGACGTTCGGCATGGCTATACTTCCGACAACACGGACGATACGCCAACCTTGGGCACGCTGCGCGCTGCCGTAACATCTTTCGATAGTGGTATCTCGATTACCTTCGCGGCGTCTCGCCAGAGGATCTGGCCGAGGCGATCCCGCTCACCTTCACCGATGGCGACAAGGGTCATATGACCAGGGACGAAAGGTTGACCCATGTTGTTCTCCATGGGAGGATATCACCGCGGCGAGAGGGGCGGATATTCTGGCAACTCTCGATCACCCCGCCTTGGGACACCTTCACTGTCTATCTTCACCAGACCGAGCCGGCGCGGCGACGGCAGGGTATCACGTCTGCCGTTCGGGCTTGATGATCTGTCGAAGAGCGTCTTTCAAAGCTCCTCCTTTGCGGAACTGCGGCGCTCCTTGATGGAGCGCCGCGTCCGGTGGCTGGCCGCCGCCTCAGCGCGACCAGATGAGAACGTATCCGTCCTCGTTCTCGACGAGGCTCGCGTAGATCGGAGCGGGGAAGCTCGGGTCGTCAAGCTTGATCGAGTGATATTCCCGGCCGGTTTCCTTGGCGGTCTTCTTCCAGCCGGCGCCGATCTCGATGGTGCCTGCGAGGGCGCGAAGGTCGGGCGACTTGTCGTTTTCCTTCTCGGCGACAACGAGGCGGGCCTTGATGTTGAGGTTGAGCGTCTTGATAACTCCGACGAAAGAGCCGTCTTCGTTGCGGGTGAAAGTGCCGATCTGAGCCATTTGTCTTCTCCTTGCTGTATCAGGTCGCGACCATCGCGGCCTTGATGGCGATCGGAGAACACCGGGCGACCGGCCCGCACCCGAAGGGCCGAAATGGAATGGAGGGCGGCGCAGCGCGGAGCTTCTTGTCTCGCGAGGAAGCCGCGCGCAGGCGTCAGCCGAGCACGGCGGGGAAGAAGGTCGGCAATGCGCTGTTGCGGGATCGAGGTGGGGCTGCAAGCCGGACGCGGTGTGAGATACGCCAACAAGAAAGGCCGCAGAGGACGCACCTCACGCAGCTTCATGGAGGAGAAGGCCGTGGCTCACGATGTAAATCCGGACGAGGACGACTTGCCGAGGTCAGGCGCTACCTTGCATCACGTCCAGCCGTCCAGCCGCTCACTCAGACGAGAAGGAAGGCGAACTTTACTCCTGCGAGTCAGCTTATCTGCGCATGGCGACGGAGCCGCGTGGTACGAGCTGGGAATGTCAATGCTCAGCGTCGCGCACAATCCATCTGGTGATCGCAGCGGTGTCGGGCGGCGAAGAGTGTCGACCTTCGTCGACAGGGGCTCGTTTGCGGGATGCTGCCCTGAAGGAGCTTATCAGCTTGAAACAAGTGATCAGAAAAAGGAAGAAAGTATGAGGAGTTGCGGGGGCGGTTCAGTCGGCTTCTCTCTCCCGGCTATGTTTGAATTCGATTTTGTTGATTCGGCGCGGCTATCCGAGAGGTCTAAGCCGTGTTTTCCGACTTGGCGCCTGCGCGAAGGTGGGACTAAGTCTGGCGTTTGCGACAAGGCCGCTTGTTCAGGATGCGATGAGCGAAAGAGAACGAGGAGTGCCTCGGTGGACTTGCGCAAGACGGCGGGACTGGGGTCGGCGTCGCTGGTTGATATGGCCGAGATCCTCGTCGCTGAGTGTGTAGTGCCTAAGCAGATCCGCCCCGCGGCAGGCGCCACGGCGCGTCCTTCTGCCGATTGCCCGATGAAGATCCGCAAATAACGGCGATGCCCGCAAAAGGAGCCCGCCGCCATTGACGGCCCTGATCAAGCAAAAAACTAGGCGGCCGGCCGATCTTGCTGGCCAACCGGCTGGAGATCGTGGAGATAGGCCACCGCACGCTGTGCATGCGCCGCAGCCTGGAAGATGGCCCGCTTGTCGCCGGCGAGGACCGATAGCCAGGACTGAAGGTAAGAGGCGTGATCCGGCCGAGGCTCCAGTTCGGGCGCGATCCCGAGATCGGCGCAGAGGAAGCAGCTTCCAAGCTCGGCGATCAATTCCTCGCGGGCTCTATCTGACCGCTCCTTGTGGTAACGGCTGAGGTCGCGATTCAGCCGATGCGATGCGCCAACCCAATGGGTGGCCTCATGGCTCAATGTGGCATAGTAGCTTTCCGCATCCCTGAAGCTCTCAAAATGCGGCATCTGGATGAGATCGGCGGCGGGAGCAAAGAAGGCTTGGTTGCCGCCATGTCGGATCACCGCGCCAGTGTTACGGAAGAAGCGATCGGCGTGCTCGATGCGCTCGACCGGATTGACGTTGATGGCCATCGGGCCATCTTCATGTAGATAACCTTACAAATAATAATGATCATTGCGCGCCTTTTCTAAGCCGCTCCAACTTTGCGTCTCGATAGACTTCAAGGCGGGACCGAAGCCCGCCGAGGGTATGGCTCAGTCGAAAGCCGACATCTGCGTCTCGGCCGCCTTGCGGTCGAGCGAGTGGCCCGGGTTGTCGACCGGCCGGTCGAAGGGCTTCCAGACCTCGCCAATGATTTGCTTATAGGCTGCGATGGTGCCTTCGGCTGCCATTCGAAGAGCGTGTGCCTGTACCCCCATGTCGGCTGCGAACTCGCGCTTGCGCTGGGCGGCGCTGTCGTAGCCGACCGGACCGTCAAGGTCCTCATCGCGCGTGTCATTGGCGGCCTTGGCGGTGGCATCCCGTGCCTCGGTGACGGCGCGGGAGTAGAACTGGCCGGCTCCATGCGCGGAGCCGACGAAGGCGCCGACGATGCGTTGGAGATGGATCTGCATCGCCCGTTCTCCGAGCGCCTCGGAGAGGCTATCGGCGGTCTCGATGATCAGGCGCTCATGCAGTTCGCGGATGCCGTCGCTGTCGATGACCGCGATGCCGAAATTCTCGGCGAGTTTCAGCGCCTGGGCGGTGTCCGGGCAAGTGAGCCGGACCATTTCGAGGGTGGCGCCCTTTCGAAGTTGCGCGACGCGGGCGGATTGGCGGGATTGGGTTGCGGCCTTGGCCATGGGCTCTTCCTTTCATGGTTTTGCTCCCGAAGTGGTTCCGGCACTTGCCGGCTTGCCCTTCGGTGCGGTCAACGAGAACCGGTGGAAGACGGGCGTTTCAGGGTCCGGGCCCGGCAAGACGAGCAAAGCCGGGATGCGCGCAAGCAGGTCAAACTGACCTAGCGAGGCGCGCGGACCTGCTTTGCCGAGGACGCCGCAGTCCGGCCGCACCGCGGCGCGAAGCGGCCTTGAAACGAACGGACGCCGGTTCAGACCGCATCACAACCGAAGGGCAGCCGGCACGGGTCTGTTCCGAAGGATGCCATTGAATATGGCGCCCTTTAGTAGAGCCGCGGCCCCTCTCAGCTCGCCGCAGGCGAGCAACTGCTCGATCGAGGGACCATCACTGGGCCGACCCGGTTCGCGCACCAAAGCAGGCGGCGGTTTCGACGCGATTGACGCAATAGCCCCAGTCACAGACGCCGAGCCTTAGGTCGGTCTCCGCGATCAAAAAGCCGACATAGACCTGGAAATCTCCATCGCGGGTGAGGAACTCGCGCATGGCAAACATCGAACCGCGGATCCAGAGTGGCTGCAGGATTTCGAACATGTACGTTTCACCGATCTCGAATCTCGCCGGCGTAGAACAACGGCGCGTCATCCTCCAGCGGTTCGGGCGCTGGGCGTGACGGTCAAACATGCGGAACATCTGCTGGCCCGTGGCGACGCCCTGGAAGACTTTGCGGATTGCGGTGGAAGCCGTCATCTGCGGCTCCTTCGGTGTCGTGTCCGACCGAAGCGCGGCGCGGTCCTGACGACCCTGTCATCCTCTTCCGTCTTTCGAGACACCTTCAGGGCCGCCGGCATGCGGGCCGGCCGGCTCTGCCGGGCGAAGCTGCCCTTGACGCGGTCGGCCGGAATGCGGCACGCCTCTGCCTTTCTCTTTCCTCACCCTCTTTTCCTTCTCTGAAATCTTCAGGGTATCATTCCAGTCGTCCTCGGGCGGGCGCAATCGCATCCAATCGCAGGCGGCCTCGTTGGCGAGCGTCCGCAGCCGCTCCGCAAACATGTCGCCCTGGGGATTGGCATCCGTCGCCGCAACGAGTTGGACGTTGGGACGAGCGGCGAGCACGCGTATCGCCGCATCCGTCGCCGGCGACCAACCACCTCCGGTGCTGAGGTACATCGTCCCATCTCGCAGACCCTCGATCGCGCCCAGGCTCATTGCGTCGATCGCCGCCTCGGTCACGCAAAGACGGGGCGCATCCATGGCGCCGAGTCGAAAGAGAACCTTGTTGCCGCCAGTCGCAAAGCCACGCCATTCGCTGCCGCGTTCTTCCCAGCCGCAAACGACACCCGCATCGTCGGTATGGCCGGCCCACATGCTCCCGTATGGCCCTTCGCGAACAACGCCTTGCGCGATAGCGTAACGAATGACACGGGCGGGGAGGGAGCGCTGCCAACGAAGATAGCGCCACGTGGCCGATCCTGGCCAAGGCGCCCGTCGGTTCTCCCATTTCTCGAAGACTGGAATCTTGGCGGCTCGATAGCCCTTTGACCCCTGCCACACCGGTACCGATGGTCGGAAGCCGATCAGCGCGGCGATGCGCTGGCAACCCTCATGAAAGCCGACGTGTTCAAGACGCGACATCAAGGAAAAAACATCGCCCTTTTCGTCTCCGAGCGGGTCGAACCAGCCGCGCCCGTCATGCGTAACAATGATAATCTCACTTGCGCGGCGAAACTTCATCGCCCGCCTGGTGCTTTCTCTGACGTCGACTGCAAAACCCGAGGTCTCCAGCACCGCCCCGCAGCCGACCGTTTTCCGCAATTGCTCGATTTCTTCTCTTTCCATCTCCATTCCGATCGCCGTGCGATCAGCCTTTCATCTTCGTTCCTTCCCGTGAATATCGCGGGCGCAATCCGGACCGCCGCGAAGAGCAAAGGCTGCAAGGGCGTGGCTGGGCAATTGTCGGATTCAACAATTCTAAACGTTAGCCACGGCGGAGCCTCCCTTGCGGCCGCCGGCTCGCCAGCGGCATGCGGGAACGGCCCAAGGAAACGACAAGAGGCGGCTCAATGAGCTCCCACGGGATATACTCATGGATGATTTCAAGGTCGTCCCCGGCGTCGATTTCTTCGGAGGGGAGTGCGCCATATTCGCCGTCGACTTCTAAGACGATGACCGGGACCATCAGGTCGCGAGAGAGCTGGAAGGCGTGGGAATGTGCGAGGGAAAGGTCGTGCGACATGTGAGAGGCTCCATCCAGGAGCGGGCCAATTCCCGCTCGATGGCTCCTCAAAAGGCTGGGTTACGGGCGCGATCACCGCGAGGAGCAGCAACGTCGTAGATCCGGCATCGATTACTGTGTCCCGGCGTCGAAGACGGGCAAAGACAGATCGCCTTGATGGTGAAATACTTCTTCGAACATTGATGGCCTACACCCGTGGCGAGCCACATGTCTGCGCGATGGTACACGTCCCATCAGCGGAGGAAGAGGATCAACGGCGAATTTCCCGGGAACGCAAGACACTGATCGGGGAACGCGTTACGCACGTCAATCGCATAAAAGGGCTACTGTATTCGCAAGGTGTGTCAGGTTACGAGCCACTGCATAGAGACCGGCGTAAGCACCTCAACGAACTGAAGACCGGAGACGGCCGCGACTTGCCGGTGCATCTGAAAAGGCAGATCAGCCGGGAGCTGGACCGACTGGAGCTGTTACTCGAACACATCAAGTCAGTAGAAGCCGATCGCAGTAAATTCCTCTTGTCGCAAGTTAAGCAAACGAAAGAGCCTCAGCTCGAGATGCTCTTGGCCATCAAGGGGATCGGCGCCGAGGTTGCGACGATCCCGTGGACGGAGGCTCTATACCGGCATTTCGACAATCGGCGCCAGATAGCCTCGTATGCGGGCCTGGCCCCGACACCTTGGCAAAGCGGTTCGATCGACAGGGAGCAAGGCGTGTCGAAAGCAGGCAATCCTAGACTCCGGGTGATGCTTGTCCAGACGGCCTGGCTGTGGTTGCGACACCAGCCGAATTCCGCGCTTTCGGGAACGCACACAAGCCAATCAAGGTCGCCGAAAGAAATCGACGATCGTGGCCCTGGCACGGAAACTGCTCGTGGCACTCTGGAAATACGTAACCTCCGGCGTCCTGATGGAGGGTGTCATCATCTCGAACTGAGCCTGAGTTCTGAATCTTTTCGAAATCTACCAGAACCCGATCAGTTCTGGCAGATCCAGGCCGACGAACCGAGGGTCCGCATGGCTAATCGCCGTTTTGCTAGAATGGTCTCGTCGTCCTGAGCTTGGCCCGCCGTATGCGGGATATTGGTGCAGCCGCATTTAACGGCGACCGGATGTGAGGTTGATAGGTTCAGCGATGAACCGCGTCGTGGATTTAGCTCAGGCCTGGATTTTGAAAACTGCGGAGATTTATTATGGAGCATTGACAGCAAACATCCCATGTGCGCGGACCCCAGCATTGTTGATAACGTTCCGGAACAGGATCGCGTGGAGAAGCTGCAGTTGATCGCCTGCAAAGCACTCTTGCCTCCCCACCGCGTATGCCTAATGTGACGGGTGGCGAACCCACTCCGTCTCGACCGGAGGCCTTCAGCACACTGACTGGCGCTCTTCCCCTGAGCTATGAGTTGCCGCACGCGGATATACCAGAGGACGCACCGTCCGTACACCATGGCGTGGGCAGCGCCGACCTTAATGAACGCGCTTCGGAGCGTCCTCAATCTCTTCGAGGACCCGAATGAGCCCAAGAACCGCTTTCTCGTTAAGGCCGGCCAAGATGAGGCCTGATCGTTGGGCGGTGCCACCTGTCCGCCTATCGAAAATACTCCAACTCCCGTCGTCGTCCTTGCGTGCACCGAACCGAGGTTCTTCAATCATGGCGCTCTCATCCTATCGCTTCGAAAAACTGACCCTAATTTGTTTTCGAGGCAGCGCCAACCACACCCCCGTACCCGCAGAGGCGACGGATGGTAACGCTTGATGTCCCGCCGCGATCAGATCCGCAACAAGATCATGTCCCGCGTCGTGATCGACGAGGTAACGGGCTGCTGGCTGTGGACCGGCCCGACCTCCGGCGACGAGGGCCGCGGAGCTGGCTATCCGCGCATGTCCCTGGGAGGGCAGACGGTCGCTGTGCATCTCGTCATGTGGACCAACGAGCACGGCTATATTCCGGGCAGAAGGAACTCGACCACGCCTGCCGCAACCGCCTTTGCGTGCGGCCGCATCCCGATCATCTGGAACTGGTAACCCGCAAGCGCAACGCCATCCGCCGCGAGCAGGCGAAGCGCGGAATGATCGTATGCGCCGCCTACACCCCATTGATTCCACATGTTTGTGAACATTGAGGTTTCTGTCAGAAGGTTTTCGGCAAGAGCTGGAGATTTGGGATGGCGGATGGTGAGGGATTTGTCGGGCGATGCGAAGTTGTCGAGCCTCGTCGTGGAAACCGGCGATGGCCCAATGATGTGAAGGCGCGGATTGTAGCGGAAAGCCTTCAGCCCGGTGCGCGGGTTGTTGATGTTGCGCTCAATTATGATCTTGCTGCGCATCAGCTTTCGGACTGGCGAGGGCAGGCGCGTCAGGGTCTTCTGGCGCTGCCTGCCGAACTGATGCCATCGCTGCCGGCCGAGCCTTGCGACAATAGCGGCTCACTCGAGCCAGCCTTTGTGCCCCTGGCGATTACGACGGAGCCGCAGGAGGCTGCCGATCTGTCGCCGGTTCCGGAGCCGGTCATGGCCCCCTCGGGGATCGTGACAATAGAAATAGGCACAGACCTTGTGGTGAGGGTTCCCGTCGATGTGGCGGTTGCTCGGGTTGCGGCCTTGGTGCGCGCGATGCGAGGGACGGCATGATCGTCGCGGGCCAACGCTTGCCGATCCTGATCGCGACGCGGCCGGTGGACTTTCGCTGTGGTCATCAGGCACTGGCATTGATTGTGCAGACCGAGTTGAAGCTTGATCCGCATTCCGGGGTCACGGTGATCTTCCGGTCGAAGCGCGTTGCACCATCAACCAGCTCTTGCGCAGTCTTGAGCCGGAGCTGTTTGTTACGGACGAAGTCGCGATTAGGAGTGCGCGCCAGTCTGTTCCGTATATCCCCTTCGAGGAGATTGAGAAAGCAGCGCAAGACGTCCTGGAAAAGGTACGTTACAAATCAGGACCGGTCGATCTCAAAAAAATCTGCTCTGCGCTATCTATACGGCTGCAATTCAGCGAGCAGATAATAGTGGATCAAGACGGAACGCAGATACTCGGGTCAGCAAATTTTGATCGCAAGTCGATTCAGGTCAATTCCCACCGAGACGGCAATCGGGAGCGCTTTACCCTAGGACACGAAATCGGGCATATTTGCCTGAAGCATGATCGATATCTACGGTCCGAGACGATCGTTGAACGAGATCTGTACATAGATCTCGATACCGACGAGCTCTTCAATTACGAGCGCCTTGAATTCCAGGCGAATGCATTCGCCTCCAGCATTGTTCTGCCCACTCAGGTATTTATCATCGCAGTCGAAGTGGGCCGACAGAAATTCGATATTCGGGACCGCGGGCACGGCCATATTTTCGTCGACGACCAACCGTGCAACTCGATGCCATACGATGACCTTCTGTCAGATCTGTCGCAGTATTTCGAGGCTTCGCGACAGGCGATTGAGATAAAGCTTAGCAGGTTGGGTTTGCTCAATGATCAGAGGCGGCGGAACAAGACTATTCCCGCCGCCCAACTGTTAGGAACCCTTACTTCGTCGCTCAAGAGGTGATCGCTGGTCAACTTTGAACATAGTATGTGGGTGGCGCGGCAACCTAAAGCCCGGCAAGACAGACGTATTTCATCTCGAGGTACTCATCCATGCCGTGGCGAGATCCCTCCCGCCCAACTCCGGACTGCTTCCAGCCGCCGAACGGCGCCGCCTCGGACGACATGCGTCCGGTGTTGATGCCGACCATCCCGTATTCGAGTGCCTCGGCAACGCGCCAGACGCGTCTGTGATCCGTCGCGAAGAAGTAGGCAGCGAGACCGTAGATCGTGTCGTTCGCCTGCCGGACGACGTCGTCCGCGTCATCGAACCGGATGATGGCAGCCAGCGGACCGAATGTCTCCTCGCGGGCGACTGCCATATCCGAGGTGACGTTGGTCAGGACCGTCGGCTCAAAGAACGTGCTCTCGTGGTAGCGTCGTCCGCCGCAGTGTATGAGGCCGCCTTTCTGGATGGCATCCGCGACATGATACTCCACTTTCGCAAGGAGATGGCGGTCGATCAGTGGCCCGATCCTGCTCTCAGGATCAAAACCATCACCCACGGCCAGTTTCCGAGCTCGGGCAGCGAACTTCTCTGCGAATTCGTCATGAACCTTCGATTGGGCATACAGGCGGTTCGCGGAGACGCAGGTCTGCCCGCCGTTACGGAACTTCGCCTGGATAGCCCCTTCTACTGCAGCGTCGATGTCGGCGTCGTCGAAGACGATGAACGGAGCGTTGCCGCCGAGTTCGAAACTGACCTTCTTAATCTGATCTGCGCATTGCCTCATCAGTATGCGGCCGACCTCCGTCGATCCGGTGAAGCTTATTTTGCGAACCTTGGGATTTGAACAGAACTCTCGGCCGATCGCATCACCTTCGGACGCGTACACGATCTCGACAACACCTTGCGGAACGCCCGCCTCCCGAGCAAGCGTGACCATGGCTGCAGCGACGAGCGGCGTCTGTTCTGCTGGCTTGAGAACGACTGTGCAGCCTGCGGCAAGAGCGGGAGCGATCTTTCTGGCGACCATCGATGCCGGGAAATTCCACGGCGTGATCGCTCCAACTACCCCCACAGGCTGTCGGAGCACGAACAGGCGGCGGTCTTCGGAGGAGGCGGGGATGGTCTCGCCGTAGATCCGGTTCGCCTCCTCGGCGTACCATTGGATGTAGGCCGCGGCATGCGAGACTTCCGAGCGGGCCTCGTCGAGAGGCTTGCCCATTTCTGCGGTCAGGATCGCTGCCAGGTCTTCGGCATTTTCATGGATCAGTTCGTACCACCGCCGGATAAGATTCGACCGGGCGCGGGCGGTTAGCGATTTCCAGGCGACGAAGGCGACTTCGGCGCGGTCTATCGCAGCCGCGGCTTCGCCAGCACCCATATCGGGTAGTCGGGCGAGTAGCTCGCCCGTCGAAGGATTTCGTACCTCGAAAGTCGCGCAACCTGGTTCCTGCTCCTTCGAGTCGACCGAGAGGAGCGAAGGTGTCTTGAGGCGGCGTGTGAGAGAGGAGGGCGAAATCACTTCTTTTCCTGTCGCTCGATGAGGGCGGGCCGGAGGCCGGCCCTCCCCAACTGTCAGGCAGCACGCTTCAGGGCGTCGCCGATAGTGGAAACGATAGTCTCGATCTGGCCCTTCTCGACGATGAGCGGCGGTGACAGCGCGATGATGTCCCCCGTGACACGGATCAGAAGGCCCTTCTTGAAGCAATCGACAAACACGTCGTATGCACGCGTTCCCGATGCTCCGTCGCGCGGCGCAAGTTCCACCGCGCCGACGAGGCCGAGGTTGCGGATGTCCACAACGTGAGGGAGGCCCTTCAGCGAATGGAGGGCGTCCTGCCAGTATTCGGCCAGCTCGGCGGCGCGCGTGAGGAGGCCTTCCTCCTCATAGATTTCGAGCGTCGCAATGCCAGCAGCGCAGGCTACCGGATGTCCGGAATAGGTGTAGCCATGGAAGAGCTCGATGGCATTATCGGGTCCGACCATCAGGCCGTCGTAGACCTTCCGGCTCGCGAACACCGCGCCCATCGGGATGGTGCCGTTGGTCAGTCCCTTGGCGGTCGTGACGAGATCGGGAACGACGCCGAAGTAGTCGACGGCAAACGGCGTGCCGAGGCGGCCGAACCCCGTGATGACTTCATCGAAGATCAGCATGATGCCGTACTTGTCGGCGGTGGCGCGCAGCTTCTCGAGATAGCCCTTCGGGGGCAGGATGACGCCTGCCGAGCCGGACATCGGTTCGACGATTGCGGCGGCGATCGTCTCGGCGCCATGGAGCTGAACCAGACGTTCGAGATCGTCCGCAAGTTCGATGCCGTTCGCGGGAAGGCCCTTCGAGAACGCGTTGCGCTCGATGTCCAGGGTGTGGCGCATGTGGTCGGCGGGGATCTGCGGAAATACACGGCGGTTGTTCACCAGGCCGCCCACGGAGATGCCGCCGAAGCCGACGCCATGGTAGCCCTTTTCGCGACCGATGATGCGGGTTCGCGTTCCCTGACCGATCGAACGCTGATAAGCGATCGCAATCTTCAGCGCCGTGTCGACAGACTCCGAGCCGGAACCTGTGAAGAAGACACGGTCGAGCTTCGCGTCGGGGCCACCGGGCGCGATCTTTGCAAGCTTCGACGCGAAGTCGAAGGCGATCGGATGGCCCATCTGAAAGGTCGGGGCGAAATCCAGCGTCGAAAGCTGCCGCTCCACAGCCTGCGAAATCTTCTTTCGGCCGTGACCTGCGTTGCAGCACCAGAGACCAGCGGTGCCGTCGAGCACCGAATTGCCGTCGACATCGGTGTAGTGCATGCCTTCCGCCGAGGCGAGCAATCGTGGCAATGCCTTGAACTGCCTGTTTGCCGTGAACGGCATCCAAAAGTTCTCGAGTGAACGTTCGTTTTTCAGATTCGTCTGATCCATCGTGCCCTCCTTCGGCTCGGCGAACACTTCCGGCATTTCCGATGTGCGAACAAGTCCTTTTCTTTTGTTCAGTAACTCATTGAAATTGTGGAAAATGCGGATATGGTTTGACGTATCTTGAACAACATCAACAGCCGCCCATGACCTTCGACATCGGAACTCGACTCCGCTACGTCCGAACCGCTCACAACCTGTCGCAACGCGAACTGGCGAAGAAGACTGGCGTTCCCAACTCCACGATATCGCTCATCGAGTCAAACAGCTCGAATCCGTCTGTAGGAGCGCTTAAGCGGATCCTGGACGGCATCCCGATCGGGCTGGCGGAGTTCTTTGCCCTCGAACCCGAGATGCCGAAGAAGGCGTTCTACGCGGCCGAGGAGCTCGTCGAGATTGGGAAGGGCGGGATCTCGTATCGCCAGGTGGGCGAGAGCATGTTTGGCCGAAGCCTTCAGATGCTGAAAGAAGTCTATCAGCCAGGCGCCGATACCGGAAAGGTTCCGCTCGTGCACGAAGGCGAGGAGAGCGGCATTGTCCTTTCCGGAAGGCTTGAAGTCACGGTAGACGACGACCGTCGGATCCTTGGTCCCGGTGACGCCTACTATTTTGAGAGCCGACGTCCGCATCGGTTCCGGTGTGTCGGTGCCGTACCCTGCGAAGTCATTAGCGCGTGCACACCCCCGACCTTCTGATCTTCAACCTGAAAGCCTAACGAGATGGTCCCGTCGCGATCCGAGAGCGCGAGCCGGGTACTTGATTTTCCGCAACCGCCTTCGCTCAGCCCATACCAATCAATGCTGTCCCGGCAATGGCGAGCCCCGCGCCGACCCAGGCGTGGGGACGAGGCATCTGGCCGGTCCGCGCCCATACCAGCGGTAGGACGACAACGGGCGTCATCGACGAAAGCGTTGAGACGATCCCAACGTTTCCGGTGCTCAAGGCCGCCATAAGCAGCGACATGCCGAGAGCTGCGCCGCAGAGCGCGGCCGCAATTGCAATGCCGAGATCGAACTTCCGGAATTCTGTCAGCTCACGTCGGATCTTCGGAACCATGAGCAGTGCCCAGAAGAAAAGTGCGGCCGGAATGGAACGGACGGCCATGGCGGCGCACGGTTCGGCGCCCGAGGCCATTGCTGGACGGGCGACGAGACTTCCGGTCGCCTGACCCAGCGCCGTTACGACACCGAGGGATATTCCGAGCAGCCATGGCGGCGGCGCATCGGGAGGAATGGATTCGATCGGTTCAGCGTCCGACAACGGTATCATCGTGGGCGGGCGGCGCCGGCGGACGCCAATAGCAACGACAACGCCGACGACGATGAGCGCCACACCCGCGAGCTGGATCGCGGTGACCGTTTCGCCAAGCACGAGGTAGCCAAGCAAAAGCGCGAAAGGCGATGTTAGCGAGAACAGCAACGCCGTGAGCCGAGGCCCAGCGGTGTAGATCGTAGCGAAGTAGGTGGTACTCGCGAGGGCGATTCCTAAGGTACCCGATATCGCGAGCGTCCATGCCTGCCATGCCCTCAGCGTTTCCCAGCCGCCGAATACCGTCGCCAGGGCTGCTGTGATGAGAAGACCTGAAGTGATTTGCCACCTGGCAAGTCTCATGAGCGGCACCCGCCCGTTCAGCTCGCTGATGAGCATGGAACTCATCGCGAAGCAAAGCGCTGAACTCAATGCAAAGGCTTCGGACACGAACACGGCTGTAATGTCGAGGCCGTGCACGGCGTCGTTGATCCGCTGGAGCACGAAGGGGCGGACCAGCGCAGAAATCGGCGATGCGGCCCGCCGAGTCGGAACCCTTCGCTGCAATGACTGCGACGCCGTGTTTTCTGGCGCGCTCGATCGCGATATCGGTAGCGTCGCGCATGATAATGTGCCCGAAAGCCTGGTCGCCAACGGCGACCACGATTGTCCCGCTGTCCCGCTCGATGCGCAGACGCCCGTGAGGACTAACCTGTCCGTTTCGGGCACGCTTGATGTACTCGGGAAATCTTCGAATGCCGTGGCATCATGGCCGGATAGCTCCGAAGCCAGGATCGCATCCTTCATGAAGCGGGCGTCGATGCCCGTCATGCCGATTTTCAGGAATGCGTCATAGAGGAAGGTACCCATGTCATCGACAGGGCAGTACCGTTCTTCGGAACTCTGCGTTATTCGGCTCCTCCCGCACAACTTCGGCAGCCCTCCGGCCAGAGAGGACACCCGGCGCACTCACCAGCCTTTGGCAAACTCTGTCGGCGCGGGCGATCCTAAGCATCTCGCGGTGCAGCTTGGTAAATTCGCTCCACAGCGCTGCTCGCGCCGTCAGCATCGACAATATCGCATGCCCTGCAATCAGTTCGCGGATGCGCGCCTCGAAACGGCCTCGGCTGACTTCGCCGACCTTTAATCCATAGCCGCGCAGGATACCCCGGATGCTGAGCTCGACGTCGAGCAGCTTGGATTGCAGAAGCTTACGGCCAACCAGGAGAGCCCGAGTGTCCTGGGCCGGCGACGATTTGGCGTGGACCGGACGATACCACCCCATGCGGAGCAGTTGCGCGATCCCCGTGCATCCTTGCGGTCGGTCTTCACCGTCATCGCCGAAAGCGCCGCCTTCATATGCCGCGTTTCCAGCAAAACCACCTCATGACCCGCAGCAACGAGAGCCGCGTGTAGCCATTGGGACAACTGCCCCGCTTCAAGGCCGATGCGCTCTACCGGAAAGTCCAGTTGATCAAAATACCCGACCAGGCATTCAGGCTCGCTGCCTACCTTGACCTCGCGGACCAACTTGCCCGTCGCGTCGACCACGCACACGCTGCTCTCTTTCAGCGAGACGTCGATTCCTGCATAATACTCCACGGCTGTTCCTCTCATGATGCTTGAGGCCGAACGCTCGGACCTCGTTTCCAAACATCATCATTCTGAGGGACAGCCACCCAACTGGCTACTCATGAGACGCCGGCCCATTACGGCATCTAGGCAGATCCGCCTGCGGCAGGCGCCACGGCGCGTCCTTCTGCCGATAGCCCGATGAAGACCCGCAAATAACGGCGATGCCCGCAAAAGGAGCCCGCCGCCATTGACGGCCCTGATCAAGCAAAAAACTAGGCGGCCGGCCGATCTTGCTGGCCAACCGGCTGGAGATCGTGGAGATAGGCCACCGCACGCTGTGCATGCGCCGCAGCCTGGAAGATGGCCCGCTTGTCGCCGGCGAGGACCGATAGCCAGGACTGAAGGTAAGAGGCGTGATCCGGCCGAGGCTCCAGTTCGGGCGCGATCCCGAGATCGGCGCAGAGGAAGCAGCTTCCAAGCTCGGCGATCAATTCCTCGCGGGCTCTATCTGACCGCTCCTTGTGGTAACGGCTGAGGTCGCGATTCAGCCGATGCGATGCGCCAACCCAATGGGTGGCCTCATGACTTAATGTGGCATAGTAGCTTTCCGCATCCCTGAAGCTCTCAAAATGCGGCATCTGGATAAGATCGGCGGCGGGAGCAAAGAAGGCTTGGTTGCCGCCATGTCGGATCACCGCGCCGGTGTTGCGGAAGAAGCGATCGGCGTGCTCGATGCGCTCGACCGGATCAAGGAACGGGGCAGGGCGATGATCGAATTGTTCCGGAAGGCCACCGATCTGCTCGATATTGAAGACGGTATAAGCCTTCAGGAAGGGAATTTCGCGCTCGACCTCGTCGCCATTTCCGTCGGTTTCGGATTTGGTAAAGCGGCTCGCAAAGACCACCGTCGCGCCAGTCTCGCCCTTGCGGACGGCGGCTCCGAGTTCGAGAGCCTGCTTGAATGTCATCCACATCGGCGAGCCGTAACCGCGCGCGGTTCCCTCCGACCAGAGGAGGAGCACGTTCATCCCGGAATAGGGCTTCCCATTGTGACGCAGAGGTCGGGTGATGCGGCCATTCGCGTTCGCCGCATTCCACGGCTTCATCCACGGCCGAACACCATTGCTCAGGTCCTCGATGATCTTGTCGGTGATCCGTGTGTAGAGATCGGCACGTTGGCCGTCGTCTTTCCTGCTCATTCTCCAACCTCCATTTTTCAAGAGGCCGCGCCATCGCGACCCCGTCACGGCGGTCCAAAGGGCGGAGCGGCAAGGGGTGAGGGCACCGTGAGGCCGGAACGAAGGTGGAGGACGGCGAAGCCGTTGACCGAACCCCTCGCTTCGGCAGGACCAAAGGCCGGACGGGGTCGCGACCGGCCGGTCTGAGCCTCTCGGCATCGGAAACTTCAAGGAACGGTTTGATATCCGTGGACCGAAACTCGCCGGTCGTGGCGAGGTTCGGCAAGCCATGGAATTAGATGCAGGCATAAAGCAGGCAATCGCTGAGGTTTAAACGATGGCGGCCTTTTCTAAGCCGCTCCAACTTTGCGTCTCGATAGACTTCAAGGCGGGACCGAAGCCCGCCGAGGGTATGGCTCAGTCGAAAGCCGACATCTGCGTCTCGGCCGCCTTGCGGTCGAGCGAGTGGCCCGGGTTGTCGACCGGCCGGTCGAAGGGCTTCCAGACCTCGCCAATGATTTGCTTATAGGCTGCGATGGTGCCTTCGGCTGCCATTCGAAGAGCGTGTGCCTGTACCCCCATGTCGGCTGCGAACTCGCGCTTGCGCTGGGCGGCGCTGTCGTAGCCGACCGGACCGTCAAGGTCCTCATCGCGCGTGTCATTGGCGGCCTTGGCGGTGGCATCCCGTGCCTCGGTGACGGCGCGGGAGTAGAACTGGCCGGCTCCATGCGCGGAGCCGACGAAGGCGCCGACGATGCGTTGGAGATGGATCTGCATCGCCCGTTCTCCGAGCGCCTCGGAGAGGCTATCGGCGGTCTCGATGATCAGGCGCTCATGCAGTTCGCGGATGCCGTCGCTGTCGATGACCGCGATGCCGAAATTCTCGGCGAGTTTCAGCGCCTGGGCGGTGTCCGGGCAAGTGAGCCGGACCATTTCGAGGGTGGCGCCCTTTCGAAGTTGCGCGACGCGGGCGGATTGGCGGGATTGGGTTGCGGCCTTGGCCATGGGCTCTTCCTTTCATGGTTTTGCTCCCGAAGTGGTTCCGGCACTTGCCGGCTTGCCCTTCGGTGCGGTCAACGAGAACCGGTGGAAGACGGGCGTTTCAGGGTCCGGGCCCGGCAAGACGAGCAAAGCCGGGATGCGCGCAAGCAGGTCAAACTGACCTAGCGAGGCGCGCGGACCTGCTTTGCCGAGGACGCCGCAGTCCGGCCGCACCGCGGCGCGAAGCGGCCTTGAAACGAACGGACGCCGGTTCAGACCGCATCACAACCGAAGGGCAGCCGGCACGGGTCTGTTCCGAAGGATGCCATTGAATATGGCGCCCTTTAGTAGAGCCGCGGCCCCTCTCAGCTCGCCGCAAGCGAGTAACTGCTCGAGGGACTCTTACTGGGCCGACCCGGTTCACGCATAACCGTCATGAAGGCAATAGGGCAGTAACGAACGAGGGGCTGGCTCTGGACACGGGAGCGCCGTCCACCAGATCAGGCTTCTGATGCGTCGGTCCGGTGCTCGAGTCCGATTGTTCGCTGGGCCGCTTCGGCAAGCGATGGGACTGGAGCCAGGATGGACCATGGGAATTGCGAAGGCAACGCAACAGGCCACCATCATCATATGGCAGGCCGTCTCATCCAGACGCGGTTCAGGGTGCTCTTCCACCGCCGGCCGTGCTTTGCCGCATATGCCTGGAGCGCTGTCCTCCTCCGCAGTCAATGGCGGCAGTGTTTCGCGTTTGGACCGCGTCGCGTCGCTGTCAGAAAGATCGCAGTGGCCGTGGAAACGACGGATCCGGCCGTCGAGCCGGAGCGCAAAGAATACGCTCTTCACCGAGCCGGTCAGGAACTCGCGCATCGCAAACATCGAACCGCGGATCGAGAGTGGCGGCAGGATATCGAACATGGAGTCGTGTTCGGCTTCACCAATCTGAACCACTTGCCGACGTAGAACAAACGGCGCGTCATCCTCCAGCGGTTCGGGCGCTGGGCGTGATGGTCAAACATGCGGAACATCTGCTGGCGCACCGGGCGACGGCGTTGCGTCGGATCGGACCGACGGCAGCGCGCGCACGCCGCCGCCTCCCGCGCGTTTAGGCCGGCCGCTGGCCTTCCCCCGCAGCGTCGCTGCGGTAGCGGCTGGTCGAGGTCCGGTAGTACTGCGCGCGGATGGCCGCCATGGCGTCGACCAACGGTCCCCACGGCGCGGGAAAGCGTTCTTCCGCCATCACCCGGTGCAGCATGCGCGTATGGCCGGCCAGCTCGTCGTTGAGGAACTCCTCCACAGGCATAGCCGGATAGCGCTGCAGCAGCAGGATCGCCGCGTTGTCGGCTTCGCCGGCCGACCTGTCCTTGTCGCGTCCATGCAGATCGTTCTGAAGGCGCCCTATCGCGGAGATGAGCCGCAGGACCTGGCGAAACGCCGGACTCGCGCGCAAGGTCGCCATGTCCAGGCCCCACAGCAACGACAGGCAACAGAACACGTTCGCGTAGGCGATCGAATCGATGCCGTTGTGCAGGTACTCGGCGTAGGACCAGCGTTCCGCCCCTGCCGCCTGCGCGTGTCCGGCGCGCAGCGCCGCGCAGTAGCACCGGGTATCGTCGAGAAGCTGAGCATAGTCGCGACGATCGTAGGCGAGCGCAGCCAGCGAAGCGCGCAGCACAGCGCAGCCCTCGAATCCGGGGAGCGCGCACGGCACGCCCTGCCCGAGCGCCTGCTCCACCGCAGCGAGCTGCTCCGGCGCGATCAGGCCAAGGTCGTTGCAATCGTCGAGCCAGAACAGCAGCGCAAGTTCGCGATAGAACGCCACGATCAGCGTTTCGTCCTGCGGATCGCGGCCGGTGCGGGCGCTGGTGTCGCGCAGGCTCGGGTGGATGCGCTGCAGGATGTACTGGCCGCCCCTGACCGCTTCCACGGCATGCTCGTCGGCGAACCCGGTCAGGGAACGCCCCCACTCGAGCACCTGCTGCAGCGCGTGTTCGGTCTGGATCACGGCGCCGCTCCTGCTCCCTCGGCCAGGACGCGCCGCTCCCAACGAAGCGCCAGCCACAACCCGGCGAGTTCGGCCACGCGCACGACCCGGGTGGGGCAATACAGTTCCTTGCCGATCCACAGCGGCGTCTGCGGCAATGCATGCGCCGGATGGCGGGCGAGCATCCACTCCAGCGCACGCGCCACCGCCTGCGCGATGCGCGCGCGCCCTGTCGGCTCTTCGCTCCCGTCCATCACGTGCAACGCGAACAGCGCATAGGCGGTTTCCTCAAATGTGGACGCACGACCGGCGCCCCAGCCGCCGTCGTCGCGTTGCGCCTGCAGCAGCGCCGCCAGCGCGCGCTCGTCGCGCCACTGGGGCTTGCCTTGCGCCAGCGCAACGACCGCATGCGCGGTGGGATACAGCCACGAAACGTGCCATTTTTCGTTGTCCCATAGACCGTGCGGGTTGCGATTGGCCTCGACGTAGGCGCTGGTGCCGGCGGCGGGCTTTCCCAACAGTCGCAACGCATGCAGGGCATGGATGTTGGTCGACACCGAGGCATTGCGCTCGCCGGGGAAGGTGACGAACAGCCCGCCGATTTCGAACTGGCGCAACGCATCGACTGCCGGGTCGCGGCCTGCAAGGCGCAGGACGCACAACGCAACGGCGGTGTCGTCCGCATCGGCCGCGAAATGCAAGGCCGGGCCCAGACCGTGCACGCCCAGGCGGGCGTCGAGCTGCGCGACGATCACGCGCACCGCCTCGGCCAGCGCGGGATGCGCGAACAGCCCGGCCAGATGCAGGGTGTACAGTGACCAGCATGGCTCGAACACATTGATCGGCCACACGTTGGGAACGACACCTTCGATGCCGCTGCGCGTCGCCCGCGATGCCGCCTGCAGATACGCGTCGGCGCGCCCGACCTGCGGCGTGCTCCCCTGTGTCACGGCGTGTGCACGCCACGCGGCGGTGGCCGCCGGGCTGATGCCGATGCTGCCGTCGTCATCCGGGCATGCGGTGGTCGGCGACGTCCCCCAGGCTTCCCAGGAGTGCAGCAACGGATGGCCGCTCGGCAACGTCGCCACCGCCCCCAGCTTGACCAGGCGCGCTTGCCGCAATGGCAACAGCGCCGGGTGGCGCGGAAACGCCACGCCGCCCAGCAAGGATGCGGCCTCGCCGCAAAACTGCGGCAGGATCAGCTCCGCGCCGATCGGCGCGTTTTCCGGCACCGCATGCGCGTAGGGATCGGGCTGGCGCTGGAGGAACCGGGTTGCAGCCTGGACTGCGTCGGCAGCGCCGGGAAGAGGATCGGCACGCTGCAATGCCAGCAACGCCGCCCACGTGGGGGCATGGCGGAACAGCGGGAAGTCCGCGCTTCCCCATCCGCCATCGGCCTGTTGCTGCGCGATGAGCCACGCGTATGCGTCCTGCCGACCGGTGACGTTGCCGTGGAACTGCAGAGCTCGCGCAGTGTCGTAGACGGACGGACCGACGCTGCCGCCATCGCTCATCTCGCTCAGCAGGTGGCGCAATTCGGAAAGGGTCTGTTCGGACAGCGCGTTCACGCGGGATGTTCCTTCTGCAGACGGTTGACGAGAACCAGGATCGGTCGCCGCAGACTCGGACACAGTGCAGCATGCACCGCTGCCGCCGGCCGATCGCAGCGGCACAAGGGCTACTCCATGCGGACGGGCGCGCTCATGCGCATGGCGCGTGCTTGAATAGATACGCGTTTGCCCGCTGCAGGATCTGCGCCAACCGTTCGGCACGCGGGCCCAACGGGACGATGGCCTCCCCGGCGTCGCGCAACAGATCCCGCACGAACTGGCACGCTGCCTGCAGCCCCATGATCGACGCGCAGGTCGGCTTCTGCGCCGCCGCGTCCTTGCCGGGGGTCTTACCCAGCGTCGCGTTATCCGCTGTCGCGTCGAGAATGTCGTCGACCACCTGCAACGCCAGGCCGAAACAGGCGCTGTAGCGATCGAGCGCACAGTACAGCGCAGCGTGCGCGGCATCCTCCGCAATGGCGCATAGCGCGCCCATGCGAACGGACGCGCGCACTAGCGCTCCGGTCTTCATCCGGTGCATCGCCACGATCCTGTCCAGCTCGACGTGCTTTCCAACCAGCGACAGATCCATGGCCTGCCCGCCTGCGGCACCCTCGGCGGACACCGCCTGCGCCAGTTCGCGCACGAGCGCGATACGGGTGTCGCCCCGGGCATCCAGGCTCGCCAGGGTCAGGAAGGCGTGGGCCTGCAACGCATCGCCGACCAGGATTGCAGTGGCTTCGCCGAACTTGACGTGCACGGTCGGAAGGCCGCGGCGAAGCACGTCGTTGTCCATCGCGGGCAGGTCGTCGTGGACCAGGGTACAGGCGTGCATCATCTCGATGGCGGCCCCGACGTCGTGAAGCATGTGCGCCGGCGTATCGGCAAGTGCGCCGGCAGCCATACAGACCAAGGCACGCGTGCGCTTCCCGCCATGCAAGGTGGCGTAGCGCATAGCCGCCATCAGCTCGGTTTCACCGTCGTCTCCGGCGCAAAGAAGACGCGCCAGCGCCTGTTCTACCCGCTTTGCGCCATCCTGCATCCAGATATCCGGCAGCAGCTTCCCGGATGCGCCGCCCGCCTGCGCGCCCGATCCGCCAAGCGGGGAAGCGCCAGTTTGGTCGTCGTGTAGCGTGGAAACAGTCTGCATGTTGTTCATGTCCTTGTACGTGACAGGAGACGGCCGCGGCGAGCGGCGAGTATGTGATGCCAGCTCATGAGAATCCGATGCGGACTTTCATGGAGGGCTGTGCTGTCGGGTAATAGCGCCGGCCTTTTTCGGCGTCGCTCAGCAACCGCGGCCGCACCCCGGCCTTGTGCATGGTCAACGCCAAGGCGATGCTGAACTGCACCAATTCCAGCCATACTAGGTGGTAGCCGATGCAGACGTGTGGGCCGCTGCCGAACTGCAGCATGTCCACCGGCCCGATCGGCCCCGTGCGTTGCAGCCACCGCGCCAGGCGGAACTGATCAGGCGCTTCGTGCAGCAGCGCCGAGGTCGAGAAATGCAGCAGCGGGATGCCCAGACTGGTGCCCGCGGGAATGCGCCGCTGGCCGAGTTGTAATTCCTGCGTCGCGCGACGCGGTACGAGCGAGGACGCCGGATGCATGCGCAGCGTCTCGCGGAACAGCGCCTCGGCGACCGGACACTGCGCCAGGTCCGCGTGCCGGGTCGGCACCGCGCCCACGCGTTGCGCCTCCTCGACAAGGGCGTCCCACAGCTCAGGCTGCCGGGCCAGTTCGATCACGATCCAGGCCATAGTCGAGGCGGTGGTCTCATGACCGGCAAGCAGCAGCAAGCGGACGTTGGCCACCAGGACGTCATCGGAGAGCGCGTCTTCGCTGCGATCGAAGGCGCTCACCATGTCGTTGATCAACCCGGTGCGCGCGGAATGCGCGCGCGCGTCGCGGATGAACTGTCGCGACTGAGCGTCGATCCAGTCGCGGGCGGCGCGGCCGCGCCGCAAGGGCGTTCCGGGTAGGTCGACCGGGGGCGCGACGATCAACTGCAGCAGTTGCCGGTACTTGCGATGCCACTCCGGCAGGTCTTGGGCGGGGATGCCCATGAGATAAAAGGTGAGCTTGAGCATCAGGTCGCCGGTTTCGCGCAGGATAGTTATTTCACCGCGGTCGCGCCACGCCTGCACCCGAGCCCGGATGACGGGCGCGAACAGCTCGCCAATGCCGGCCTCGGTCAACCCCCTCGGCAGGAACGCCGCCTTTATCCCATCACGCGCCTGCCGGTGCGCGCTACCGTTCAAAGTGACCAACGTTCCGCCAAGGATTTCGGGCGCGATCTCTGCGATCAGTGTCGAGGACACGTCCTTGTGCCGGAGCAACGCGAGCGCATCCGGATCCAGGCATGTCATCAGTTGTCCGGCAGGGCCGAAGTCCAGCCAGAAGTGGCTGCCCAGCGTCCGTTCCGCGCGCCGCAGCAGGCGCGGCATGTCAGTAACGATGGCGGGAAGATGCCCGACCATGGGGAAGGCGCCGGGCATGACCGGGATGTCGTGCCGCAGCCGGTGCCGACGGTTCAGCGGGTTGAGCAGCATGTCCATTACCTCCCTGGCGCCGAGGCCGCGTCGGCGGTGTCACTGGCCGGCCGCGCGGCGCGGCTGTTGCCACCATCGGCGTATGTCGGCACATGCGTCAGCATGCCGCCGTCGATGCACACGACTTGGCCGGTGATGAACGCAGCATCGTCGGAGAGCAGGAAAGCCACCAGCGCGGCCACGTCCTCGGGGCGGCCGACGTGCGCCAGGAGCTGGTGCCGGCGCAGATGCCGTTGCATGCACTCGTCCAGCTTGGCGAGGAGACGTTCGGTCATGATAAGACCCGGCGCAACCGCGTTGCAGCGGATCTGCGCGTGACCGTACTGGGTGGCGAGCGAGGCCGACAGCATGTTCATCGCCGCCTTCGACGCGGCGTAGGAGGTCAGAGCGGTGTCACCGCTGAGCCCCTGGCACGACGACATGTTGACGATCGCGCCACCGCCACGGGCGATCATTCGCGGGATAGCCTGCCGGCAACAGAGCAGCGTGCCGCGCAGATTAGTCGCCATCGTCTCATCCCAAACCGCCAGGTCCAGGTCGAGGATTGCGCGGTCGCGCGGGGTTAGATGCATGGCGCTCGCGTTGTTCACCAGCAGGTCGACCCCGCCGAAGTGCCGCTCCGCCGTCTCGAACAGCGCTGCCACCGCCTGCGCATCGGCGATGTCCATGGCCAGGGTCAGCGCGTGGCCAGCTTCGGCCGCGATCTGCGCCGTGCAGGCGGTGGCCGCTGAGGCGTCGATGTCGGCCACCGCCACTCTGCCGCCCTCGCGCGCGATGGCGAGGGCGCATGCCTTGCCGATGCCGGCGCCAGCGCCGGTCACCACGGCCACCTTTCCCTCAAACCGTCCCATCGTGTCCTCCCGGATTATGGTGGTCTTTCGCGGCATGCCGCCCGACCTCTGCCGGAGAGGGCGCTGGGTCGACAATGGCTGGCTCGCCATAGCCAGCGTCGCTTTCGATGACCCGAATGGCGGCAACCGGGCACTGACTGGCCGCGAGCCGCACGGCGGCGTGCAGCGCCTCGGGGACCGTCGCCAGGCATACTTCGGCCACGCCGTCCGGTTCGCGCTGGCGAAAGGTGCCGGGCAGGGTCAGCACGCACTGCCAGGTGGTTCCGCATAAATCCTGGTCTATCACGACGCGCATCTCAGGCCTCTCCAAGCGCATTGAGCCGCACGGGCAGGGCGCGGAACGTCCTAAGGAACGCGGATGGCTCCCGGGTCGGCTTCTCGGCCAGTACGAGCGTGGGGAAGCGCGCCTCGATCCGCGGCAGGCTCTCAGCCAGCTGCACCCGGGCCAGTTGCGCGCCGAGACAGAAGTGGATGCCGTGGCCGAAGCTCAGCATGATCTTCCCGTCGGTCGACATGCCAGGACTGGTGCCGTAGAACCGTGCGGGATCGAAGCGGTCGGGATCGGCGAAGGCGTCCGGGTCGCGATTGCCGGCCGCGATCAGCACGCGCACGTCCGCATCCTTCGGGATCACCACGCCGCACAGTTCGATGTCGCGCTGCGCGATCCGCGGAATGGAGCTGAACATGGCGGGCGCGTCGCAGCGCAGGACTTCTTCGACGAATGCCTCGATTCCCATGGCGTCCCCCTGCAGCCAGTGCCGCTGTTCGGGATACGCCAGCATCGCCAGGACGGCATGGTCGATGGTCGCAGCAGTGGTAGTGAAGCCGCCCAGCAGCATGCCCCATAGCATGCTGATCAACTCCGCATCCGACAGCATGTCGGCGTCGTCGCCGTGTGCGCCGACGAGCATCGACACGATGTCCTGGCGGGGATCGGTGCGCTTGCGCTGTATGAGGTCGCCGAAGTAGGCCTTAACTTTGGCGCTGGCTGCGTCAGCCGCGGCGAGCTGGGAATCGCTGGCGTGAGGGCTCAGGCCTTCCAGGATGGCGCCGATGATGGCGGCGAGCCCGAACATGTCCTCCTGGGGCATGCCGAACAGTTCGGCAAAGACCAGCATTGGCAAGGCAAGCGCGAATTCGCGATGCAGGTCCACCGCCTCCCCGCGCTCCAGCGCGGGCGCGATGCCGTCCAGGCGCGCTGCGACGATGCGCGCGATGCTCGGCCGCAGGTTGTCGATCTCGCGCATGGTGAAATCACGGGAGATCAGCCGGCGCAGACGCGTATGCGTTGGAGGTTCCTTCATCGCTAAAGTGGATGCCAGCAAACTGAGCGACAAGCTGGTCGCCGCACGCGGGAAATAGCGCGCCAATTCGCCCGGCGCTGGTCCCCGAAACGCATCGCCCGTGGCCGTGAACGCCCAGTAGATGTCGGCGTGGCGGCTCAACAGAAAGAGGCCCGACGTCGCGCGATGCACCGGATCGTGCTCGCGCAACCACCGCATGAACGGATACGGGTCGTGGATGCACGCTGGCGACGCCAGTTCGGCGAAGGCGTCCCGGCATACTGCCGTTGTTTCTTTCACGTCCATCTTGGTTACCTGTTTGGTTGGCTGATCTGACCGGCGCGAGCGAGGCCGCCGGCCAAATTGCGGACAAGATCCCGACCCCCCCGGGCGTCCACGCATCACCAGAGCACCGGCATCTCTTCGAAGCCGCCAGTGATGATCTCCTTGCGCAACTTCAGTTCTTCGGGCGCCACTGCGAGGCGCAGCCCGGGAAAGCGCTGGAAGATCGAACCGAACACCGCCTTGAGTTCCAGCCTAGCCAGCGCCACGCCGATGCAGTTGTGCGGCCCGTAGGAGAACGCCAGGTGCGGCTTTCCGTCGCGTCCGATGTCGAAGATTTCCGGGTCGTCGAAATGGCGCGGATCGAACGACGTCGCCGGCAGGCCGACAAGCACCTTGCTCTCCGCGGGAATATGCACGCCCGCGATGGTCACGTCGGTCCTCGGATAGCGCATGATGCCGTCCCAGCCCGCGCCCGGCGGGTACATGCGCAGGATTTCCTCCACCGCCTTGTCCACCAGGGATGGATCGCCGACCAGGCGTTCGCGCTGTTGCGGATGGCGGAACATGGCCAGCAGGCCGAATTCGATCTGCGCGACGGTGCTCTCGTGCCCCGCCACCAGCATGCCCGCCGCGAGGCCGATCGCCTCTTCCTCGGTCGCTTCGCCCTGGTCGACCGCCGCGAGCAGATCCGTCAGCAGGTTGGCGCCCGGATCCTGGCGCTTGTCCCGCATCTTGCCGCGGATGTAGGCGCGCAGTTCTTCCCAGGCCAGGCGCGACGCACTGCGCGGGCCGCTTTCATGCTGGTGCGTCATCACCTCGTCGGACAGCCCGGCGAAAAAGGCGTGATCCTCGTAGAGCACGCCCATCAGCGCGCTGATGACCATGGCCGGAAGCGGAAAGGAGAGGTGGCGCCGCAGGTCGGCGGGCTGAGGCTGGGCCGCCAGCGTCTCGAACAACTGCGCGGCGATCGCCTCGACCTGCTGCGCGAGCAGTTCCACCCTGCGGTTGCTGAAGGCCGGCGCCACGATCGTGCGTAACCGGGCATGCTCCTCCCCCTCGTGCGAGACCAGCCACCCCGGCGAACCGAGAATCACCGAATCCGGGGTGAATGCCGCCGGCGGCATTCCCGCGGGCCGGAACGCCGCGTCGGACAGCACCGCCTTGGCCTCGTCGTAGCCTGTCACCCACCAGCCTTCGTGCCCGGACGGGAAGCGCACGCGGTGGATCGGACCGTTGGCGAGTAGCGCCAACATCTCGGGGGAGGGCTCGATGTGATCGACGCGCCACATCGGCAGGGTCGGCAAGGGTTGTTCGGACATGGTGACACTTCACTCTCTAAGCGATGGAAGGGCGGAAGGTGACCGGCAGGCGCTGTGGGCAGCGAATGACGTAAGACGGCATGTAGACGACGTCCTCCGCTGCGATGGTCAGGGCCAGATCCTCCAGCCGCACGAACGGCGCCGGGAATGCGGATCGCAATTCGAGGCGCGCCAGCGCCCAGACAGAAATGCGGCCCCTGGCCGAACGACAGGTGCGGGTTGTGCAGCGGGGTGACATCGAACCTGTCGGCATCGCCATAGATCGACTGACCGTAGGGATCGGTGAAGGAGATTCGACCGTACCCGCCACTGACGTGTCCGCCAATATAGCCTCCGGACCAGTCCCACACCGCCGGTGGCAGTTTCACTCCTGGCTCAAGGTCTGCCGCTTTGGTTGCACCGCTCGCGACAAGCGCAATAATTGTGGCTCCCAAAAGAAGAACTCTAGATCGCATCCAACACTTCCTTGCATTTTCTCGGTCCACAACCGAGCGCCAAGTCATTTCCACAGCAAACGGTCGGAACGGACCAGACGCGAACAGCGACGCGCGCCGTGTCCGTCCGGAAGACCATCGCACTGCGATTGGTGACGATGCCGTGAACAGAGCAAATCGCGTGCCGAAGTGAATTCGCAGGCTCAGCAGACACTTCGCAGCGGCGCGTAGTGTCAGGTTTCTGGCATTGAGTCTCAATGCCGACAAACGGCGCAGCAAGTGCCCGACAAAGGCCTGCTCTCGCGCTGAATGTGCGGGGCAGCAGATGATCGGCGGGTGTTGAATGCATCCTCTGGCGGTTCTGGACGGGCTCACCCTGGGCGGAAATCCCGGAGCGCTACGGTCCGCCGACCACCTGCTACAACGCTTCGTCCACTGGCGGAAGGCCGGTGTCTGGGACCGACTTCTTGAAGCGGTTTCCGAGGCTTACGATGGCGATATCGTCATGATCGACTCGACCTGTGTCCGCGTTCACCAGCACGCGGCCACGGGAAAATGAGGGGATGGAGACGATGGCGGCATGGGACGTCCCCCGGCGGGCTTACGAGCAAAATCCACGCGCTCGGCGACGCCGAAGGTCGCCCCGTCAGCCTCCGTCTGAGCGGCGGGCAAGTCGCCGACTGCACCGAGGCCGGCGCGTTGATGGACGAGCTCGGCGAAGGAGACATCCTGCTGGCCGACTAGGGCTACGACAGCAACGCGATCCGGGCCAAGGCGGCCGAGCGCAAGGCTTGGGCCAACATCCCGCCGAAGAGCAACAGGAAGGGGTCGTTCATCTTCTCGCGCTGGGTCTATCGGCAGCGTAACCTCGTGGAACGGTTCTTCAACAGGATCAAGCAGTTCCGGGGTGTCGCACCCCGAAACGACAAGCGCCCTGAAAACTATCTCGCAGCCGTAAAGCTCGTCGCCACGAAAATCTGGTGTCACAGCTTATGAGTCGACGGCGTAGCTAGCATTGTCCGAGATACGACAACGTTGGACATGCAAGACAGCGGGTTCGATCGGTTACGCTGTATCAAAAGAGTTTTGCCTTTGGCACGCATATTGCGTGGAGCCATTTGCAGATGCGCAATAGAGGGACGATAATTCTGCGGAGAATGTCGAAATGTCGGAAAAGTGCTTTCCGCTGGGGCCTGCATCCGATCCTTCTACTGTAGGACGTTTCAGATGCGGAAGAGTTAAGAGGCCGTACAGGAATAGTCGGGCCGAGCTGCACAGGAGCTCTTTACCGCGGTTAGCCGTGGAGGACGTCCGGTCGGCCGCGAGACGACTTCGGACCGCCGCTCAAGGAAAGGAAAGAATGACGGCCCGCAGGGAAGTGGGCGGGCCGACTTCTCCATCGGCTTGGGCGGCTGGTGGGGCCCGAGGACTTGAGCACATCCTTGTGATTGAAGATCTCGATGTGCGCGGTATTCGGCCCGTCAAACTCCTGTTCACAACGATGGCTGCCGCCTTGATGGCAACCACCGCTTTTGCTGCGGATCCGTTCCCCGCAGACCTCAGAGAAACGGCACTGGCTACCTTCAAGGCTTTGCCATCCACCACGCGGGCACTCGCCAACAACCCGATCACATCGGAGAAGATCGTCCTCGGCAAGGCACTGTTCTTCGATCCACGCGTCTCGGCGTCAGGCGTTTTTTCGTGCAACTCATGCCACAACCTGGCCACCGGGGGCGACGACAATCTTGAAACCTCGATCGGCCATGGTTGGCAGAAGGGACCGCGCAACGCGCCGACGGTACTGAACGCTGTCTTCAACATCGCGCAGTTCTGGGACGGTCGCGCCGAAGACCTGAAGGCTCAGGCCAAGGGACCGGTCCAAGCCGGTGTCGAAATGGCCAATACACCGGGTCAAGTCATTGCCACGCTCAGATCGATGCCGCAATATGTCGAATGGTTCAGTGCGGCTTTCGCGGGTGAAGCCGATCCGGTCACCTTCGACAACTTCGCCAAGGCAATCGAAGCCTTTGAGGCGACATTGGTCACGCCAGCCCCCTTCGATGCGTTCCTCAACGGTGATGACGCCGCCATGACTTCCGAACAGAAACAGGGCCTGACGCTTTTCATGGACAAAGGCTGCTCGTCCTGTCATTCCGGCATCAACGTTGGCGGGGAGGGCTATTACCCCTTCGGTCTTGTTAAAAGGCCCAGCACCGACGTTCTGCCGGAAAAAGACAAGGGCCGCTTTGCGGTCACCAATACATTCGACGATTTCTTTGTTTTCCGCGCGGCGCCGCTGCGCAACGTAGCACTCACCGCGCCATATTTTCATTCGGGCAAGGTTTGGGATCTGAAAAAGGCCATCGCCATCATGGGGACCGTCCAGCTCGGCGAAGAATTGAAGGAAGAAGAAGTCGAGCTGATCGTTGCCTTCCTTAACTCGCTGACTGGAAAGGTACCGGATGTCGCCTATCCCGTCTTGCCTGCCGAAACGACGGCAACACCTCGACCTGTGTCGCAGATATTAGGGAAATAAATGCTCGAGCTGGCTACGGAAGGTATCGGCGGATCATAACAAATGGACCTCGACTGCCCAGCGCTGACCCCAACTGGGATTGAAGTCCACCACAAACGTTTGACGGCGCGGAGCTTGTCAAACACCTCGTCCGCTGAAATTAACGGCGTCCCAAAATCCAACGCACTCGCTGCCAACAGACGGTCGAACGGGTCGCGATGCCCCCACGCAAGAGTCGGCCCTTTCAAACAAATCTCCGGCGCCCAGTGCGGCTACTCTGCCGCCTTGTTCTACCAGCAAGCTCGGCAAATGGTTGACGAATGGCTCCATCTCCGCCACTTGCCGATACGAACCTTCTGCCCGATCTCGAAGAAGCTGATCGGACTGACGAAAACGCTGTCGGCGTCCGTAATAGGCGGTTGCTTTGGCAGATAAACGCGAATCGCCGGTCAGCGTCCATGTCGAGCAATACAGCCGTCACGCTGCGCCTTCCCAAAGCGCCAATTCATCCTCACTCATAGGCTCGAAGAAATCTGGTCCATCTCCTGTGACCTTGCCTTTCAGTAGCCCGATGGTGAACCTGTTTTGCGCGATGGCAACGATCCGGGCAACAGGAGCCTTACCGTTGACGATGACAACTTCTTCGCCAGCCTTCGCCGCCTCAATAAGTGTGGACAGGTTCGTCTTGGCGTTATGAATTGTAACCTGCATGGAAACCTCGATTAGCTAAGTTAGCTATACTTACTGCTTCCATCTAAAATCCAGCCTCACTGGTGTAGCCGGGCAGAAGTGTACGCATGGCTCATCGCTGTCGTATTACAGTTTGCATTATTCGGGCTCTCTCCAGGTCACCTGGGACCGGTCCTAGCTTATGAAGACACGAACCGTTGGCAATAACGATTTGGCAATCTGGGTTACCGCGGGGGCCAGTACGCAGCAGCTTACGATAGGAATCTAAGCCTGCCGATCTCATACCACCGGCCAGTAGTTGAGACCAGGTCCTGAGAGCCTTCGATTTCCATGAGGCGGAGGTGATCGTTATGGTTGGCGGCGCGGTAAGGGAAGGCCGTGCGGGAGCTGAATCTCACGTTGGGCTGGTCCCCGGAGGTTCAGCTTTTCCAAGAGCGCTAAAACATCGGCTTGGATATTGAGGCATAAGCCAACATATCCGAGTATCAGTTCTCCCTCCGGAGCCGTTCCCAATTGGCGATTTCGTTCGCCGCAATAGCCCACGACAGTACCCTCCGCGCCGCGCTCTCGCAGGGTGCTCGCAAATGCTGTCCGACCGCACTCGCAACCCGCCTATGTGAGTTCTTCAGCGTTATGCTTGATCGCGATCCTGTTCGGGAACGACGCCGCAATTTGATCGATGGCCGTGACCACATCGATGAGCGGAATCCGGCAAAATTGGATCGCAGTCCGGCCTTCGGTGAGCATACGGTTCCTCGTAGGGCGGGGCGGTCAGTAGGTCACTGTTGGTAGGTCCTGCCGGGTCTCGATCGAGAAAGCTTCAAGAGTCATGGCAGCTACGCGAAGAGGCGCTCGTGGAAGATCTATCGGTGCGTTATCAACGGTGTAAATGAGAGTGAAGTACGAACCAGGTCGAACGGCATCGTGTCGCGGACCCGACAAATCGACAGTGGTCGCGGCGACGAGCGTCTTCTTAGAAAAGCGGGCAGGTGCAGGCGCTTGAACGGCATTTGGCAGCCAAGAAGCCCTCGCTGGTGGATAAACAAAAAAAGAGCGCGATCTGGGAAACCAGACCGCGCCAATCCGCACTGGTGTGCGGCAGTTGCCCTGGGAGGCATTATTCGGCTGGCTGGGCGAACGTCGCTTTGGTCTCAATCGGCGCTTCGCCTGCAAGCGCGGCGCAAAGTTGCGCCTGGTGGAGCTCGCCTTCCCACTTCGCCACGACCAGCGTCGCGACCGCATTACCGACAATATTGGTAATTGCGCGGCATTCGGACATGAAGCGGTCGATGCCGAGGATCAGCGCCATGCCGGCGACCGGCACGGACGGAACGACGGAGAGCGTCGCAGCGAGCGTGATGAAGCCTGCGCCGGTGATGCCGGCAGCACCCTTTGAACTCAGCATGGCGACGAGCAAGAGCAGGATCTGATTCCCGTAGGAAAGCGGCGTGTCGGTCGCCTGGGCGATGAAGAGCGCCGCCAGCGTCATATAGATGTTGGTGCCGTCGAGGTTGAAGGAATAGCCGGTCGGAATGACGAGGCCGACGACCGAACGCTTGCAGCCAGCCTTCTCCATCTTGTTCATGAGGCCCGGCAGTGCGGCTTCCGAGGACGAAGTGCCGAGAACGAGGAGCAGCTCCTCCTTGATGTAGCGGATGAGCGCCACGATCGAGAAGCCGTTGTAGCGCGCCACGGCGCCGAGTACGACGAAGATGAACAGGAACGAGGTGAGATAGAAGGTGCCGATCAGCATGGCGAGGTTGGCGATCGAGGCGACGCCGTATTTGCCGATGGTGAAGGCCATGGCGCCGAAGGCACCGATCGGAGCAGCCTTCATCAGGATCGCCACCAGCCGGAAGATCGGCAGCGTCAGCGCCTGCAGGAAATCGACAACCGGCTCGGCCTTCTTGCCGACGATGGCGAGCGAGATGCCGAAGAGCACCGAGATGAACAGCACCTGCAGGATGTCGCCCTCGGCAAAGGCGCCGATCAGCGTCGTCGGAATGACGTTCATCAGGAAGCCAGCGATCGACTGCTCATGCGCCTTTTCCGCATAGGTGCTGATTGTCTTGGCATCGAGTGAGGCCGGGTCGATATGCATCCCCGCACCCGGCTGGACGACATTGGCGACGATGAGGCCGATGACGAGCGCGAGGCTGGAGAAGGTCAGGAAGTAGATCATCGCCTTGCCGGCGACGCGGCCGACCTTGGCGAGATCGGTCATGCCGGCAATGCCGGTCGCGACCGTCAGGAAGATGACCGGCGCGATGATCATCTTGACGAGCTTGATGAAGGCGTCGCCGAGCGGCTTCAGCTGAGTGCCGAGCTCAGGATAGAAATGTCCGAGCAGGATACCCGCGGCGATCGCCGCCAGGACCTGGACATAGAGATGGCGGTAAAAGGGTGTCTTGCCGCAGACCTCCGCAGAATGTTCGATGATCATGATATCCTCCACGTGGGGCGCCCAGTCTGGCAACGCGCCGGGCCTCCCAGGCCGCCGTCCGAAGATCGACAGCCGCTGCTGCCTTGTAGAGATATCAAGCAATCAATGTGCCAACTGACCACGGTTCGCACAGCGGGTTGTAATAGCTGCGCTTTTCCTTCGAACGCTGGTGGCGTGCAACGCAAATCTGTCCGGATCCGCACAGATCGACTGTCGCTATACTGTCATGTTCAAACAACCTCCGGCCATGGACGGCCTTCTGAAGCAGCTCGCCAAAGGCCTCACGGCGCAACCGCAACTGATAAGACGTGCGCCGCTGCTTGCGCGATAGCCATAGGCCGGCGTCCGACATCCACTTGTAAAGCGTCTCGCGCGAAACCGTTCCAGCCGCCGGCGTTGGCGTGGGGGTGATGGCCCCAGATCGCATCCGTTCAAGGTCGGAGGAGATCGAAACTCATAGTAGATGAGGATCGCTTCGGCTTCGGACGGGCGGTCGACGACCAAGCGCCCCTTCAAATCGGTTACCTATGAGGCTATCTGCCATTACTGGTTGAAGGAAATCAACGCATCGAAGACGTCAGCCGGAAGCGACCAGTGGGATTTTGGCTGACTGGGCCGTTGCGCCGGTCGCATTCCAAGTCATCATCATCGCAAATCGAAGGCGATTTCTGTGTCAGGATTCATGCCGCTGAACAAATCGATCCTGCTCGGAGAATTTTCTTCCGAATGTACAAGGGCCATCGGTATAGCGGCTGAGGACAGCGCACTAAGCGATGCAATCGCTCGGATAGTTGAATGGCTTCAAAACGATGAGCTCGAAATTTCCGGAGTTTATGACCAACGGCTGAACGAGATGCCTTGCGATATCGGACCTACCTGAAACTGAAAGAATTGAAGGAAGAAGAAGGCGACCTGATCGTTGCCTTCCTTAACTCGCTGACCGGAAAGGTACCGGAGGTCGCCTATCCCGTCTTGCCTGCCGAAACGGCGGCAACACCTCAAAATAAACCGCCCGAGGTGGCTACGGAAGCTCGCAATCAACATTGATTGCGATCTTCACTGGAGACGAGATATCGCGAGCTCACCCAAAACGTTTTGCTGATCGGCGCGGGCGTTACCTACCGTTCTAGTCCGATGGAGTTTTCTGGAGCCTGGTCGAGGAGGTGCAATCCCCAAGTAAGAACTGCTTATTTCGAAGCTGCGGCCGCGGCTCGGTTTACCCCCTAGCAGATGAGAGGGCGCGCAGTCGCTATCGCGACGATACGTAGGCCTGGCGCGCGTCAGCGCTTGGGCAACACTCGGGTGGGTGACCTGAGCAATCGACAAGAAGCGCTCAACTTGATGAAGTCGAGGAAGCCGCTGTTCTTCATCTCTGTCATTCGGCGGCCTCACGACTTTGAGCGCGTGGTGAAAAAAGCATCCCGCCAACCCATTTGTAACCGGGGCTCTTTAGCCTCCGGAAGTACATGGCTGGATCTCGGTTGTATTTCTCGACGTCCTTTGCGTTTCCGAGAAGACGAATAAATGGCCTCACGATCGGAACGTTCTGGCGCTGCAGCGGCGAAAGACGCGCCGGCAACTGCGCCGGCATCTTGGATTGTTGAAGGATTATTGGACCGGCATCCGCCTTTTGACGGGCGCGCTCCAGTGCGTCCTTGCCGCCAAAGGAAGAGGGCTGTCAAGCGAGGCTGCGGCGGGCGGAGATCCGAAAAACACGTGCTCGTCCGTTAGCATTCTGATGTTCTGATACTTGATCCGTGCGGCAGCCAAGAAACGTCGGTCGCCGAGGTCTCGTTCGACATAATCGGTCTGGCCAAACGAGTAAAACTTCGTCGTGAGGTAGTGAACGAACCTGTAGACTGTCTCTTGGTCGTATGGCAGGCCAGCTTTGATCTTTGCTGCAGCCTCATCAATGGATTGAGCGGTGGATGCCAGTCCGTCGGACGCGTAGAACGCCTCACCGCATGCGACAACGGGTTTCCCGAAAGCGAGCGAGAGGAGGCCAACCCCAGAGTTCAGCAGCATGACTGAATGAGACAGATCAATTAGGTCGTGCACGTGGGCGTCATCGGGCGCGAACACCACGCCCGGAATCTTCGGGCGGTTCAGCTCCGCAGGGTGTTTCTTTACGACAACCGCCCATTGGGAAGGGTCGAGTTTTGCGGCCACCTCTGCCACCCATTTATAAAAATTCTCATATGGCCCGACTTCAGCCCCAAAGTATCTCGTCACCGTGTCGGTTGGGCGCTGCAGCGGCACGAACAGGACCCTTCGGTCCCGATGCCAAACGCATGCCGCCAATGCTCGGCAGACTTGGGGGCGCCGTTCTTCTCCAGGGTCTCGGCATTCGTTTTCAGCGACCGGATGTAGGAAATGACCTCTTCCCGCTCATCACTTGGCAGCGGAGAATCCCAGTTCTGAGGTAGCTGGAACTGTCGGCATTAAACCCGTTTGGATCGAAGAACCAAGAATGAGGCAGCGCGCCTCTGTCATGGACCCAATAGTGTATGTTGGCGCTACGCACTGCGTTGTAGAGGCTGAGCCTGTGTTCGTTTCCGTACGGATTTAGGAAGAAGACGTGGTTAAATTCCTCTGCCTCGATCGCATCCAGCAACGCATGTTCATCCGCGAAAACCGTCTCGTCGATGACTGAATATTGGCCGAGAAGGGGGAGGGCTTGTCGCAGCGTTTCCAGCGCCGTGGACGCGGGTCGGCATAGGACCAGGGTTTTTCGGAAGACAGCACGATCCGGAAGGGCATTCAACTGCTTTCCGGATTTGTCAAAATCCTTCATCATCTCGCCAAGGAGGGTGAAGTTCCGTTCCGTCTGCTTATAGCTAACGTTGCTGGCGGCTTGGTTGACGCTATTCACTGCGCGGCGAGGATGCCAGAGGTGAACCATGTAGATGCCACGGAATGCCACCTCATACGAGTAGAGCGAGAGATAGGCACGAAACCCGATGTAGTCGTGCATCTGGGAAAGACGGGGCTCGTCCCGCCGATTGATAGGTAGTGCAGCCGGTTCACGACGATGGTGGACCCTGAATGGGCCATAAACCAGATGAATTGCTTTTTCGCCGCGAATGATGTGGTAGTGGAAAAGGGAATCTGCGTCGTACGGTTCATTTGCCGCATGTATTCGGTGGTATTCTTCCACGCCCTCGACCGTTAGGAAGGCTATCGGGATAGCGAAAAAATCGTACGCGTTGACGTCGATCCTCCTGGCGCGAGCTTCTTTATGTATCTTCTCGTACATGTTCGGGCTGGCAAGGTCAAAGGCAATCAACATCGTTGAACATGATCACCGGAGATGTAGCATTTTGGGCGCCGACGTTTCGAGCAATACCAGCGCTGAACGGCTCGGCTTCTGAGTCAATGCGCACGTGTTTCGCGTGCTCGAATTGGTCTGTGAGGAACGACAATTCGGCGGCCCGCCTAGTGGGCTGCCGTAGTCAACGACGACGACCTCAAAGCGGTCGGATGGGGCGTTCCGGACGAGCTGTTCCAGCCTTGGCAGCCCTTCAAATAGCGTTTCATTCAAGCGCACTGGCACGATGATTGAAATTTTCATGTCCGCAAACCCGTTCCGTAAAATATGACAACCCGGCCGAGTCTCGAAAGTGCGTTGACTGCCCTACCTCGCATGATGCAGGAATTCCCCAACCGTTCGGGGAGTATTCTTATTGCATTTGCTTCATCCGTTCGCTGCGGCATGACGAGGTGTTAAGCGGAAAAACTGCATTTAGTCCTGCTTAGACGCAGGAAAACGAGCATGGTGGCGCCCGAAGGCATCGACGCAGCTTGACGCGGTTTTTTTTGGAGAATCTCCGCTAAGTGCATCATGCCGGTTATGCAGGGTAGGGGATCACATTCTCGCAAATGAGCTATGAACACTTCGGCCGGCGTTTTGTAGCCCGAGCACCTTCCTGGCAGCGAATTCGGCTGATGGGCGAGGTCGACAAGCTGTCGCTGGGTGATAGTGGAGGTCCGTATCGCCAGGCAGGAAGCGACGGATACGCTGGTTAGTGTCCTCGACCGCACCTTTTTGCCAGGGTGAGTTTGGGTCGCAGAACCAGCTCTTAAGCACCGATGCCATCTTCCAGAGGCCTGAACCCGGCGCACTCGGTCCCGCGGCCGAAGGTAAGCTTCGGCGGGCAAAAGACGGCAGAGATGATATGCATTGATGATCTGTCCATGATCGGGCAGGCGGAGACCTTCGTATCGCAGTCCTGACCGGCCATCTTGAGGGCCGTCATACGGTACTTCTCGACGGCTGCGTCCAGAAAGCTGGGCTGCCCCTGATTTGCGGCCCATTCGGCGACAATCCGATCTTCGCGGCTCTTCGGACGCTCAGGTCGTTGGAGGGATCGAGAGAATGAGAAAGCAAGTTGGCGCATCAGCCGGTGAGGTGAAGTCAGCATTAACTGTGTATTACAGTTGACAACCTATGCAATCTGCGTACTGTACTACACATGATTGAAGTCCGCCTGACAGTCACTTTTTCCCGATGGCTGGAAGATCTGAAAGACCGGCGCGCGCGTGACAGAGTTCTCGCCAGATTGCGTCGTTTCGAATTAGAAAACTTCGGAGATGTAAAGCCCGTGGGGAGCGGGGTAAGCGAGGCACGAATAGATTATGGGCCGGGTTATCGGCTGTATTTTGTGAGACAGGCTGATGTTATCGTGGTGATGCTGTGCGGTGGCGACAAAGCAAGACAGAAACGTGACATTGCGACGGCGAAGGCCATGGCGAAGGAGCTATAAGATGGCATTGGAAACAACGCGCTTCGATATTCAGAACTACATCAAAACCCACGAGGATCAGACTGGCTATCTCGACGCTGTTCTAGAGGATGGAGACCCTGCTCTTATTGCAGCGGCCATCGGCGATATTGCCCGCGCACGCGGCGCATCACAATTCGCGAAAGACAGCGGGCTCAGTCGTGAAACCATCTACAAGGTTTTTCGCCCAGGGGGAAATCCGACGCTCGATACGATCGCCAAAGCGGTGAAAGTGCTTGGCCTGCGGCTGTCGCTGGCACCGGCATCTAACTCCACCAAAGGCCCGATCTGACAAGTTGGATGTTTGGCGGCCGATGTGCGTCATCCTTGTGGACCGTTTCCAATCTCGTAGATCGCCCGCATATCCTGCATCGCGCAAACACCTTTGTAGGATGCGAATGGCGCAGCGTGCTGTCATGCGCCGTAAAGACTCCGACCGCTCATGGCTCGTCCCACATTGGGTCGTATGATGGTGTGACCTCCTCTTGGCGCCGAGCCCGTCTTCCAAAGCCCGAAAGCCGGCAAACTCGGTGCCTCGATCAAAGGTAAAACTGCGGCGTGCAGAGGACAGCAAGGGTGAGAAGGCCGTAATGATCTTGTCCATGATCGGACGCGAGTGCCGACTGCGGTTCTTGATCATTACGGTGTAGCGGCTCACGCGTTCAACAAGCGACGTCACATTGTAATGGCCGAGTTTGCGATCGAAGATCAGCAGATCGCCTTCCCAATGCCAGAGCTGCGACCGATCATCAATAAAATCAGATAGTTGAGAGATCCGGTGTTCAAACGGGATCAAGCCGTCACGGGGCTTGCGGGATCCGCGCGGCCGGCGTCTGCGTCGCCGTTCGGGCAGGTGTTCGTAGAGGCCGAGCGGATAGTCTTCCTTGCCATAGATGAAGCGATAGATCGTTTCGGGGCAAACGCGGATGACGCTGACACCGAGACAGACGGCCGGCGATCTGTTCCGGCGACCAATGCGCCTTCAACTGATCGATGACAAGCTGGCGCAGCGCTGGATGGCGTGTGAGCTTGCGCAGCCGTCGACGCCGCTCCTTGCTGATGTCGTCGGCAATGGTCCCGAAGTAACCGCTGTATTCGGGAAACTCGCGGTCGTGGAACGTGTTGCGCTTCAGTTCGCGGTAGATCGTCGAGCGGTGGCGCCCAAGCTGGCGAGCGATCTCACCAACCGGGCGTTCCTTCATCTGATAAAGACGCCGACGATCGGACAGGGTGAGCTGCAAATAGCAATGCGACATGCCAAAATCTCCAAAGTGAAGCCATTGAAATCATTGGCATGTCGCTGAAAAACCGGCCCTAGAACGGGCCAACTCGCCTGTAACTCATTGATCTGCCGTGCTGCGTTCCGATTCTGGAACAATGTTGGCCCATCGCTGAAGGCAAAATGAGCTACCAGTCATACACAAAAGAAAAGTCGGGCGGAGCCCAGCTGAAGGATTCGACTAAAGAATTCTGCGTCACATCGATGAAAGTTCGGCACGCCTATAAATAGAGGTCTTCCCGATCACGAGCGCCGGTCCGACCCCGATGGCATTCAAGCGGTTCCTTATTCTTGATATTCGCAACCTCCGTTCGCTGACCAGTCCCTCCATCGAGACGTACTTGCCGACGAAATCGCCACTGGGCGATCGAGTTGATGACCGGGACGATGTTCTCGGAGGCGCAGATGTCTTCGTTCCCCGGCTGCAGGCCGTTGAGGACGAAGATTTGTGCGTCCTGCGGCAGGGCCGGGCGGAGCTTCTTCGCCTCCACGAACTGGGCGATGAAGAAATGGCGGCAGCCGCCCGCATACACGGTCCTCGCCACCTGATCCGCTCCAAGCCCGTAGGCGTCTGCTTTGACTACCGCAGCCACGTGGCTAGGAGAAACCGTCCGGGACAGCTTCTCGTAGTTCCGCCCGAGCGCGGAGAGGTCGATCGTCAGGTAGCCCGACGCGCCTTCCACGCCAGCTTCGTCGACGTGCAGTTCTTCCAGCCGTACCGCTTCTCGACCCGGAACGTGCTGGCGACGAAGCCGAAGCGGAAGTAGGGGTACATCGCCTTGTCACCTTGCGCGACTATGCTTTCCGCGCCCGGTTCAAGCCCATCCTCCGTGGCCGGCCGATCAAAGCCCGCTATGCAGGTCTGACCCCCGTTCCGGGATTTCGCTTGAATGGCCCCTTCGACGGTGGCGTCGACGTGCGCGTCGTCGAAGACGAAGGTGCATATTTCCCGTGGGAAATCTCATTTAAGTTGCAGATAGCCGTTTACCTATCATGGTGACCGAATTTGCGATCTGCTAACACTATCTCAAATGGGGAGTTGGATTGCTTTGCAATGAGTGGCGACGCACATTTTTCGGTGAATACGCGGTTAACCCGGCTCTTGGGCGAGACTTACCGCTCCAGTGAGGCCGCACTTAAGGAACTGGTCGACAACGCCTGGGATGCTGACGCAAGAAACGTCTGGATCATATTGCCGTTGCCGATGACCAGCGAAGCGATCGTTGTCAGGGACGACGGCTCAGGCATGACTTCTCTCGAAATGCAGAACGAGTACTTGAACATCGCGAGTGACAAGCGCGCTCGCACTGGGGAGCGGACGCCTTCGATGAAGCGGAGGGTCAAGGGCCGCAAGGGCATTGGAAAGTTTGCGGGCCTGTCGCTTGCCAATCGGATGGATGTTACCGCCGTGGCGCGTGGACGCAGGTGCAGCCTGACCATTGACAAGATCGCTCTGACCGAAAACGAGAACGATCTCGAGTCCGTGCCGCTTCCTTTCATCGAAGAGGAAGCTGCCAGCGGTGAAATTGGGACAACGATCGTATTGTCGGATCTCGACAACCGCCTGAACTTTCCGACAGCCGATCGTTTCCGGGAAGTGCTGGTTCACGAGTACGGACGCGAAGAGAGTTTCAAAGTGTTCGTCAACGATGTTCAGTTGTCAGTCGAGGATGTCCCGGGTGTTTCCAAGCAGGTTGAAGAGGTGCTTGGCGAGAGCGGGGCTGTCCGACTGCATTTTACGATCGCAGACGGGAAAAAAGCTCCGGAATCCCCTGGTATTGTCCTAAAGGTCGCCGGAAAGGTGGTCGGAAGGCCCATGCTCTTCGGGTTGGACGATGACGAGGAAATTCCACTCAAGCTGTCGAAGCGCGTCTACGGCGAAGTCGAACTCGAGGGCAATGATCACTTCGTCACTGCGGATTGGGGCGGAGTGATCGAAAACAGCAAGGCATTTCAGGAAATCCAAGCCTACGTTCGGTCGATAGTGAAGCAGGAACTGCAGGAGACTCACGCCCGCGATATGAGCTTACAACTAGCTCGATTGAAGCGGCAGATCGATTTGCGGCTTCAGCAGCTTCCGGAGCACCGTCGGCGGTATGCGGAGGAGGCGTTGAGCCGCATACTCCGACGCTTCTACGGCGAAAGCGAGGATCGGATTTCGACGATCGCCGAAGTCGCATTGGATGCGATCGAGCACGATGCCTATTGGGCTGTGCTCGAGCGGATCAATACAACCAGCCGAGGTGACGTCGGCTCGTTCGCTGAAGCGCTCGAACAGTTTGGGCTTGTCGAACTTTCTGCAATGGCGGCCCAGGCGAAGAGAAGGTTGGAGTTTCTCGACTTCCTGGATGAACTCATCCAGAACGATGCGACGCTCGAACAAAACGTCCATAAAGCTCTCGAAACGAATCTTTGGGTGTTCGGCCGGCAGTTCGCCACCATGGCATCGAACGCAACGCTCAAGAGCATCATCGCCAGCTATGGCATACGAAATTCACAGGCGATCGTGCGTCGAAGCGCCCAGATCTCCTGCTGTAGCAGGATATTGGCGACAGCTACCTGATCATCGAATTCAAACGTCCCAACCATCCTATCACGCGCGATGATATTGCGCAGGCGGAGAAGTATCGGGATGACCTTTCGACTACGTTGACTTCAAAGAGTCCGCTCAGAATCATGATGGTGGGTCGGGGGAGATCGGATTCCATTGACGCACGTTACGTGCCCGACACGATCGCCATCAACTCGTACATCAGCCTTATCTCGGCAGCCCGGACAGAACTTAGCTGGTTGATGGCGTCGCTCTCGCGTTGATGCGGAGTTTGTGCAGCAGCCCTCGAATTGGCTTTCGACAGCATCTATGACCGTGTTAAGGTCGTACGGTGTTGCCTAGCAAATCGACCGATGCCCCGTCAGATGATGCCAATCGTTTCCGTCGCGTTGGCGAATCAATCTTTCTTGCAAAAGTTCAGGACGATGAACGGGGGCATCGCTGAGAACGGTTTTTTCCGTCGTTCCTTCGGAGGTCGATCCTACTTCATTTCCCGGGCGCAAATGAGACAGAGCGTCTGACGAATTGGGGGTATTACGTGTGCGACGCGATGCTCAATCGGTTCTATCTGTCGCCGCTTGCTCCATCGTTGGGGGGCCGCCTTTGATCGCTGGGACCGTGAAGCCGTCCTGGGCGGCAAGGGCCAGCAAGCGTCTGTTCGACTTCCTGTCTTTTTAAAGAGAAGTCGGTGGTGACGGCTAGTGTATCGCGTACGTTTAAGCTGATGGGGGTCACTCCTGGCAATATCAAAGAATACCGACTTATCTGCTGGACGAGCTACTTTCCGCCAATTCTCGAACTGACCTCATCGATCGGCCCGAAGCTATGGGATCGAGGCGGTCGACCTCGGCGAGGGGCCCATCTCGACCATTTCGCGATATCGTCCACATCGACGTCCGTGCCGAGCGTGACGTACTCGCACATCGTAGGTGATCCTGGACGAAATAGAGAGAATGTGATGTCAGATGCCATCAGACCTGCATTATCTGAGAGAACACCGCCTAGTCGAAACAGATCAACCCTGGCGGCCTACATACACACACATCACGTTAACGGCTATTGCTATTAAACACCGATTTGTCCATTCATTTCGGACGCCTGCTCCTCAGCCCGGAGTGCGCGAAACGGCCGGCGAATAGAGTTCGGTATTGACTTTGAAGGAATAGTATCATTTGATACTGACAGAAGGGGCTTTTGCCTTGGAGGGGGATTCGGATGTTGGACAGAACATACGTCGTATGCTTGCTGAGCGATGCGGGTCCAGAAGGACGAGAGTCGTCAATTTTTCGCCTGCACAACCTATCGACTGGCAAGCCGCGTCTCTCCGAGATCCTCGCGACCCTACGCAGTATTTCACTCAGGATTCAGCTTGGGAATTTATAGCGGAGTGTATACGCAGCGGCTGCGAGATTACAACGATCATCCTTGATAAACCGCCTGGAAAAAAGGGGTATGTCCTCAAGGTTGCAGGGCACCCTCCGGTGTCCCATATCTACATTAAGCTCCAACTAGATGAGTACAACGTGCGAGGCCGTAGTTTCCATGAAAGCTACATGTAACCGCCCCATCTGTTGTTTTTGGAAAGAGATCAAATGATACATCACTGCGACCTGTGTGGGTCTGACCAGGTCAGAGAGAAGCTCTTGGAAGAAAAGTTTCTCTATGGCTCAGGCGATGAACGGGTAACCCTGTCCGCAATGGTTCCCGTGTTTGAATGCGAAACGTGTGGCGACGCCTACACCGGTGAGGCGGCCGAGATTTCGCGTCATGCAGCCGTTTGCAATTACCTGGGACGCTTAACGCCTGCCGAGGTCAAGATGCTGCGGGAAGGGTATGGCCTGACGCAGGACAAGTTTGCCGATGTAAGTGGATTCGGCATCGCTTCCATCAAGCGATGGGAACTCGGCAATCAGATACAGAGCGAATCCGCAGATAATCTCCTGCGACTGTTGCGGATGCCGCGGAACTTCCTGCTTGTTCAGGAAATGAACAATGCGAAGCCCTTCGAACCTAAATTCAAGACGACAATATCGGAGCGTACGTTTCAGCAAGCGAAGGAGTTCCAACTGAGGCGTCCGGCCGAATCGAACAAAGCCGCCTAATGTTCACGATCACATTCTATTCGTATAAAGGTGGCGTTGGTCGCACCATGGGCCTCGTCAACGTCGCAGCCGAGCTCGCTCAACGCGGCCGGAAGGTGCTGATTGTCGATTTCGACCTGGAAGCTCCCGGTATCCCAAGCTTCAAACAGTTTTCGGCGAGCGACGGCCGGGTGGGAGTCGTGGACTACGTCACAAAGTACATTGACACGTCGGTTGCGCCCGATGTGTCGGACTTCATTGTGGAAACAAATCTCGAGACACCATCGGGGTCTGCGCCAGTATGGGTTATCCCGGCGGGAAAGCGCGATGAAAGCTACGGGCAGAAGCTTTCATCGATCGATTGGCAAGATCTTTACGAAAATCGGAGCGGTTACCTGCTCTTCGAGGACTTGAAGCAGCAGATCCAAGCCGACATTAGATGGTTCGATTATGTCTTGATCGACAGCAGGACCGGTCACACCGATGTCGGAGGTATATGCACGCGCCAGCTCGCGGACGCGATAACCTTCATGTTTTTTCCGAACAGTCAGAATATTTCCGGACTCAAAACTATCGTGAGTGAAATTCGATCCGATCGCCACGTTGGCTCGAAGCAGACAAAACTCCTGTTCTGCCCTTCGAATGTTCCGGATTTGGACGACGAAGACGGAATTCTCAAAGCGATGCTGGACGATGCCAGTCGAGAGCTGGGATACGAGAAGCCAAGCGCGACGATACGGCATTACAACAGCATGTCTCTCATCGATCAGAAGATATTCGTTATTGATCGGCCGAGGACGAAGTTGGCTGCGGAGTACCGCAGTTTGACGGAAGCGCTCGTTCAGTGGAATCTTGAAGATCGCGATGGAGCCGTTCTTGCGCTGCGGCGCATGACAAGGGAATTGCGTGCGCGATCACAAGGAGGATCAAGGGGCGCGGACGCTAGGCCTATACCGTTGAACGAGATTATCGGCCAACTTGAAAGTATCAGCTCGATCCACGGAAGCGACGGCGAGATCTGCTGGCTGATGGCTTCTCTTTATCATGAACTTGGCGACTTCGCTAACGAGATGGAAGCCCTCAGTGGCGCGATCAACGCGGGCGTCAACGTGCAAAAGGCGCACCTAAACCGCGCGTTCATTCTCCTCAGCCAGTCACGTCGCCAAGATGCTCAGGTCGACCTTCATGCGGTCATAGGCTCGCCGGTGACGGCACCGATCGAGTTGAGATCCGCGATCGAGGCTTTGAAAATAGTAGACCCGCATTGGATTGACGTCATAGAACGTTCTCCAATACTGGAAAAGCTTCTCCCAGAGGACGTGAGCATAATTTCGAACGCTCTTTTGACTGATGCAACGGCCGTCCCTGTTGCCCTGCGTATACTGGTGAAAGGGCATCGTGAAGCTGATGGCAATGAGGGAGTTAGAGCGGATCTTTGCTCCGATCTTGTTCTTGCCCTCATCTCGAGTGGGGAGTTTACGGAAGCCATGAAAACAATTGGCGACAGCAGGGCAAATGTCTTGAGGAGCGGGTCGATCCAAGACGTCTTCAACTATGCGATGGCTGAGTGGGGGCAAACCGGGTCCCCCTCGGATGAGCTATTCGACCATGTCTTGGGGTTAGGAATTGCGGACCCCGACCCGGAGGGAGCGAATTTCTACCAATGCCTGGCGTTGGCAAGCGCAATTACGAGAAGAGGCGAGGACGCGTTCGAGTATCTTGGCAAAGCGAAGGAGCTGGCCGTTCGCGGGCCGATTTTCAGTTGCTGGCGCTATCTCTACGGTGGCCGTCCCGAGATGCTCGTTGATTTAGACGCGATGGAAGAAGCATTCAAATCTGGAAATATTAAACCTCCAGTTTTCCAACGCAACGTCCATTGAGCGTATGAGATCAATTAGGCGAAAATTCAAAGGTTGCGCGTGTGAGTTCATGCCGAACTGCGACTTGCGCGTGTGATGCTAACCAACAAGCCGCATCTGCGCGAGCAGTTTCTTGCGGAATACTTCCGCAGGCGTTCGATAGCCGAGGCACTTTCGTGGTGTCGAGGTGAGCCGGTCGCAGATGTCCTTCAGGTCGCCATCGGTGATCGAAAGCCGATTTACCTCTCTCGAAAGCCATTTGCGAGCACGGCCATTGGTGTTCTCGACCGTGCCTTTCTGCCACGGCGACTGCGGGTCGCAGAACCATGTCTGCGTTCCTATGCCGGCCCGGAGATACGGCCATTCGCTGAATTCGGTGCCGCGGTCAAAGGTAATCGACCGGCCGGCGAGATGGGGAAGGGACTGCAGCGCCTGGATCAGCCCGTCCATGATCGGACGCGATTGGCGGTCGTTGTTGCGCAGGAAGACGGCAAACCGGCAGAGAGCTCCTTCGCCCGTACCATGTGGCCCGCTCGCAAAAGCTTGGCTCAAGAGGACGGTAGGTAATAAGCCTGTCGAATGCAGCGTCGTTGCCTATGGTCATGACGGAATCCCGCAGGCTCGTTGCACAGTGGATGGGCGCGATATTGCGGTCGAGATGCTTCGGGTCGGTTGGGCACGTGTCGCGTCCCCGCATTCCTACAACAGCCAATATCTGGCCTATCAGCAGCACGCGATGTCGGCCCTACGGCATGTGGGCTACTTACGTCCTGGACATGAACGAGTGGAGCCGAAAGGCGGTGGACAAGACGTTAGGCCGCCAGCCGATCGCTGACTTCAATCTCCTCGTAGAGCGCGAAAGGTCTCCGCGGTCTGCGCAGCGATGATCGCGTCGCGCTCGTCCTCGACTGTCCTGATCTGTTCGAGCAGAAGTTCCAGCCGATCCAGTTCCCGACCAATCTGCGCTCTCATATGCGTCGGCAAGGCACGCCCGTCGCCAGTCTGCAAGTCTTCCAACTGTTGCCGCCGATCCGTATTCATTGGCTCATAGTTGGTGATGCCTTGCGAGAACAGCAGCCCCTTTATGCGATTGACATGGGCGACCCGCTCGGCTGTTAGCGCCTTGCGCTCCCGGCCAATCCGTCGCCGGTCTTCCTCGTCAGGCGATGGTGCCCGTGCCATCGAGCACACGCGGGGCTCTCCTCTCTTATACGCCATCAGGACCCGAAGCAGCGCCTCGCCATCGATACGATCCGTCTTCACCCGCCGGTGGCGGCGTGATGTCGCGATCGACGCTGCATCCACAACATGACTTTCGATCCCCGCCTTCTCAAGCACGCGCTGGATCCAGAAGCCGTCGAGCCCGGCTTCCTGAATGGTGACGATAGGATAGTCATTCCTGGTTTTTGCCCGGCATCTCTCCCGCAACTTCGAAAGCAGACCAAACAATCCGGCGACGTCTCCTGCCCTCAAAGAGTGTTTCGACATCCTCTCACCGTTCCCCGGCGACAGCGACGTGATCAGCCAGGTCGAACGACTCAGCTCCAGTGAAACGAAGATTGCACCAAGGTTAGTGTGAATGGCGATCGCGGCTTTTTCGGTCTTAAACATCGGGGCCTCACAATAAGTGCGTTAAGTTACGGCCACTCATTCTGCAAAAACGTCGGCCGTCATGCACCCATGGGATCTCCTCCACTGTTGGTGACGTAACGCATCACCATCTTGGAACACTACGGTGCTGGCGGGAGGGGCATACAACCCATCAGTGCAAATCAACACGTCGATCCTCTGCCTCATCTCATGCGCACCTCAGGGACGTGAGACACGCGTTATCGGTTGACTGCGTGTGTGACCCAGGGTGGTGGCTCGCTCAATTGCGAGCACGGTCTGAGGGGCGTCTTTCCCATCATGAAGTGCGGCAATACGCCCGCCGAGGTCGTGGTCGGTTGCCGAAAGACGATGGTTCAGTCGAAGATAGTCCGTCCAGGTCGGCGTCCGAAACGTTTCGGTCCATAGAGTCGGGGTCAGCAGGTTGCGCTGAAGCGTCCAGTTCCTCGCACCCGCTTGGCTCTGGATGCGTCGCCGCTTGCGCATGCATTCGAGAAAGGCCTCGAGATTCTGCTCGGCTATGGCGTACTCAACCTTAACGACAATGGGACCGCTTCTCGGCTTCAAGTCAAGTGCAAGCGATGGCGGTTCAAAATCCGATTCCTCTTGCTCGGCTTCGTCCCACAACTCGATCGGCAACACGAATGCAGCAGCGGCCACCAGGAGCAGGACCACGGCAGCCCCCTCGAATGCCATGGTCAAGGAGTAGTTCTGCGCGACAGCGCCCCAGATCCAGCTGCCGGCAGCCATGCCGCCTGAGGCGAGGGTGTAGTAGATCGAGAGCGTCCGGCCGACGACCCATCGCGGGCTCGACAGCTGTATCGAGACGTCAATTCCGGTCCAGGTGAGGAGCCAGCCCGCGCCACCGATTGCCAATGCAAGGGCCGCAACGGGGATCGAAGCGGTGAGAGGAAGCAGAAAGCAGCATGCGGCACAGGCAACCGATGCAAGTGCGATGAGCCGGTCCTGAGAGGCGATCCGTCTCAGGTGGCTGGTGCTGAGACCAGCGGTAAAGGCACCCACACCGAAAGCAGCCAGGAGGGCGCCGTAAACGATCGGCCCGCCCGCCACATGATCCCGGACGATCAGGGGGAGCAGCGCGAGGATGGAAATGCTCGCCAATCCGAACAACGTCCCGCGCACGATTGCCGCCCTGATTTCCGAGGACATCGCCGCAAAGCGCAGCCCATCATAAATGGCGGTAGTTACGCGCTCGCGTGGCAGCGAGGACGAGCGCACGTGCCATATCGAGCGCGAGATAGCGGCAAGCGGTACCAGATCGCTCAGCGCCGCCAGGACGAAAGCGGCAAGGGGTCCGAAGAAAGCCAGGATGGCGCCGCCAATGGCAGGGCCTGTGCTTCGAACGATGTTATATCCGACCGACATTAGCGTGACCGCCGCCGGAATGTCACGCTTTTCCAGAATGTCACCGACCGAGGCGTGCCAGGCCGGGTCATTCAAGGCAAAGCCGCATCCGGCCAGGAAACCCAACCCCAGTATCAGCCATGGACCGACCAAGCCGAGGGCAACGGAGATCGCCAGTGTCAAGGAGGCCAAAGCGATCAGGAAGTGTCCGGCGAGCATCACGCCCCGTCGGCTAAAGCAGTCGGCAATGGCTCCGGCGAGGATAGATAGGAAGAAGGCGGGCAGCGTGGACGAGGCCTGCACGAGCGCCACCATCAGATCGGAGGCCGAGATTGTGGCCATCAGCCAACTAATCGCCGTTGTCTGGATGAGCCATCCGAGGCTGGAGATCTGCGTGGCCGTCCAAATCGCGCGGAACGCCCGGTTTCGGAGAGGAGTCAGGGTGGCCGAAACGGCCGAATGCGAATCTTCGCGCTGCATTTCTTGTGTCTCTCAAGCCCCCATCGCATTGCCTTAGAGGCAGCACCGCGGAAGTGCTCAGGCTACCGCCGGCGTAAATATTTGTCGAGTTGCCGTTGTAGAGCGGCCCGATCACCACAGAACTTTCATCCAGCGGCGATTAGAGCCTCGGCGGTTTTCGATACGCCACTTGGCGCGGTGGGAGCAACCGGCGGAAACGCGTAGCCTTCATCTTGCGCAGCGTTGGAGCCGGTTGCGGCGATGGTTCCGGCATAGCTTGCCGGGGTCCGATATCCGAGCGATGAGTGCGGCCGGGAATGGTTATAATCGTCCGCCCATTCGGCGATGGCGCTGCGGGCATGATCGAGACCGAAGAACAGCCTTTCGTTCAGCAGCTCGTCGCGCATCCGTCCGTTGAAGGACTCGATATAACCGTTCTGCATCGGCTTTCCCGGCGCGATGTAGTGCCACTCGACCTTATGCTCCTTCGACCAGGCAAGGATAGCGTTCGATGTGAACTCCGTGCCGTGGTCGGAGACGATCATGCTTGGTTTGCCGCGCCGCTCGAGAAGTGCCGTCAGTTCGCGAGCAACACGACGACCGGAGATCGAGGTGTCCGGCATCGCCGCTAGGCATTCGCGCGTGACGTCATCGGCGATGTTGAGCACGCGAAACCTTCTTCCGCAGGCGAACTGATCATGGACGAAATCCAATGACCAACGGGCATTGGCCTTCGCTTCGACCAGTATCGGCACACGCGTGCCGACGGCACGCCGTGTGGCCTTCTGCTTGCGCACCGACAGGCCTTCCTCGCGGTACAGCCGGTAGATGCGGTTGACGCCGGACGGCTCTCCCTCCCGCTTGAGCAGGACGAACAGCCGCCGATAGCCGAAACGCCGTCGCTCGTTGGCGAGGTCGCGCAGTCTTGCCCGCAGTTCGACCTCCGGCGGTCGGCAGGACCGATAGCGCACCATCTTCCGATCAGCGGATATGATCTGGCAGGCCCGCCGCTCCGAGAGGCCCATGACGGCCTTCAGATGCGCGATGGCTTCTCGCTTGGCGGCGGGCCCTACCATTAATGGGATGGTCCGCCTCGTCCTCCTGCCGCATCATGAGGCGGTCAAACCGAAGGAGGTTGCAATGCCAAAACGCAATGCGCCGCGCCCAGCGGCTGTCTACGGAATTGATATCGGCAAGAATATTTTCCACGTTGTCGGTCTCGGAAGCGATGGCTTGCCGGTCCAGAAGGTTCGTTTTCGACGCGACACGCTGCTGCAGTTCTTCGAGCGCGCCGCACCGACTATCGTTGGCATGGAGTCCTGCGCTGGCTCTCAATGGATCGCCCGGAAGATTCAGGCGCTCGGACATAAGGTGCGCTTGACCCCCGCGCAATTCGTGAAGCCCTACGTCAAGTCGAACAAGACCGACATCATCGATGCGGAGGCGATTGCTGAGGCAGCAACGTGGCCAACGATGCGGTTTGCTGCACTCAAGAGCGAGGAACAAGCCGATCTTCAGGCTTTGCACCGGGTGCGAGACCAGATGATCGGCACGCGAACGCGCCTGATCAATCAGATGCGGGCTTTTTGCCTCGAATACGGGATCGCGCTACGCCAAGGCGCGGGCTTGTTCAAGCTCGACCTGCCGCAGGCTCTCGAGGACCAATCAAACGACCTTTCGTCAGCGATCCGTAAGCTGCTCGCAGATCTGTTCACCGATCTACGCCAATTGGAACAATGCATTGGTGACGTCACACGCGAGATCGAAGTTATCGCTAGTCGAGAGGATGTGGCTCGACGGCTCATGACAATTCCCGGCATTGGAGCCTTGGGTGCAACCGCACTTCTGGCGGCGGTCGGCAGTGGACGGCAGTTCCAGAAAGCCCGCGACCTAGCTGCTTGGCTGGGCCTGGTGCCTCGCGAGTACTCGACCGGAGGCAAGCAGAAGCTTCTCGGCATCAGCAAGCGAGGAAATCGCTACGTTCGCAAACTGCTCGTACATGGCGCACGATCCTGCTTTCGTCATCTTGACCGACAAGAGATCGACTGGGGAGCTGGCTGGATGGCCTTCAGGCTCGGATGCACCCGAATAAAGCGGTCGTCGCACTTGCCGCTAAAATGGCCCGGATTGTCTGGGTCGTCCTGACCAGGCCCGGGGCACTCTACGAACGCAGAGACCCTGCATTCGCCTGATGCCCCTGGTTCGATTGCAAGGCTCGGGAATAGTGATGACGAAACAGTGGATCAACATGCCGTAAGCCCTGTGCAAAAAAGCGGGCTTCGTGCCCGAACCATTTATTGGGAACGGCGTGTGCGGATCTCATCATGGCCTGGCTGCAACCGCAGCCCACTCGCGAGAGGCCGGATACATTTATGCAACTGGAATCGTCATTTGCGATGTCGCGTACCCTTGCACGGACGCGGCGGACCATACATTTTTTGCAAGAAAGCTCGCGGAGTGCGGCGGCATCCAGCATCTGCTCGGCGAGCAGCTTCTTCAGCTTGGCGTTCTCCTCTTCGAGCGCCTTCAGGCGCTTCGCCTCGGAAACCTCCATGCCGCCGTATTAGGCTTTCCAGTTGTAAAATGTCGCTTCCGAAATCCCGTGCTTGCGGGAGAGGTCGGCCACCTTCGCGCCAGCCTCTTGCTCCTTCAGCACCGCAATAATCTGCTCTTCCGTAAATCTCTGCTTCTTCATGCGTCCGTCCTTTAATAGGCCGTCTCTCTTATGTTCGTTTGCAAGATCGTTAGCCGCGTTTTTTCCTTTCGACTTTGACGACGAAGCCCATGCGTGAAGCTGATGCACAAAGCAGGAGACAGGGCATTTAGACGACGGCTGGCATACTCTTATACGCGGGCTGGATACCGCATTTCCGTTTGTTCGTCTGGGGCTGCCTCTGTCTAATCTCGGGCTTGGAATTATCCGCCACATAGAGTCCGCGAGGGTTCCCCACCGGAGCCCTGCCTCCAACTTTGCACATCAGACAGATGATTTCTCGATAGCGCGGGTCCAATTTCCGCCGACGATCGCCTCTCTTTAAACCTTTGTCGCAGGAGCAATCTCCTGCCCAATCGCCCACAGGAACGCGGCCATTTCTCTGGCAATGGCGGTGACAGCGATGACTTTCGGCTTGCCTGCCGCCACCAACCTTCGATACCGCCCGCAAAGCCTTAGTTGCCCCTTCCAGGCAATCTCTCGGACGTTTCTCGGCAGGTCGTCCAGCCGCGCCTGGATCGTTGGGCTTACACGTGCAGGGAAGCGATATGTCCAGGCCCCTTCGATGAGTACCCTTCGAGCCCTTGCGTTGCCCGCCTTGGTGATCCCACCACGTTTGACCCTTTCGCCCGTTGAGTGTTCCGACGGCACGAGGCCCAGATACGCCATCAACTGACGAGGATTATCAAAGCGCCTGACATCACCGACTTCGACCACAAAGGTGACCGCTGTCATGAACGCGACGCCGCGCATCGCTTGATAGGCGGCCACAACCGGCGCCATCGACCAGGATGCCGCAGTTTCGACGACCAGTGTGGTCAGCCTGTCCAGACGCACGCCGGCATCCTCGATGGCTTGGCAATATTCCGCCAACAGGATTTGGTGGGCGGGATGATCGAAGGCCTGGCACGCAAGCCATCTTGTATGGGCGCGCGTCCATGGCTTGCGGCCGGTATAGATCCTGCCATGACGCAACAAGAAAGATTGAAGTTGCTGTCGCGCCTGCTTCAGCGCGTCGGTGGCAGCTTCGCGAGCCCGCACCAGATCGCGCATGGCCTCATGACCTTTGTCCGGAACCCAGACTGAGGTCAGCTCGCCCGCCCTGTGCAGACGTGCCAGACTTACGGCATCCCGGCGGTTTGTCTTCACCCGGTCGCCCACACGCTTGGGCACCAGGGATGGCGCGACCACCATACATTCATGCCCCAGTTCGATAATCTGACGGTAAAGACCGTAACCTGTGGGACCGGCCTCATAGCAGAAGTGAAGTTTGGTTCCGCGCTTGGAAAGCTTATTGACCATAGATGCGACCGATGCCGCCTCTGAAGAGATGTCGCCAAAAAACCGCACCTCGCCGTTGCGCTCTCCATTCGCAACCGCCACTGAAATCTTCAGCTTCGACGTATCCAAGCCGACGAAAACCACGCTATCTTCTTTCATGGTTCGCCCTCGCTAAGCTTGGGGCTCGGCTCCGGCCAATCCAGAGCAACCCCCGAATTCAGCTTACCGCGGGGGCGGGCCACGCTCACCCCGCGAACATACGGTCTAATCCAATCTGGGGGAAATTACCCGTGGCAGGTCACCTGTCGCTTAGCATCAGGCAATCTTGTAGAGACAAAATGGAACCAAGGTCGTTGCTATCGCGAAGTGCTCCGATATCCTCGTATAAGGTGGCGAGCGAGTCAGAATTCCAGATGTCCAGGAGAAAGCAATTCAAAGGGATTTGTCACGACATCCTCGGAACATTTGTCAGCCGGTACAATGATCTCGATGGGTATTGGGCTTTGGGCCAGTACGTCGCGTACCTCGAACGTCTCGGCGAACGTCAACTTCAGCTCAAGCTTGGGGATGCGACTGGCGTTCCTGACAATCGCGGCATCGCCGTCTCAGCAGAGTATTATCGGGGCGCAGTTCTTCGAATGATGAAGGCAAATGCGATGCCGCAGGCGTGGTTCGCGGATGCAACCATCAAGGTTTCCATTGTCGCCCCATCCAAGGCGGCTTGCGAAATTGAGATAGTTTTCTGACCTCGGCAGGGCGCAGGCAAAACCAGCTTGCCCTGCCGCGCCATCGTGCGCCATGACGACAGGTGGTTCGGCTTCAGCCCATAACGCTCCGCCACCTCGTTCACCGTTACACCAGGTCGCAAACTCTCCGACACGATCCGCGCATTGACCTCCTCCGGCCATTGCCGATGCCGCTCACCCACAGCCTTGGCGGTTGTGAGAACCTCCAACGTAGTCTCGATGGAGAAACTCGCTTGGTCGAGGCCTATGTCGCTCAGGTCCTGGTCAGACATTGAAGCCCGGCGACGTAGTGATCCTCGACAGTCCTCCAGCCACAAACGCCCAGCAGCAAGAGCGTTGGTCGAAGCGGCGGGCGCAACGATGGTCTTCCTGCCGCCCTCTAGCCCGACTTCAACCCCATCGAAAAGGCCTTCTCCAAGCTCAAGGCACATCTGAGGCGGCCGAGCGGACCGTGTCTGGTCTGTGCGACGTGATTGGCAAGCTTGTCGATCTCTTCGAGCCAACGAATGCAGAAAACTACTTCAATTTATGCGGATACGATCCAACATGAAAGGGAAACGCTTTAAAATTGAGCGCTGGGTTTACAACTCGCGCAAAATCCTGTGCGAATGACCCGCCGTGCTAGACGGGCCGTACTCAGGCGGTCAGGCGCCCATCAGCATGCCGAAGAGGTCGCGCGGTTCGTCGGGATCTGCAAGAAGATCAAGTTCCTCGTAAAATCCAGTCTCCGCAAGCTTGGAGCGCACGTAGCGCAGCGACGAGAAATCCTCAACGGCAAAGCCGACCGAATCGAAGAGGGTGATTTCCTGTTTGCTCGTGCGGCCGGCGCGCTTGCCTGCCATCACGGAGTACAGGTCGGTCACCGGGTGGTCGGCATCAAGCTGCTGAATTTCCCCTTCGATGCGAGTCTGCGGGGGAAACTCGACGAAGATCGAGGAACGCAGCAGGATGTTCTTGTGCAGTTCGGTCTTGCCCGGGCTATCACCGCCGACCGCGTTGATATGGACGCCTGGGCCGATCATATTGTCGGTCAGAATCGTGGCATACTGCTTGTCCGCCGTCACCGTCGTGATGATCTGTGAACCGAGGACGGCCTCTTCGGCGGAGTTGCAGATCGTCGCCTCGATGCCGGTGCCGCGAAGATTGCGCGCGCATTTCATGCTTGCCGAACACTGGATGTCGAAGAGGCGGACCTTCGTCACGCCTACGATCTCCTTGAAAGCCAGCGCCTGGAACTCGGATTGCGCGCCGTTGCCGATGACTGCCATGGTGTCCGCGCCCTTTGGCGCCAGATATTTGGCAGTTAGCGCCGACATGGCGGCCGTCCTGAGGGCAGTTAGGATCGTCATTTCCGAGAGCATAAGCGGATAACCCGTGCGCATGTCGGAAAGCAGCCCGAAGGCAGTGACCGTCTGGCAGCCGGATCGAGTGTTCTTTGGATGACCGCTGACATATTTGAAGCCGTAGACCTCCCCATCAGTCGTTGGCATCAGTTCGATTACACCTTCTTCACTATGGGCGGAAATGCGGGCAACCTTGTCGAATTGTTCCCAACGCAGGAAGTCTTTCTCGATTTCGGCGGCAAGTTCGTTCAGGAATGGGTTGACGCCTATTCGATGCACCAGCTTCTTCATGCTCTCGACGCTGACAAAGGGTACGACGTTCAGTTTTTCTTCCATGCTGCACCTTCGGAGTTTGGTTCAGAAGTTTCAGTGAGTTATTAGATGGCTCCTTCTTGCGAACGGTCTAGAATTTGCGAGCACATACACCAATAAGTCGATATCGTCATACCACGGGGACGAAGCATAGCTTGGGAGATGCTGTCCTCAGCGACGGATTGGAACAAAGTTGCACACCAGAAATCAAATCGCGGACGTGTTCCTGACCTAAGAGCCTGACTCCGAAAGACCTCAGCGATATCCGTATCTTGCGAGCCGCCGTGTGAGCATGCGGATATGGGCGATAGTGATCCATGCCTCAGCGGATGCGATCGTTTTCTCCCAATCCTTGGCCAGTCTGCCGCCTCGACGGTTGGGCAGGCCGCGCAGGACGGATTTGCGCGATGTCGTGAACGCGCTACTTTACATCGCGTCGATGGGTTGCCATGGCGGAAGGATTTTCCGCCGTTCACGACGCAGGCAGGTAATGCTCCATCAAGCCCCATTCCCGATCCGTCAGGTCGCTTGCATAGCGGCTCGCGCGTCGGGCATAGTCCCTGCGCGAGTGGCCCCGCAAACTCCAAGGTTCTATTTGGAGTATTCAGTACATGGTTTCAACTTCTGCTAAAAGCTACCAAACCTTGTCGCTTGACACCGGCAGAAACGGTGCCGGCCGAAGAGCCCTTCAGGCTAAATTGGCCGAGTGTGCTAATTCCGCAGGCAGCGCGAAGACGGCTCTGGCGGAGATGGGACGCCGGAGCTTTCAAAATTACCGGCAATCGAGCTTCGACCCTGCCGTTGTCGGGCAAATACTAACCGGTTTTCTTGCGCGTCGATCGCTTCCAATGCCGAGAGTTCGCCATGCTCCAGGCGACGAACAACATGATCGAGAGCCTCGAGGGCACGGGGCATCTTCAGCCCGACGAGATCATGGCGCCGTCCATCTGCTGTGCAACCTGCCGGATTTGCCTCAGAACGAACGACGGAACTTCGCTCTCGATACGAAGCTGATCTATCGTCGAAGACATCGCCCCATTCGAGAAAGCCGCGATTTTAGTTGAGGATCATTGCGCCACGTTCGTAGCGGGCGTTGACGAGTTGGAAGAGGGTGAAGATCCGATCCTTGTCGAGCGATGGCTGGAACTAGAAGTCGAAGCCAGCCAGCGTCTTAATCGTCGCAAGCCGCCCCATCCGCAGCGCGGTCTTAATGCGACTTCTCGCGCAGGGTCAGCTCCTCGGGAGAGCAGGATGCGAACCCGCGCTGTCAGGGCCGGATAGGTCTGCACGCGTTCGCGAAGATAGGCCGCAAACGGATCGATCACCGTCGCTCGCGGTCCATACACCGGAGCCTCCAGCCCGCGCTCTATGTACTTGCGCACCGTCTTGCGATCGATACCAGCCTGCCTGGCGACCGCTGACACCGACAGCCCTTGGCGATGTAGATCCAAGATCATCATCACGCCGGAAAAGTATTCGACCGTAAAATTTGACTTCCTTGATGCCAGTACCGGTTGCACCGGCAGGACCTACATCACCCGTCGGGCCCGATCGCGACGGCTCCGTTTGTCAGTAACAATTCAATCTGCATTCATTCCGGCGTTCCACGTTTCAAATACAGATGCATTTCGCTGCAAATCTCCCTGCCGCACGCTGTAAATGAATGACCTCCCGAGATCAAAGACGGCATCGCAGGGCCCGCCCGATATGAACTTTGCCGCCGATACGAACACAGCTCGCACTCTGAACTGGAAAAGGGTTCAACACACGGTGCAATGGAAAATGCGTAAATATGTCAACGTGGACGGTCAAAAATGAAGCAGGTTAACGACGATCTTACTGAAGGTCTAGCACGCGATATCGGCTACGTGCCGATGAAGGACGGAATACGAATTGCTTACACATCGTGGCGCCCGAAATCTGGCCGTTATCCAACCGTCTTTCTATACGATCCGTACGCGGCAAGTGCGTCACCTTTCAGTCTCGCTAAACCATTCCTCGAAGCTGGTTATGCTTTCGTCGGTGCAAACTTTCCCGCAACGGGTTGCTCGGAAGGTGTTGTCGATTGTTGGGTAGATGGGTTTGATCACAAAGTCGGACGTTATGGCGCCGAAGTGGTCGAATGGATAGCCGAGCAGTCCTGGAGTGACGGAAACGTCGGCATGATCGGCAATTCATCGTCCGGAACGCTTCAGTTCTGGGTCGCGGCAGAGCGGCCTCCGCACTTGAAGGCTATAGTCGCGAGCGGCGTCGAAGATGGGTACGAAGATTGCTTCTGCGTAGGTGGTATGCTGCAACTCCAGACAGCAGCCGGATGGGCGCTTGGCGCCGAATTCGTCACTCAAGCTAACGGAGCGGAGGACCGGATCAGAGCGGGTGATACTCAATGCGCGGCAATTCGTGGGAGCGACAGGCAGATTGTCAAGCATTCATTTTTCGACGAGGTGCGAAAGCACCCCTTGAAAGATGATTGGTGGGATTCCGCTTATTTGGCGCGCGATAAGGTCGCCGGTAAGGTCGCTATCCCCACCATGCTTATCGCAGCGTGGCAAGACACTTACGGCGGTGCGGCCAGAGAAAGTGCTCGAGTATTTACTCAGCTGTTGCCGAACGTAGACCATAAGAAACTTGTGCTGATGAACGGTGATCACTTGATCGGGCAGCCTGGGGCAGAAGAAGCCTACTGTCTCGTCGTTGACGAGAGGTTGAAATTTCTGGATCGTTGGGTAAAGGGGGTTCAGAACGGAATAGAACAGGAACCGCCAGTGACAGTTTATTGGGAGGTCTCTGAGCCGGATGGAGATCCAAAGAATTCGGTTGCTGGTTGGGTTACGAGACATAAGACTTGGCCGGAGCCAGCGGTTGAGCGTCGTACCTACTATCTCACACCAGATGCCATGGTTTCGCCTCAACCACCCAGGGATTACCCGAACGAGGGCTCGCGCGCGTATCTCTATCCGACGGGAACAGAACTCCACGGAAACAATCAGCAGTTCGCGATCCAGCCGTACAAGGAAGGTGTGTTGAACTACCGCACCGCCACAGCCATTTCGGATATGACGCTGTTGGGGAATCCGGAAATAACGCTGTATCTGAGTATAGACAATGGAGATGATGCCGACCTGCAAGTGACGTTGAAAGATGTCGACGTGAACGGCAACGTTCTTTTCCTGCAAACGGGCCTGTTGCGTGCTTCGCTCCGGTCGGTAGATGAGATGAGGACATATGCCGACGAAGTGGTTCACTCATGCCGCAAATTCGAAAAGCTCGTTTCGGGTAACATTTATGAGATACGAATGTCGTTGCTTGCGCCAATTGCTCATGTTGTCCGGCAAGGGCACAGCCTCGAGCTGACGGTTGGGGCACCCAATCCGATGCCGCTTCGCAATCTCGGCAGCATTCCTGTGGGCGCGCCGTCTATCAACAGGGTCTATCACTCGGAGAAATACCCCTCGAGGATTCTTCTTCCCGTTCTTCCGGGGGCGGTAGCCCGCGCGCCTACTCCCGACTTCGGTACATTGCGCGCTCAGCCTTGGCGGACAAGCACGGGATTCGTTCCCGGGGGGCTGCCGATCAGATAGTACCCGTCTCTCCCTTGCAATGCGGCTCCCATTCGGTTCAAGCAAGTCTGGAGTGGTGGACGCCTCCACATCATTACTCCATAGGAGTATGGTTTCGTTTCCGAACCACTGTGCGGTATCATTGGAATACTCAGTCGACCCAGGCCAAATTGGGAGTTGCCATTCCCTTGGCTATTGGAAAGTTGGGAGTGGCCAGCACGATCGAGGCGAAAAGTTTGCGTCAATTGGAGAGGAATTTTGGTGCCGCTGTTTCATGGGCCCCGCGATTTTGGTGGGTAACTGCTGGCTGATAAATCCACCCTTCAATAGGCAAGCAGACTGGCCAAAAGCCAGCAATGAGGGAGGAGGAAGGATGAATAAGTGGTCACTTAGTCGCCGCTCGATGGTCAAAACCATGCTCGTGGCATCGGGGTCGGCGTGGGCGATAAATTCCAGGGCTTTTGCTTCGCCCTGCGGGGACCATGTTGTGCGTATCGCTGGAATTGTCAGCCCTGATACGATGAACCCATTTGCCACATGGAGTTCGTATTGGCCAACGATCTTCACCTATGATTTTCTGGTGGGTGTAGATGCTCAGCGCCATTCCGACCGGAAAGGATTTGCCAAAGAGTGGTCCGTTGCCAAGGACAATGTTACGTGGACCTTCAAAATTTGGCCGGGCATGAAGTGGTCGGACGGGCAGCCTGCCACCGCTCAAGACGCTGCTTTCACCTATGATTATCTGCGCGGGTCTATCGGCAAACCCGACGAACTGAATGTCGGGTGGAACAACACTGAGGGCCTAGAACTTGTTGAGTCAATCACGGCTCTAGACGACGAGACCCTGCAAATCGTGACGAAGGTGCCGACCCGCTGGCCAATTGACAATTGGACAATGATCGTTCCCGAGCACATTTGGAAGGATATCAGTTACGCCGATGCGCGCAGCACCTTCCGAAACAGTGCACCTTTGGTGGGCACGGGACCTATGATTATCGCGGAGTTTCAACAGGGCCAGTTCGCGCGCATGACCCCCAATGAATACTACCGCACGGGACGGCCAGGCACGGAAGGCTTGATTTTCCGGTTCTTCAATACTGCCGATCCTATCGCACAGGGCCTTAAGAGTGGTGACCTCGACTATGGCTTCATGCTGACGGCCGCCCAGTGGGCGGACCTTGCGAAGAATCCGGAGATTGTAGTCGGTAAACAGCGCATTGAGCAGCGGAACTATTTGGCTTTCAATACCCTCTCTGGCAAAGGAGCGGGAAGCACGAAGGCCTTGCAGGATCCGGCGTTCCGCGACGCAATTGGTTACGCTATCGATCAAAAAACCATCGTTGATCGAGGAATGCGGGGAAATGCCGACCTTGGCGTGGGGCTGACAATGCCGATTGCCGCCAACTACTATTCGGATCTGGCGGATATCAGGCGCCATTTTGACCTGGCCGAGGCGAGCCGCCGGCTCGATGCGGCAGGATATCGAGACACAAACGGCGACGGCATTCGAGAGGATAAGGAGGGAAAAAGCTTCCAGCTCGAGCTAATTACTGGGCCCAGCTCGGGAACGGTTGAGATGCCAATTGCGGTCGTGCAATTTATCGCTGACTGGCTGGGGCAAGTGGGCATTCCTGTGTCTGTAACTCAACTCGACGACGGTGCCCTTGGCGCCCGCTACGCCGATCCGGCGAAGGGTGGTGGAGGATGGGATCTACTCGTTACGCAAAGCTGGCTGTCCCCTTCCCCTCACGATTTTCTGAGCTTGGGCAGCAGTAAGCTTATCGGTAGCCAAAATAGATCATACTGGACAAGCGAGAAATTTGACAAACTCTTGTCAGAGATTGATGTTACGGTTGCTCTCAAGAAGAGTCAGGCTCTCGTAGATGAAGCGGCCAGGCTTATTTATGCCGAAGCTCCCTATATTATACTGTGTTATCCATTCGCGCTTGACGCGCGCCGCAAGGATTGCTTCAGGGGCTGGGGGAAGCAAGACATCATGTCGATGTGGAGCTACTTCCCGTTTGATCGCTTGAGCACGATCTAAAATGACGGCTGCTAGACATGGAAGCCGAGCAAGCCACCGCGTTGGACATATCATCCTCAGAGCTGTTGTGACTCTTTTGATGGTGGCGAGTCTGAACTTTATCTTGTTCAGAGTCATCCCCGGAGATCCGGCCGGGCTTTTGCTCGGCGGGGCTCGCAGTGGCACGACCACAGAACAGATTGAGGCTCAGCGCCAGCGCTGGGGCCTTGACCGCCCGCTTATCCCTGATCAATTGTTGAATTATATATCGGCAACGGTCCAGGGCGACCTGGGCTATAGCTTCAAATTCAGGGGAAGGCGCGTGGGCGACCTCCTCTTGGAGCGGCTGCCTGCTACCATTGCTTTGGTGGGTGTGGCTCAGATAATTGCGATCATTTGCGGTGTCATGCTTGGCATCTACGCAGGCTGGCGCCGGGGAGGTGCTGTCGACAACGTCGCCACTGCCGCATCCCTGGCACTGTACTCGACACCTGCCTTTTGGCTCGGCATGCTCTTGGTGGTGATCTTCAGCACGGCATTAGGTTGGCTCCCGGGCTACGGTGTATATTCGCCTGGTGTAACCATCGGGTCCCTCGAGTGGTTATTCGATTACGCTCGGCATCTCATCCTACCAGTCTCCACAGTTGCCCTAGGACTTTTAGGTCAATACGTCCTCGTGGCGCGCGCTGCTATGAGTGACGTGGTAGCCGAGGACTACATGGTGACAGCCCGCGCAAAGGGACTCACCAGCGGCCAGATGCTGATGCGTCATGCTTTCCGCAATGCGATGCTGCCCGTTGCAACCTTGGTGACGCTCAATCTTGGCTATGTGGTGGCGGGCGCAATCACCGTTGAAACCGTATTCGCTTGGCCGGGAGTTGGTAGCCTCACAGTCGAGGCCCTGAACGCACGGGATTATCCGGTCCTTCAGGGGGTTTTTCTGTTACTCGGTGCGTCGATTGTTCTTGCTAACCTTGTCGCGGACTTAACCTACGGCATTCTCGACCCCAGGGTGAAACAATGACCCAAACTGTCACAACAAACGCTCGGAATGTGCGGTTGCGCGCGATTAAGGAGTTTATAGGCAGGCTCTTCGAGCGAGGCGGCGCTTGGGTCGGCGTAGCGACACTGACCTTCTTCCTCGTTTTGGCTGCGTCGCCCGGACCGCTTGTTGGTCCACTGGAGACGGCTGCCACAGCGACGGGCGACTTTCTCGCATCGCCCGACAGGCAGCATATTTTGGGAACCGACGAAATAGGACGAGATGTTCTTAATCTCGTAGTCCATGGCGCACGGATTTCTCTTACAATAGCTATGATAGCGACTGCAATTTGCCTCATCGTCGGCACTACGGTCGGTATTGCGTCGGGCTATTATGGCGGGAAGGTCGACGCTTGGCTGATGCGCCTGACGGACTTCTTTTTCGTCGTTCCGTCCTTCGTTCTGGCTCTGGTCATTGCACCCGTATTTGTGGAGGTCGTGGGCCGCGGTCGCGAAATCCTCGGCTTTCGTACCTCTCTATTCGTGGTCATTGCGGTGATCGGTTTAACCAGTTGGTCCTTTATCGCTCGTATCATCCGCAGCCAGACGCTGGCCCTTCGGGGACGTCCCTTCGTCGATCGGGCACGAGTGGTGGGTAGCAGTGATTTCAGCATTATGGTGCGGCACATCCTGCCCAACCTCTTGCCGCAGATCGCTGCTAACGGCGCACTCGTTGTTGCCAATGCGATCTCTATCGAGACCTCTCTTTCATTTATCGGGCTCGGCGATCCGCTACAGCCTTCCTGGGGCACTCTGCTTTCCTTGGCGCAACGCGCCGGCGCTGCCAGTGCTGGAGCCTGGTGGTATCTCGGCGCACCGGGTGTGTGCGTGCTCATTGTTTCACTTGGATTCGTCCTCTTGGGCAATGCGCTCGATGATACAATTAATCCCCGCCGGAGGACCATTCCATGAGTAAAAGTTCTCAGAATCCTACTGCCTCGCTGCTTTCAATTGACAATCTCTCCGTAGACTATGAGATGAAGGCCATCTCGCTGCGTGCCATCCATGACATAAGCTTTGATCTGCTGGCCGGACAAGCTGTAGCCCTCGTTGGGGAATCGGGTAGTGGCAAGACCACGACTGCGATGAGCATTGCAGGTCTGCTTTCGCCCAACGCGCGGGTCAACGGCGGCGAGGTACGCTACCGCGGTACGCGCTTGCCGATCAACGATGATGCAGCGATGCGCCCATACCGCTGGAGCGAAATCTCCGTTGTATTTCAAGGAGCGATGAACGCACTTAATCCCGTTCACCGAATTATTAAGCAGATCGCCGAGCCGTGCATGCTGAATGGCATGTCACGTGACGATGCGAGGGCAAGAGCAAGGGAACTCCTTGAACTAGTCGGTATCCCTGCGGATCGTGGTGCTTCCTATCCACACGAACTGTCTGGCGGCATGCGGCAAAGAGTGATGATCGCTATGGCGTTGGCCTGTAGCCCGTCAATAGTCATCGGTGACGAGCCGACTACGGCCCTTGATGTAATTAACCAAGCGCAGGTTCTCAAACTGCTAGTCGAATTGAGATCGAAGTTTAATCTCGCTCTCCTCTTGATCACACATGATCTGTCCGTGGTTGCGGAGACCTGTGATCGTGTCATGATCATGTATGCCGGACGGATCGTCGAGGACGGCACCGTCGCAGAGATATTTGCCGAACCTAAGCACCCCTACACTCGGCTCCTGATCGAATCGATTCCAAGCCCGGCAAAGGACAAAAGAATAATTCGGCCGATCCCGGGCGACCCTCCGACTTTGGTGAAGCGCCCTTCAGGCTGCCCATTTCATCCACGCTGTCCGTCTGCCATGTCAATTTGTATGATCGAAGATCCTCAACTTGAGAGGTGCGGCCAAGGACGGGTCGCCTGCCATCTTCACAGATCGTTGAGACAAGCAGACAAGGTTCCAGTTCATGCCTAACATCGCCGACATTCTGCGTTTAGAGAACCTGCAAGTCCGCTTTCCCCTACAGGGTGGATTGTTTGATGGTATCTTAGGACGACCAAGGGGCGGCGTACGTGCGATAGACGGAGTCGACCTGACCGTCGCTCGCGGTGAAATCGTTGCCCTCGTGGGTGAATCAGGTAGTGGCAAAACCACCATAGGCCGCGTCATCACCAAGCTCGTGCAGCCAACTGGCGGCAAGTTGCTTTTCGATGGTGATGATATGACAAGCGTGCGCGGCTTTTCGGCGCTACGTCCTTATCGGCATCGAGTGCAGATGATTTTCCAGGATGCCTATCAAGCGCTCAATCCACGACACACCGTGTTCGACGCGGTGGCAGAACCGTTGCGGTCGCTGCGGCTCGTCGAGAACAATGAGAAGCTCACCAAACGGGTGAGCGACGCTCTTTCGGCCGCTGGTTTGAACCCTCCCGAGGATTTCTTCGCACGATTTCCACACGAGCTGTCAGGCGGTCAGCGTCAGCGAGTCGTCGTAGCGGGGGCCCTTGTCGTCAAACCGGAACTCATTGTCGCGGACGAGCCCGTATCGATGCTGGATGTTTCGATCCGCGCACAAATCCTGCAGACTCTGATCGACCTGCGGGACCGACAAAATCTAGCGCTGCTGTTTATCACTCACGACCTGCCGCTCGCCTGGCTAATCGCCGATCGCATCGCCGTTATGTACCTCGGACGTGTGGTCGAGATCGGCAGTGCTGACGATATCACCTTGAACCCCCAGCATCCGTATACAGTAGCGCTCCGGAACGCCACGCCACAGGTTCGCGATACCGCAGATCGAGGTGCTATCCAAGCCCTGCGGGGGGAGATTCCCAGTGCGGCTCGGGTCCCGAAGGGCTGTCGGTTCCATCCGCGCTGCTCCCTCGCGTTCAACCGCTGCCGACAGCAGGAGCCGCCAGCAATCGAAATAGGACCGCAACACCGATCAGCCTGTTGGCTGGCGACATAATCGTGGTTTGAGGGCTTTTATGTCCGGCGGACGTGGGGCGCGCGCCGGAATAGATCTGATATGAGCGCGACGAACGCCCACGGTCCCCAGATGTTGGCAGTCGGGCTTTTCAGGGGGCTCGTTTAGAACTTCTGCTTTGCCCGCGCTTTGACACTTTGACATGAAGCAGCCGCGGAAAATGCCTCTTCGTAATGGTAAGCGGCGGTTTGATCCGGTCGAGGAAGAGCGCTTGATCGATGCATGCTTTGAGCCGGGGGTGTCGGTTGCAGGGTAAGCGGCAAGGGGACCCCGTCTGGCGTAGGGGGTTAGCGGTCGGATATCGATAGCGCACGTTGTGAGCCGAAGTGAGCTTCTATGTCTGCGCCTAGTTCTGGAACTAGAACCTTCCATATCGAGGTTGTCCTTGGCGACATTGTCGTGCGCGCCGGCGCAGATGTCGACGAGGCGCACTTGCAGCGGGTGATCCGGGCGGTCCGTTCGGCATGATCCCCTCCGGCGTGAAGGTGTTCCTCGCCAGTCATCCGGTGGACTTCCGCAAAGGCCCGGACAGCTTGCTGTCGCTGGTGCGGGATGCCGGCAATGATCCGTTCAACGGTGCGCTTTACGTCTTCCGGGCCAAACGGGCCCAACGACCGACATTCTGCATACGTTTCTCGCTTTTCGACGATTGCCTATCCTTGGCACCCGCTGTTCGGGAAGAAGGTGCAGGTCTCGCCGTTTAGACGCGGCAAGAGTTTGACCTGCATCTACACGAATGAGCGTCCGGATCTGTGCCGCGAATTGCCGAATTGGATGTTCGATCAAAGCTACTGCTCCACCATGGCGCTAGGGCTGCCTGAGATCAGCATCGCTGGCCTCAACGAACTGGCGGCCGCGCTGGCGTCGTTCGGCGCGACTCGCAAAGGAGGCGCAAGATCCCGTCCTTCAAAGAAGAAGGAGAAGGGTGATGCGAAGCAGGCGACATCAAAATCGCGATCAGCTCGTCCTGGAGCTGGAGCGCCAAAATCATCAGGTGCCGGTCAAGAACGTCAAGGGGTTGGTGGAGGCGTTGGCAGATCTTCTGCTGGAGGCATTGGAGGTAAACACAACGACGAAGACGGGAGGCGTAAATGAACACGAAGATCACGCCTGACCATCTGGGACGTGCGGCTGTGGTCTACGTCCGGCAGTCGATTATGACGCAGGTCACCAGTAATCTCGAAAGCCAGCGTCGGCAGTATGACCTTGCTGGAGCTGCCACAACGACCGGCTTTGCATCGGTGACCGTAATCGATGACGATCTTGGCCGTTCCGGTTCGGGCAGCATGGAGCGCCCTGGGTTCGAACGGCTTGTGGCACAGGTCTGCTCCGGCGATGTGGGTGCGGTCTATTGCATCGAGGCATCACGCTTGGCGCGCAATGGTAGGGACTGGCATCATCTGATCGACCTTTGCGCGCTTGCTGGTACGCTGGTCATCGATCCGGACGGCGCCTATGATCCGCGGCTTGTCAACGATCGTTTGCTGCTTGGATTGAAAGGCACGATGTCGGAGTACGAGCTTAGCTTGATGCGACAACGCGGCATCGCCGCCCGCGATTCCAAGGCCGGACGTGGGGAACTAAGGTTCATGCTGCCTCCGGGCTTGTGCTGGAGCGAGGTGGGCAAGATAGAGATTGATCCGGACGAACACGTAGCTGAGACGATCAGGCTTGTCTTTACCAAATTCCGGGAACTGGGAAGCGGACGACAGGTCTTTTTGGCGGTCGGCCGATATCAAGATGCCTGTCGTCCTGCGCAATGTCGACGTCTGCAAACTAGTCTGGAAAGCGCCAGCCTACCACAGCGTCATGCAGATCCTCCACAACCCACTCTATGCGGGCGCCTACGCCTTCGGAAGACGCGCGCAGCGAACGCGGATCGTCGATGGTCGCGCTCGCAAGGCCACTGGGGTGCGTAAACCCCGGGGCGAATGGAGCGTGCTGCTGCGCGATAATCATCAAGGTTACATCAGTTGGCGGGAGTATGAGGAGAACTACAAGCTCCTGACTGAGAACGCGCACATGAAGAAGAATTGCGATCGCAAATCAGCGCGTGGCGGCCGTGCTCTTTTGACGGGACTGATGCGATGCGGCCGCTGTGGCCGAATGATGCGCGTCTTTTACGGCAGTGCAAAAGGCAACGCCCATCGATATCAGTGCCGCGGCGATGATGCTCATGTGGGTGTCGGCCTTTGTATCGGCATTGGCGGCGTCAGGGTCGACCGCGCTGTCGCCCTCCAGATTCTGGAAGCGGTGTCGGATCGTGCCGTCGAAGCGGCAATATTCGCCTCCGATCAAGTCGAGCGGTCCCAAAGAGACATCATTGCGGCAATCGAGCGGGACCTCGAAGGCGCACGCTACGACGCCCTGCTGGCCAGTCGCAGGTATGAGCTTGTGGACCCAGCCAAGCGGCATGTCGCTCGTGAGTTGGAAGCGCGATGGAATGATGCGCTGGAGCGTGTGAAGGTGCTTGAGCAGAAGATCAAGGAATTGTCCGCCTTGTCAGCCGCACGCCCTGCCATCGATCGTGGCCGGCTCCTGCAACTCGCTCATGATCTGCCGACCGCATGGAATGCGACAGCTACAGATACTCGAACGAAACAGCGGCTTATCCATATCCTGGTTCAGGAGATCGTCTGCAATCTCGACAATGCGACCAACGAGGCCGTGCTATTAATCCATTGGACCGGTGGTCGTCATACTGAGGTCCGCGTCGCGCGCGTCAAGACCGGCAGATATCCGAGTGAGATGGCGCCGTCGGCAGTCGAGGCCCTGCGCAAACTGGGTGGACATGGCCAGATCGGGAACTTGCGGTGTCGCTCAATAGAATGCACTGCAAGACCGGTGATGGCGAGAGTTGGACGACCGTACGTGTCCGCGACATGCGCGAGCGCCTAGCAATTCCCGAATACGATGCCACCAAAGTGGACGTACCGATGATCAGCTTGATGAAAGCGGCGGAGAAACTCGGCATTTGTGTCGGATCGGCTAAGAGCCTGGTGCAGAGAGGAATTTTACCCGCAACGCAAATCCTTCCAGGCTCGCCGTGGATGGTTCCCGTCGAAGCATTATCCTCGGAAGCCGTCCGGATAGGGGTGCAGGGTGTCGTCGATCGACGCCCGAAGTTTTACGAGGATTATCAATATGATAAAGTTGTCCGATTGCCCGGACTCTAACAGAGGGATGCATTATGAAGCGCACTGTGCGGACAGAGTCAAGATCGTCTGGTGGGACGGCTCTGGCGTCTGCCTTTACGCCAAGCGGTTGGAAAAATCGCAGTTCTGCTGGCCGCGGATCGGCCATAATCGGATCCAGCTTAACCATGCTCAGCTTCTGACGCTCATCGATGGCATGGATTGGAAGCGGGTTCGGGCCGTGCCGGTCAAGCCGCCGGAGATTGTTGGGTAAAAGCCCTGCGGCGAAGTGAATCAGCAGCCTGAAAGGGCAGGAAAACCGGAGCAAAATGTGCTCTGTCGAAACGATGACGCCGCCCGATCTCAACCTCCCAGACGATGTTGACGCGCTGAAAGCCATGGTGCTTGCCATGGCCGAGAAGGCGGCGCGGGCCGATGCCCTGGAGAGCGAAATCGCTGATCTCAAGGCGCGCAATGCCGATGCCGATGAGCGCATCGAGCGGCTGACGCAGATCCTGAAGGCCTTCGATCGTGCCCGCTTCGGCCGCCGATCGGAAAAGCTCGGCTCCCCCACCACTGACGACGAGCAGCAGGCCTTTGTCTTCGAGGAGATCGAGACCGGCATCGCCGCGATCAAGGCACAGGTCAACAAAGGCCGCGAGCGCTCAGAAGGCAAACGTCCGCCGCGGCCGCGCAAGGGCTTCGCACCGCATCTGGAGCGGGTCGAAGTGGTCCTCGAGCCTGAAGATCTGCCGGAACATGTCGGCAAGCAGAAGGTGCTGATCGGCGAGGACGTGTCGGAGCGGCTGGATGTGGTGCCGGCGAAGTTCCGCGTCATCGCCGGCCGAAGTATGCCTCAAAAATGAGGACGGCGTCATCCAGGCATCGGCGTCGGCACACATCATCGAGGGCGGCATTCCGACGGAAGCGCTTCTGGCCCAGATCGCTGTCTCCAAATATGCCGATGGCCTGCCACTCTATCGGCAGGAGGCGATCTACGCCTGCGACAAGGTCGAGCTCGACCGCAAGCTGATGGCGCAATGGATGGGCAAGCTCGGGTTCGAGCTCGAGATCCTCTCCGACTACCTCTTTGATGAGATCAAGAAGGGGGAGCGGATCTTCGCCGACGAGCCACTTTGCCGACCCTCGCTCCTGGATCCGGATCGACAAAGACGGCCTGGCTTTGGGCCTATGCCAGGGATGACCGGACCTTCGGAGGCAGTGGTCCGCCGATGGTGGCCTATCGCTTCGAGGATAGTAGAGCCGGCGAGTGTGTCGCCCGGCATCTGAACCGCTACCGCGGCATTCTCCAAGTCGACGGCTATGCCGCTTACAACAAGCTGGTCCGCGCCGATCGCGGCCATGACGGCGTTTTGCTAGCAGGCTGCTGGGCACACAGTCGGCGGAAGTTCTACGAGCTTCATGCCAGCGAAAGCTCAAAGGTTGCAACGGCGACGGTGGAGAAGATGGCCACGCTCTGGCAGATCGAAGAGACCGTGCGCGGCCAAGGTCCCGATGCCCGTGCCGCGGCGCGCCAAGAGGCTTCTGCAGCAGTCGTCGCGGACCTCTTCGCCCTCTGGCAGCAAACCCTGCCGCGCATCTCCGGCAAATCGAAACTGGCCGAGGCGCTCCGCTATGCCATCTCGCGTCGCGCCATCTTCGAACGCTTCCTCACCGACGGCCGCATCGAACTCGACTCCAACATCGTCGAGCGAGCAAACGCAAGAACTCGCTCTTCGCCGGCAGCGACGGCGGCGGCAGGAGCTGGGCAACCATCGCCACGCTGGTGCAGACGGCAAAGATGAACAACGTCATCCGCTTGCCTGGCTCACCCAGACCCTCGAGCGCATCGCCAATGGCTGGCCGAGCAGCGAAATCGACGCACTCATGCCGTGGAACTACGCCGCCTGAACGGCCTCGCCTTGCCGCTTACGTTGCAGGGCTTGCGCTCGAGTACGGGGTGAACGCCAATCAGTTGCGCAACTGGATCAGGCTGCGTCCGCGCCGGCAGGCGGAGAACGCGTTGACCACTAATGCCTTGCGCGCCGTCGGCCTTTGTTCCGGTTGTTGAGGCCGCGCCGATTGCGCGACCGCCGGCTCCGTCGGCTCGGCCGACATCGCCACGGGTGCGGCTGAAGGCGTCGCTGCCGAACGGTGTACGGCTGAGCTTGAAGATGCGGATGCTCAGGTTCTGTGTAAGCGCGAATTTCCCGGCACCTTTTGCTGTTGAGTGCTCTGATGCATTAGATGTCCACCAAAATAGGTGGACACCTTGTGATGGAAGACGATGATCAGAAACTACGGGTAAGGCTTGTTGGTCGGGACGGGCGACGCCGTTACGACCCGGCATCGAAGGACCGTCCTGTCACGGCCTGCCTTGAGCCTGGAGTGTCGGTATCGAAGCTTGCGCTCGAACATGGGGTCAATGCGAACCTTCTTCGGAAGTGGATGAAGAAACGCACGGAGACCCAGTCCCTTCCGCCGTCCTCATCACCGGCGTTTATCCCGGTTCAGATTGAAAGCACTTCCGATCGGGCCTTGCTGCGACAGAGCAGCATGGCTGCGGTGGATGTGCCGGGGACTTGCGATGGAGTGCGTGGGTCAAAAGGGCTGCGCCTTTTTCCTCTCCAGCCAAGGTGAGCGCGTCACTGCCGAACGGCGTGAAGTTGACGCTAGAATGCTGTGATGTGGATGCATTGAGGGCGATCATGGGAGCACTGGGTCATGTTCAGACTGGGCGCTGACCTTCAGGTCTACCTGCATCGCGAACCGATCGACTTTCGGGCTGGTATCAACAGCCTTGCGGTTCTGGTCCAGGAGACGATGGCACTCGATCCGTTTGCTCCAGCGGTTTTTGCCTTCTGCAATCGCCATCGCGATCGGATGAAGCTCTTGTTCTTCGACCGATCGGGCTTTGTGCTGGTCCTGAAGCGGTTGACCGAGGACAAGTTCCGCTGGCCCCGGCGTCAGGAAACGGTGATGCGGCTGACGACGGAGCAATTGCACTGGATTCTCGACGGCATCGATATCGATGCGATGGTTCGCCATCCGGTGCGGCAATATCAGGTTGCTGGCTGACGGCGGCGAATTCTGCGGTTGACGCGGCGGTACGGTTCAGATTCAAAACTACGATGAATCGAACCGGCGAACCGACTGTTGAAGAGTTGATGGCGCGTATTGCTGCGCTGCAGGCGGAGAACCGTCAGCTCACAGAGCGCGTCGTCAAACTCGAGGAAGAGCTGGCGCTTGCACGACTGCATCGTTTTGCGCCGAAGAGTGAAAAGCAAATTGACCGCCTCTCCAATGAAGCTGAACAGGCCGCTGATGAGGACGCCGCCGACAACGAAGATGGCGATGTCGTTGCCCTGCCAGACACGGGCTTGCCGGCGACAGAAGGGGCGACGGGAAAGAAGCGCGGCCGCAAGGCCTTGCCGCAAAATCTGCCGCGCGAGCGCGTCGAGTATGACCTTCCCGACGATCAGAAGGCTTGTCCTTGCTGCCGCGGCCAAATGCACCGCATGGGCGAGACCGTTACCGAGCAACTTCATATCGAGGTGAAGGCTAAGGTCCTACAAAATGTGCGGTTCAAATATGCTTGCCGTCATTGCGACCGCACCGGGATCAACACGCCTGTTGTGACCGCGCCGATGCCGACGCAGCCCTTGCCGGGCAGCATCGCTACGGCCTCGACGCTGGCCTTTGCTCTTGTTCACAAATACGTCGACGGCACACCGCTCTACCGTCTGGCGCAGGCCTTCGAACGCGCCGGTGTTCCTGTCAGCCGAGGCGCTCTGGGTCACTGGGTGATCGGCTCGAGCGAGAAGCATCTGCATCGCATCTATGACGCACTGAAACTGCGGCTCAGATCACAGCCCCTCATTCATGGCGACGAGACGACGGTTCAGGTCCTGAAGGAAAGGATAGGGAGGCCACCAGCACATCGTATATGTGGGCATATCGGAGTGGCGAGGACAGTGACGAGCCGATCGTGCTTCTCGATTATCAGCCGGGCCGCGGCCAGATAGACCCGCAGGCCTTTCTCGCCGATTACCGCGGTATAGTGATAAGCGACGGCTATTCCGCCTGGCGCACACTGGAGGGCGCAACCCATATTGGATGCATGGCCATTCGAGGCGGCGCTTTGTCGATGCCCTCAAGGCGAGGAAGAAGGGCGGCGGTCCGCCGGAGCAGGCGCTCCGGTTCTTCGAACAGCTCTACCGGGTTGAAAGGCAGGCGCGGGACGAAAAACCGGACAGAGGCGAAACGCCAGATCAATGCATTCGCCGCTTCCGCCAGCAACATAGCATCCCCGTCCTGAACGCCCTCAAGGAATGGCTCGATAAAATCGCCCCGAAGGCCGGACAGCAAGCTTGGCTATGCCGTATCCTACACTCGGAACCAATGGGAATATCTGACGCGCTACGCCGAAGACGGCAGGATGCCGATCGACAACAACCTTCTCGAACGCGATATCAAAATCTTTGCCACTGGCAGAAAGAGTTGGCTGTTCAGCGACACCGTGGATGGAGCCAAGGCCAGTGCCGTAGTCTACAGCCTGATGCTGACCTGCCGCGCCTCGCGCGTCGAGCCGTTAGCCTGGTTGCGCCACGTCCTCACCGAATTGCCTCAGCGCGCCGACGACGCCGATACCACCGACCTGCTGCCCTTCAACTTCCCCAAAACTGCCACTGCCGCCTGATCCAGCGCTACGCTTTCCTAAATCAAACGCCGAAAGGCGGCGTCAACGTGCGGGGAAAATCGCGCTTACGGTTCTGTCGGCGATGATCGAAGCGTTGGGGCGTTGCGATGTTCCGGCTGGCTGATGATCTGCGCGTCTATCTCCACCGGGAGCCGATCGACTTTCGCGCCGGGATCAGTAGTCTTGCGATCCTGGTCGAGCAGTCTATTGGCCTCAATCCGTTTGAGCGCGCGGTGTTTGCCTTCTGCAATCGCCGCCGCACCTGGTTGCTGTTCTTCGATAGGTCGGGCTTTGTGCTGGTGTTGAAGGCGCTGACGGAAGACAAGTTCCGCTGGTGCGGCGGCAGGAGACGGTGGTGCCGCTCGATGCCGAGCAACTGCACTGGTTGCTCGACGGCATTGATCTCGACGCGATGGTGCGCCATCCGGTGCGGCAATATGAATTTGTCGGCTGAACTTTGCCGTTGACCTAAGGGAACGGCTCAGATTCAAGACTATAATGACTCGAGCCGGCACCCCTGATGCGGAATTGATGGCGCTTTTGGCTTTTGGCGGCTAATGCTGCCGAAATCGCCGCGCTGAAGGTCGAGAGGGAAGCCCTTGCGCAGCGCGTCTTCAAGCTTGAAGAAGAACTGGCTCTCGCGCAGTTGCATCGTTTTGCGCCGCGCAGCGAAAAGCATATGGATCGCCTCTTCAACGAAGCCGAGCAGAGCGCCCTTGAGGGGGATGAGGACAGCGACGACATCGATGAGGCCGATGCCGTTGATCATCCGCACACAGGACTGCCGGACACCGAAAAAAGCCGGAAGGCAAGAAACCCGGCCGCAGACCGCTGCCGGAGAACCTGCCGCGCCAGGGCGTCGAATATGACCTTGCCGACGACCAGAAGGTCTGTCCGTGCTGCAGCCACCCGCTGCATCGGATGGGCGAGCTCGTTACCAAGCAGCTTCACATCGAGGTGAAGGCCACGGTTCTGCAGAATGCCCGGGCCAAATATTCGTGCCGAAACTCGACCGCACCGGCATCAACACGCCTGTTGTCATCGCGCCGATGCCGAAGCAGCTGCCTTCCAGGCAGCATCGCCACCGCTTCGACGCTGGCCTTCGCGCTCGTTCATAAATATGTCGACGGCACGCCGCTCTATCGTTTGTCGCAGGTCTTTGAGCGCGCCGGGGTTCCGGTCAGTCGCGGCGCTTTGGACCAATGGGTGATCGGTTCGAGCGAGAAACACCTGTATCGTATCTATAATGTGCTGAAATCGCGACTCCAGTCCCAGACCGTCATCCATGGCGACGAGACCACGGTTCAGGTGCTGAAGGAAGCGGGCAAAGAAGCTACCAGCACGTCGTATATGTGTTGGGGTGGACGGCCCCCGAACGGCATCGAAACGTGCCAGAGTGAGTCGTTAAGATCTCAAACAAAGGGAGCCGTCCGTGGACAAGATTACTCGTATCGGCATCGATACGTCAAAGCATGTCTTTCAACTGCATGGCGTGAACGCCGCCGAGAAGCCGGTCTTGCGCAAGAAAATGCGCCGCAAGGAATCGATAGATTTCTTGACGACCTGCCCGCCAACCGTGATCGCCATCGAAGCTTGTGGCGGTTCCCATCACTGGGCTCGGCTGCTGACCTCGCTCGGGCATGAGGTGAAAATGATCGCGCCGCAGCTCGTGAAGCCTTACGTCAAGCGGAGTAAGAACGACGCCGCTGACGCTGAGGCGCTGTGCGAGGCGATGAGCCGTCCGACGATGCGGTTTGTGCCGGTCAAGACGGTCGATGAGCAAGCGGCCCTCATGGTGGTCGGCGTCCGGGGTCGTTTGATCCGCAACCGTACCCAACTCGCCAATGCTATCCGCGGCTATGCCGCTGAATTCGGCATTTCCGCCGCCAAGGGCCTGGCCCATATTCCTTTGCTTCTTGAACGGATACAGGCCGACGCGACGGTGCCGGAATTGGCACGGGAATTGTTCGCGAGTCAGGCAGAGGAATACGCGCAACTGGAAGAGAAGATTGCCGACGTGGATGCGAAGCTCAAGGCATGGCAGCGTACCGATGAACGCAGCAAACGCCTCAACAGAATTCCCGGCATTGGCCCGATCGGCGCGGCGCTTCTGATCATGAAGACACCGGCGCCGGAACTATTCCGATCCGGCCGTCAGTTTGCCGCCTGGATTGGGTTGACGCCGAAGGACCACTCGACCGGCGGTAAGCTGCGCCTCGGCCGCATCACGCGAGCAGGCGATGAGGCATTGCGAGCGGTGCTGGTGGTCGGAGCAACCACTGTCATTCAGCATGCACGGCGATCTGGCAAGGCTTCTCCATGGTTGACCGAACTGCTGAAACGCAAGCCGCCGAAGCTTGCAGCCGTCGCCCTCGCCAACAAGATGGCGCGTATCGCCTGGAAGATCATGGTGTCTGGAGAGACATACAACGTAAAGTTAGCGCCAGCGCTGATGGTCAACGCCGCATGAAGATCGGCAACGTATAGAAAGTCTAGTCCTTCAATCCGCGTGCTGATGCCAGAACTTGCAAGATAGGAGCAGATGGTGTGATCAATCGATCCACGACGTGAGACACTCCGTATAGGCCCATGGCCTTCTACAAGGTCGTGTATGTGTTTGGGGCTCACGTTGCGGAAACCATCTTGGCCAGCGTTCATGTGCGAGCGCAACAACAGGCCGGACGTATGGACGCAAGCGATGCGGTCAAAATCATCTCAAAAATATCTTGCGAGCAGGGGGGCCGTCCACGTATGCCTATCGCAGCGGCGAGGGCAGCGAACAGCCAATTGTGCTGTTCGATTATCAGCCCGGGCGCGGGCAGGAACACCCGCAAGCCTTCCTCGACAACTATCGCGGCATCCTGATGAGCGACGGCTACTCGGCTTGGCGGACGTTGAAAGGGGCCACGCATATCGGCTGCATGGCCCACGCTAGGCGGCGCTTTGTCGACGCCCTCAAGGCGAGGAAGAAACCCGGCGGGCCGCCGGCGCAGGCCCTTAAGTTCTTCGACCAGCTCTACCGGATTGAAAGGCAGGTGCGGGACGAAGAGCCCGATGACGGCGAACCACAGGCCGACTACATGCGCCGCTGCGCCTCGGCGTTCTCAAGCTCTACCAGGCGATCGACACGGCGCAGGCGGAAGCTGTCTCAGCCCGGGCTCGAGATCGGCGACCTGGACTGGAAAAGCATCACCGCCCTCATCAAAACCCACAAGGCGTCCGGGCACACCGCCGAAGCTGCCGCCGTCGGTGAGCACGCCAATCTTCGTGGCGCCGGCTACTTTCATTAAGAAGACTCGACATCTGCGCGAACTCTGTCTTTCCGGCATGGCAAGCGCTTTCCAGGAACTGGACACGCGTCCGGAGGCAAGAGCTCTCGAGCACGGCGAATGGCTTGCCCTCCTTCTCGAACGGAGGCGACAACGCGCCGTCAGAAGCGCTTCGAGTCCAGAGCGCGAGCCGCCAGGCAGCGCACAGCCTGCTCGCCAACGGATCGGACTTCCTGAAGTTGTCCCGGTCCTCAATAGCTGTGGTGAAGGAGGTTGCGGTGATCGCTCCGACACCCGGAATCGACATGAGGATACGGCGGGCCTGGCTCTGGCGCGCCTCTGGACGAGCTGCCGGCCAAGTTCGGCGGCGCGGATGGCGCGGATGCAGATACTGTGCCAGGCTTCCAGCGTCGGCAGCACGACCGATGCAAGCCCATCCTGATCGAAAAGAAGGCGTTGGACGTTGTCCTCGAAGGTGCTTCCCTTTCGGCCGAACGACGAGACCGACGTCTTCATGATGCCGCGGATCTGGTTGGAAAGCTCGGTGGTGATCCGAACCAGCCGAATTCGCGTCGCGACCAGCGTGCGGGTCAACATGCTGTCGAACCCTTTCACCCGCACCTCCCGAAAAGGCCCGATCTCCGCGACATGCGCCAAACCATTGGAGCCATATCGAGCGCAAGCTGCCCAAGTGAAATACCTGCCTCGAGGTCAGCTGCATGGACGCGCCGGCGATTGTTGCTATTCGCTAAGCGGCGGGAATGGTGTGATCGACCAGCCGATTAAGTCAACGGCACGCTGAAGTATCGCCCCGGTCTCAGCGACGCCAGGCGAAGCGGCGATGACATGTCCGATCCAATCTCGGGTATCGCCCTTCCGGATGATCGGCGTTTCTGGTTCAACATACAATTTGACCTCGGCAATCCCGGTTACAGCAGCCGCCCGACTGTCGCCACCGATCCAGTCGAGAGTGCCGTCCCGGTCAGGAACTAGGATCCGCGCGGCCGCAGTGTGCGAATGCCTTCTGCGCAAATTACATTCATCGCCGATGACGAGCTTCACGTGCTCGGTGATGAGGTCGACACCGTAAGCCAAGTGAACCAGTTGAGGATCGGGGGTGCCAGAAAGCCGCGGATTGACTTCAATGACTAGTGGGCCACGCTTCGTCCACCGAAGTTCAACGTTCGTTGGCCCCCAGCCAAGACCTAGAGCTGGCAAGCAGCTCAGGGAAACATCGGCGGCACGCTCATGCTCTTCATCTGTTAGCCCGGCCGGAAGGGTAAACTCGTGATAGACGAAATGCGGTGGGGGGCCAAAGTCAGCGGCGGCAATTCCAACGACCTCATTCCCCATGATGTTAGCGCTATAATGCGGGCCCTCTGCGAATTCTTCGACCAGTATCCTCGGCGGAGTCTTCCATTTGTGCTTGCCGTCCAATAGATAGGTCGTGTGGTCACGCAAATCATAGACGGTGCGGCACAACCGGACACCGCGGCTGCCGCAGCCGACGGCCGGCTTGAGAATCACCGGCAGACCAATTTCCGCGGCAGCGCTTTCCACGTCCGTCGCTTTCGCTGCTAAGCGATAAGCAGGTATTGGGACGCCGGCCTCCTTCAGGAGCTGACGTTGGGTGAACTTGTCGCAGCATCGTTCGATTGAAGCCGGGTTCGGGCCCGGTAGATCAAAATGCCGACAGAGCTTGGCAACTGTCGCATAGACGTCCTCCTCACTGCTCGTAATGCCAGCAATGTCATAGATGGCACGTAGCCGGGAGCATTCGCGGATCAGCGCATTGAGGTCGCCTGTGTCGATGCGGATTGTCTCGATGTTTTCCGCTGCAAGATAGTCATACATAGTTGGATCAGCCGCGAAGTTGATCGGATGAAGACCAAGCCGCTTGGCGGCTTGGACGTAAAGTAGACCAACACCCCTTGTATGGCCTTCAAGCAGGATGAGCGCACTACTTGCCATTATCCGCCTCCATTGGTGTGTTCCGTCTGCACCATCAGCTAGACGTGAGTAAAAATAACCTCGCCGTTTAACTCGAAACCAGCTACCTTCCTTGATAGTGGCACACACGATCCGCGGCAGGCTGCGAGAGGGCGAAGAGATCGCCGACGCGAACGGTCAGTTCGACGTAGGCGATGGGGTTGACGCCCCCACTCGAAGGCATCGATGTGCCAGAATGGTTGCGATGGAACCATGAAAGAGGGCCTCCGATGGGGGCGAGATCATTTCGGAATCAGGGGCGGATTGCCTCGGAATTTGCACGTTCCGACTGCTTGGACGGCATTGCGATGCATTCGAGGCCTGGCTGACCTGCCACAGGTACGTTCATCCAACGGCAAATCAGAGTGTCGGTTCTCGATCCGCCTGCTGGCGCGTTTGCGGCGGCCGTGCATAGCGCTCCGGGTGCGGTACCCGAGCGACGAGTGCGACCGGCATAGTTGCACAACGTGGCAACACAACACCCCACGGGACCCAGGTTCCATCCGTGGCATTCGTGGCCTGGGCGACTGTTCGTATCCATGACGTGCTCGTGAAGGGAGAGGCTGTTTTCCGTTGCGGCCTCTCCAGCGCCGGTCCACCAGGTTCTGCACAATCGCGAAAGCAGCGCCTCGGTACTCGTGGTCTCGCATTGAGACGGTGGACGACGATCTTGGTCGCGTCGCAAGTTATTCATCCCTGTCAACGTCGCAATGCTTTGCGACAAGCGGTAGTGATATCTCATTTGGCTCGCGGCGGGTCAATCGATGCCTTGTTCGACATTGAGCGGGAGATCCTGTCGTCGATGGACGCGGACCGATCGAGAAAGCTGTCGCACAGTTCTCCGATCCCCAGGTCAACCGCCTCCACGCTGAACCGTAGGGACAAATTCGCGGGCTTTCGAAGTAACGGCCGATTTTGCACGCAACCGACACCTACTGTCGGGTTCAGGCGAGTCCGAGAGAAGGTCGTGTTCGATCTGCTCAGCCGCCACCCTGTTCTAACTTTTTGACAAATATGAAGTAAGAACATTTGAGGCTTGTTTGGCGAAAGCTGGCACGACTTTTGTAACGCTGTCGTCGCTACCCAGGCGCCGCAGACCTGAGTCATATCAGGGTTGCCTCAGATCTGTATTGATAGTGCGGTCAGCAATGCGGGCTCACCGACAAGGGTGACTGACATAGCGGGAAGCTTTGTGCACCAGTGAAAACATGCAGCGCAGCTAAGGAGAGCCTATGGAACGCCCGCGGAAGACTGACGTCCCTCAAGCTCGAAGGCCGACCACCAGAGTGTCCGATCGATTTGCCTTGCTCCCGTCTATGCGTTTCCGCGAGGCAGCCACAGCGGCGTTCGCGCTCGCGTTGGGCCGATTTCTCGACCAGGCCGAAGGTGTCAACGAATGCGAAGAGTTGTTCGACCTCTTGTCTGCTTTTGCTTTGAACTTTGATTGCCCGTGGATCGCCTATGGTTCTCTTACACCTAACCAGAGGGTTTTGAAGCCAGTTCAATCTGGTCCGGGGGTCATGCTGAATTATCCTGAGGAATGGCAAAAGCGCTATTTCGAAATGGGTTATGCCTTTATAGACCCCATAATCAAGAAGAGTCGAAAGCGGACCGGCGCCTTTCCTTGGAGCGAGGTGTACAACGACGAAAGCACGACTGAAATCGAACGACGATTTTTCGACGAGGCTGCGACGTTCGGCTTAAGATCGGGCTTGAGTGTTCCACTGCACGGCCCCGATGGCAGCTTTGCGGTCATGAGCTTTGCCCAATCATGGGACCGCCAATTCCAAAAACAGACAACACCCTACTTGGAACTTGCCGCGTTACATTTCCATCAAAGGGTTGACAACTGGTTGAAATCGAGTCGCATCGAGAGTGCTCCTAGCCTTTCTATAAGAGAGAAGGAGTGTATGCTATGGGTGGCAAGGGGAAAATCATCGTGGGATATAGGAACCATTCTGGGCATATCCAAAAATACCGTCAATTTCCACATGAAAAACGTGATGCGAAAATTGGATGCTGCTAGCAGAACGGTTGCTGCTCTAAAAGCAGTAGAATTCGGGATTATCGAATTGTAATAAGCGGAGTCCAACAGTCCAACAAACTTATGTGTAGGAGCGTGATGCTGTCTGTGAACTGGACCAGTGGCCTTTTTTCTACTCGGTTACTATTGCCTGGCCGGCTGTTCGCCTGCCCCGGGAGTTGGGCACGGCCAACCTAAGTGGATCGAGGCCGAGTCACCTGCCAGATTCTCCTTTGCGCTGCCTTCTCAAGATCCGTCCTGGCAAGGCGTTTCCTATTGCGTTCCGCCGATGAAGAAGCTCATCAGCGCAATGGCAAAGCCGGGATTTGATTGGCCGGTTTCCCACGAGGCGAAGGCCGGTAGCCAGGCAGGCAAGAGTTTGAAGACTGCCCTGCAGGATCCCGTCCGACCTCGAGCAAGGATGGTGACGACAACAGCTTGCGCCGTAACGAAGAGGATCAATGCGCCCGCATCGTTGACAGATGCGAGAATCGCGATGAGTACAACCGCCTTTATGGTGATGAGGAAGCCAACCAGCGCAATCATACCACGGTTACGGTTATCCGCAGCGGCAGCAACAATGACCACTTCTGGAATCGTGACAACAATTACAACGGCTGCAAGGTCCAAGTAACGTCTCCCCGGCCGCGGCGAGCGAATCCTTGGTTCTTCGACATTCCCAATGACAAGGGCGTCAAAGAACGCTTCTGGTTCAATCTCCGCACCTAGCATCAAAGGAAGATGCCATGCACCAGAACGTCATTATCGCGATCGCAGCGACCCTCGGAATAGCCGCCGGCGCCGGAGGCACTTATCTTGCTACGTCAGAACCAAAGTTTGAGGCTCAGGCCATCTCGAAAGCCAAATTGGTCGCAGCCATTTCCGCTGATCCATCCCTCTGCCCGATCCCGACCGTTGAAGCGCCGTCGGAAGCCGAAGCACAAGCTGCCTATCGCAAAGCGCACGCGGCGTCTCCCTTGGGTTGGGACCGAAATAATCTGCCGAAGATCTCCCTCGCGCTCGGGCAATGTGACAAAGCCGGGGCAGGGCCGGGCGTCGCCTGCATGACCTCAGTCAAGATGGCACCTGACGCTTAGCCGATCGATCGGATTATCGGGTTCGCCAAATCAGCATCGCCGAAACGGCACCTTTTCCGTCGCCCCGAGCGGCGGGGTGAAACAAGATTCGATCGCCTCCTTGATCTCGGAGGCTGCCGAAGCGCCCTGTTGTTAGGCCCTCGCCTCCGGTCTTGGGCTCAAGGGAGAGGTCACCTTCAATTTCGATCCTTCCGGCTTGCCGCCGCCCACGACTCCGGGCGTTCCCCCGATGCACGAGTTCGCAACGACGCCCAATGGAAGTCAGTTATATTTCGTCCCGCCGGAAGGTCTTTGCAAAATCGGGCCATCGCGGGAAGGTTCGAGAAAAAGCTTTGGGAGTCCAATCCTTTCGGACAGTGGGGCGCCGGCCTGTTTTCTTTGTGGATCGACTGCAATGCATTGAACACAGCCAGGAAGGGTGACTTCTCGGCGCCGCCACAGCGCTTCCTTTCTATGGTCGAATTGGATCCCCACCCGAATATTCCGGACGATCTCGGCAAATTCATCGACTTCCTCGCCAATCGTGACAAGGATCGCTACATCCCGCCAAAGCGCTCGACGATCCGAAGATGGATGGTTCAGGCGGTTTATTACGGGCTTCGCAAGGTTGACGCTGAGGGCACGGTGCAGGGGGCTGGCCTCAGCTCCTAATAGAGAAAGAGCCGCGCGTATTCTCATGAAGTATGCATCTAGTAAATTGCCTGATGGGTTGGGAGAAGTTGCTTCTGCTTATGGCAATATCTTCGACAATACGGATGTGGTTGGGCACAATGTGCGCCGCATGTTCGAGATCGTGGAGGACCCCGAGACCTATCGGTCGCCATTCAGCCCCTGGCCCCCCTTGCATTGATAGACCGAAATTCAGTGGCAGTAAGGGGGAAGCGCCGCGCCAAACCCGCCGCGATTTCAGCCTCGACCATTCGCATGAACATCGCATCGCCGCCGAGCCGACGCACGATTAGATGGGATATTCGGCTTTGCGTCTCAGCGTTGACCATTGTGGATTGCGGTGCTGCGCTTCTGGCTGATGGTAAAACGAGGTCATGTCTTTCAACAGCCTCAACATCAAAGGGAGAAGCGCAGCATGAAACACTATTGTGCATTGGATTTGTCGGTGAAAGAGACCGCGGTCTGCATTGTTGATGAGACAGGCAAGATTTGCCGGGAGACGAAAGTTGCCACTCACCCTGAGGATTTGATCTCGGTGATCAAGGACCCGAAGTGGCAGATTGAGCGGATCGGTCTTGAAGCCGGACCACTGTCGCAATGGCTCTATGAAGGACTTGCCAAGGCAGGATTGCCGGTGATCTGCATCGAGACCAGACATGCCAAGGCATTTTTGAAAGCCCAACCGAATAAGACGGACCGCAACGATGCGCGTGGAATAGCCCAGATGATGCGCGTCAATCTCTACCGGCCTGTGCATGTGAAGACACTGACGAGCCAGAAGCACCGGGCATTGCTGACAGCGCGCAAACTCTTGCAGGAAAAAGCCATCGCCATCGCGAATGACATTCGCGGATTGTTGCGCAACTTCGGTCTGAAAGTCGGATTGGTCGGCAAGGTCAAATTCGAGGAGCGGATCAATGAGCTGGTCGAAGACAGGCCTGATCTACACGAAATCATGCAGCCATTGTTGGCTGCGCGCAAACTGCTGCGCGACGAGTTCACCAAGCTGCACAAGAAGGTTTTGGATTGGTCCGCGAGGATGAAGTTTGTCGCCGGTTGACGACGATCCCTGGTGTCGGCCCCGTTGTCGCTCTCACCTATACGGCAACCATCGATATTCCTGGCCGGTTTGCACATTCAAAGGCGGTCGGTTCTGTGCTCGGGCTGACGCCGAAACTGAACGAGTCTGGTGAAAGCAAACGGGTCGGGCGAGTATCCTGTTGCGGTGACGCGATGATGCGATCCCTGCTGTACGAAGCAGCGCAAGTCCTGCTTGTAAACGTTAAGAAATGGTCGTGGCTAAAAGCCTGGGCGATGAATATCGCCAGACGCCGCGGCAGGCAAAAGGCGGTTGTAGCGTTGGCCCGACGGCTTGCTGTGATCATGCATCGAATGTGGAGTGACGGAACCGAATTCTGCTGGACACGGGAGAGCTTGCCTGTTGCTGGGTAATTAGCAACCAAGGTGACGAGAACCAAAGGAGACAAGAAGATTCCGCCGCCGGTGGAAAGATGTCCTTCGCAGGACGATGGATGGGGTGAGTTCGCGTGGTTGTCTGGTACGGTCGTTTATTGCGATCAGGTCGCCGATTAGATTGTTCCGCCCCATTCTTCTGGTCCCATAATGGGAGGGCCACATAGGCCGAGCCCGGAGAGAAGCGCGATACTGCGAAGACATCAATCGCCATAGCTGCGGACAGTCAGAAGGTGCTTGACCTCACCACGCCGAATAGAGAAGCAACCTCCACTCGAGCGAGAGTACAATGAACGCCGTTGTCGAGCTTTATGGTATTGATGCTTGATGAGACGAATGGAAAGACGCAAGAAGCATTGCGCCAATGCAATATAACGTTATATAATGACACGTGTCAAAGCTGATTAGAGGCGCGACGCTGTCAGCCAGTTAGAAACGCGACACTGGCACCGATAATCAGCCCCCGATCCGACCGGCTGGGCCGGGTTGCAAGGGAAGGGCGGGGGCGGGTGATAATGCTCCTCTTCGGCTTTAGCTTTCTCAGTAGCAATTGTTCCGTCGCCGGCTGATACTCGTTTGCACCTGCATGGGGCAGGTAGGGGTCAAAGCCACACGATGCTTCCGGAAATCAAGTTGCAGGGTGACGTCGATGTCGCCGCGCTGTCACCACTTGTTCGCGGCATGCTTCTTGCGGTTGCCTATGCTGACGGTGAGGGTGGCATAGGATTGACCGCGACCGGCGCCATGAACCGCAAGTTCGTGCATTGGGCCGCTGTGAACTTCCTCTGGCCCGACTTCACAGCCGAAGACCTCTACAGCATGAACAAGGTGCTCAATGAAAGCGACATGCCGCCGCTCTGGGTCGTGCGCGACATGACCCGTCATCTGAAGCTGCTTCGCCGGAAAAAGGATGTGCTGCTGCCAACCAGACGCGGCCGGGAGTTCCTGGTGAACCCGCAAGGCTTCTTCGATCTCGTCGCCACGGATTATCTCTATTCCTATGTCCACGCCACCGAGCGCAAAGAGGAGGTCCAAGCGCGGTTACGCTGGTGGCGCATGTTCCTCAACCTTCTCAATATCAAGGCCAGAGAAGGGTGCACGCCATTGGAGCTTGTGAAGATCCTCTACCCAGACTTCGAGCCCCTATCTGAGACCGAAATGACACTGGAAGCCTGGGAGCTGAAATCCGATATCCAATATGGCGTCCTACGGCGCCTGTGCTGGCTTGGTTTGCTCTATGAAGCACGAGAGGGGATCACGCTTTTCCAGGATGGATCCTTCCACAAGACGCCGCTCTGGCCAGCCTGCCTGCAACTGGAATCGGATACACAGAGCGACACCGGCGTGCACTGACGATTTTTATTCCGCTGCTGGCTGCCTCAATAACGCTTTCTCTCGCCGTGCAATCACCGCCGGATCGGTCATGTAATCTGTCCTCGGCTTGCGTCCTCGCTTCTGATAGCCGTTGGCTGTGCTGCCGTCGCGAATGCCGAACATATGATCCGTCTGCCCGGTGCGTCGGGGACCGCTCTTGCTGCGCTGCTGCTTGCGTCCAGCCTGCAGCTCAGCGACAATCGACAGCACATCGTCCAAACGCTTGTTCTCGACGACTTCAGACCGATGCACCGACCGCAACTTATCGAAGGTTCTGTAGGGCAGGGCAAAGCTCTCGTGCATGATCTCGAGCCGTCCGTCAGGATAATCGCAGACGATCACCTTCTGGCCGGCCAACGGCCTGGAAACCTCGGTCGGGTCGAGGATGAACAACACCTTGTCATAGCGTAGCGTCAATGACTGCGACAGCGTGCGGACTTCCTTGCGGCACATGGCGCCATCGAGGTTCTCATGGTCTGCCAACGGCCGGTGCATGTCCTTCGGGTTACGCGGTGGCTTGCCGAAACGCGCGTTGAAATCCGCCATGAACTCAGGCGCATAGGCATTGGCAGCTTCTATCGTATCGATACCGCGAAGCCGCATCTCCTTGACCAGCCGATCCTGTAATGTCTGATTGGCACGCTCCACCCGGCCCTTGGCCTGCGGAGTATTGGCGCAGATAATGTCGATGTTCAGCTCATAGAGCGCCCGACCGAACTGGGTCAGACCACTCGTCCGGTCTTTCTCCGATGCATGGGTGGAGCGAAAGACGCCGTGCTTGTCGCTGTAGAAGGCCAGCGGCTTGCCCCATTGCTGCAGATAGGCCTTCGTCGCCTGCAGATAGTCGAACGTGTTCTCGGATGGCGCAAAGCGCAAATGAAGCAGCTTGCCGGTGGCGTCATCGATATAGACGAGCAGGGCGCATTTGGGGCCGCGGTTCTCGAACCACCAGTGATGCGACCCGTCGATCTGCACCAGTTCACCAAAGCAGTCGCGCCGGCCGCGCGGCTGGAAAACTCGCTTCTTGCGCTCACGACGCGAAATCCAAATGCCGGCCTCGGTCATCCATTGCCGCAGCGTCTCCTTGGCGAGAGAGATCCTGTGCAACTCAATCAGCTTCTCGCGCGCCAGCGTCGGACCGAAGTCCAGATAGCGTTCGCGGATCAGGTCCAGCGCCGCATTACGAAATTCCTCGCTGTGGCGCCGATTGCTCGGCCGTGATCGCTTCTTTGAAACAAGGCCGGCCGGCCCATCCCGGTCATAGGCCTGCAGCAGCCGATGAACCTGACTTCGACTGAGGTCGAGCCGTTCTGCCGCCTGGACAACAGTCAGGCGTTCGTCACGGATCTTCTGGATGAGTTCGAGGCGATGCAATTCTTTCTGCGACATGGTGATTATACAGGACATGACGACTCCGACCGCTCATGGTCTCGACCAGGCTGAAGATCGTCATCCTTGCTCCCAACGTTGGCTTTGACCAGTGCGTCGAGAGGCGAGACTGTCGCATCTCTAACTGGCCCAACTGTCGCATTACTAAATAGCCGTGTGAGTTCATGGCGAACCGCGACCTGCGGGCTTTGAGAAGCTAACCGGTGCGCCGGATTTGCGCGAGGAGTTTCTGGCGGAAGACTTCGGCGGGCGTTCGATAGCCGAGGCATTTGCGCGGCGTTGCGTTGAGCTGGTCGCAAATGTCCTTCAGGTCGCGGTCGGTGATCGACAGTGGATCCACCTCTCTCGAAAGCCATTTCCTGACCCGGCCATTGGTATTCTCGACGGTGCCTTTTTGCCAAGGCGATTGCGGATCGCAGAACCATATCTGCGTTCCGATGCCAGCCTGCAGATAGGGCCATTCGCTGAACTCAGTTCCCCGGTCGAAGGTGATGGAGCGTCGAGCAGCATGGGGCAGGGTTTGGAGCACATCAATCAGCCCGTCCATGATCGGCTTCGATTGCCGGTCGTTGTTGCGCAGGAAGACGGCAAAGCGGCTGACACGCTCGACCAGTGAGGTCATGTTGGCCTTACCGAACTTCTTGCGAAACTGAATGAGATCGCACTCCCAATGGCCGAACTGCTTGCGCTCGGCAACGGCATCAGGACGTGAAGGATGTTGAGTTCCGGGCTGAAGCGGCGACCGTGACGCCGCCGGGCATACCGCGGTCTGCGTCTCGCACGACGCTCCGGCAGGTGCCGCCACAGCTTGATGGCTTGGCCGTCTGCGGAATAGGCGAACTTGTAGATCGTCTCGTAACTGACAGAGATCGGATGGCGCTCCAGCCGCAATCGGCCAGCGATCTGCTGTGGCGACCAGCCATGCATGATCCGCTCGATGACCGATTGGCGCAGATGCGAGAACCGGGCGAGCTTGCGCAGCTTGGCTCTGCGCTCACGTGCCATCTCGTTGGCGGTGACGCAATAGTAGCCGTTGAGGTCCGGCATCTCACGATCCTCGAACGTATTGCGGCGCAGCTCGCGGAAAATCGTCGAACGATGCCGGCCGAGCTTCTCGGCGATGACGGTGGCGCTCAGGCCGGCCGCTCGCCAGCGAGCGATCCTGCGACGTTCATCCATATCGATCTGGGAGTAGGTGCGTCTCATGAGCGTTCCTTGCGCGTGATAACCCATTGGTATCTATCGCAAGTCGCACTTCATCCTTGAACCCACCCCGCTACAACACGTGTCACAGCTAATTAAAGATGAGACAAAGTACGCAATTTAGAAACGCGACATCATACTATCCATTATTGCTGGCGTTTCAATATTCTATATTGATGAATACACAGAGGTAAGCCGCCGTCCGGGTGGAGCTTGTCGGTATTGCGTAGCCCGGTCGGCGCGCAGGGCTCAAGTGCAACAATATACTTTAGCTTTTTCAATCCGGATCGCTTACATCACTCGGTGTTAAGCTGGCTCGCCAATACCTGCTGCCGTCGGGCGATAACGACTGGATCCTTCGTAAAATCCGTCTTCCGTCCTGGCTTGGTGCCGCGCTGCTGATAGCCATTGCTCTGGCTGCCATCGCGAATGCCGAACATATGGTCCGTCTGGCCGGTGCGGCGAGGCCCACTTTTGCTGCGTTGCTGTTGGCGCCCGGCCTGCAGCTCGGCCACGATCGAAAGCATGTCGTCTAGGCGTTTGTTCTCGATCACGTCCGCCCGGTGCACCGACCGTAACATGTCGAACGTTCTGTAGGGCAGGGAGGCTTCCCCGTCTGTGATCTCCAGGCGCCCGTCCGGATAGTCGCATACGACAACCTTCTTGCCCGCCAGCCCCGTTGCGCGCTCTGTCGGATCGAGAATGAACATCACCTTGTCATAGCGCAGCGTCAAGGAATGCGACAGCTTGCGAACCTCCTTGCGGCACATGGCACCATCGAGGTTCTCGTGATTCGCCAGCGGCCGATGCATGTCTTTCGGATTGCGTGGTGGCTTGCCAAAACGAAAGTTGAAATCCGCCATGAACTCTGATGCATAGGCGTTGGCCGCTTCGATCGTGTCGATGCCGCGCAGCCGCAATTCCTTCACCAGCCGATCCTGCAGTGTCTGATTGGCCCGCTCCACACGGCCTTTCGCCTGCGGAGTGTTGGCGCAGATGATGTCGATGTTCAGCTCATAAAGCGCCCGGCCGAACTGCGTCAGACCGCTCGTGCGGTCTTTCATCGAGGCGTGCGTGCTGCGAAAAACACCGTGCTTGTCACTGTAAAACGCAATCGGCTTGCCCCATTGCTGCAAATAGGCCTTCGTCGCGTGCAGATAGTCAAAGGTGTTCTCAGAGGCGGCAAAGCGCAAATGCAAGAGCTTGCCCGTCGCATCGTCGATGTAGACGAGCAGGGCGCATTTGCGGCCGCGGTTCTCGAACATGGAGTAATCGCGGCGCGACCGTCTCTGGCTTTTGGGCTGGTGAGGGTGGTTGCCCCCGATAGGATGGAAAAACGGGCTCTCGATTGGAACCGGGCCCAAACATCGGATGGAGGCAACCTTGAACCAATATATTGGCCTTGATGTTTCATTGAAAGACACCGCAATTTCGATCCGGGAAGACGGGAAACGGATCTGGCGGGGGAAGTGTCCTTCGGATCCCAATCTTCTCGCGCAGATGATCCGCAAAAAAGCTCCACGCGCGCAGCGCGTCGTATTCGAAACGGGACCGCTGTCGACGTGGTTCTATCACGCGCTGACGAGCGAGGGGTTGCCGGCGATCTGCATTGAAGCGCGGCACGCGCAAAAGGTATTGAACGAAACGCTCAACAAGACCGATGCCAACGATGCGGATGGTTTAGCTCAACTCGCTGAAGCAGGCTTTTACAAAGCGGTTCGCGTCAAGTCGTTTGACGCTATGTTAGCCCGCACATTGGTGGCTGCCCGCGAACAGCTCCTGAACATGTCAACGCAACTTGGCAATCAAATCCGCGGCCTGATGAAGACCTTCGGTCTGATCATCCCGAAAGCGAAGGGTCGAGTGTTTGATGGCGATGTGCGGAAGCTTTTGGATGGAAACACCGAGCTTGCGAAGATTATCTTGCCTCTTTTGGAGGCGTGGCACGATATCCGCAAGCGCGCAGCCGATCTTGGCCAACAGTTGCTTATAGTGGCACGTGGGAGCCAAGCCACGAAGTTATTGATGACAATTCCGGGGATCGGCGCGGTCACAGCGGTGTCCTACGTTACGGCAATTGAAAATCCAGAAAACTTTCGAACGTCGCGCTCGGTTGGCGCCTGGCTCGGGCTAACAACGCGGCGTTATCAGTCAGGCGAGGTCGACTATGACGGCCATATCTCGCGAAGGGGTGACAATCGTTTACGTGGGCTGCTTTACGAAGCGGCGACAGTGCTTTTGACGAGAACCAGTGCCAGGACCGAGAGCAGTCTCAAGAGTTGGGGCCTTAAGCTGCGCGAGCGACTTGGCTTCAAGCGGGCCGCTGTGGCCGTCGCCCGGAAACTCGCGGTCATCATGCACAGCATGCTCAAGACGGGAGAAGTGTTCAACGCATCGGCTGGCGCGACCATATAGGCGACGCTCAGCCTTCGTCCCTCAGCGCGCCATCTAACTTTGGTGCTGAGCGTCCCTGCTGCGGACGTGGGCAGGATCATTCCGCTTCTGGTGGCTGCAGCTCGTTGAGACTGCGCCTCGAACATTAGGAAGATCCCACCTGCGAAAACCCTTGTGCGGCGACATTTGTCGACCGCGGAGACAACCCTGCTCCCAGCACTGGATAGCTCTGAAGGACCCGGCCGGTGAGGGCAGATCCATCCAATCGATTAAGCCGGTTGCCTGTCCCGCAAGCCGGCAAGGTCGCTGAATGCTCAAGCCCGCTTGACGGATGGAATGCGATTAGATGGGATATTCGGCTTTGCGTCTCAGCGTTGACCATTGTGGATTGCGGTGCTGCGCTTCTGGCTGATGGTAAAACGAGGTCATGTCTTTCAACAGCCTCAACATCAAAGGGAGAAGCGCAGCATGAAACACTATTGTGCATTGGATTTGTCGGTGAAAGAGACCGCGGTCTGCATTGTTGATGAGACAGGCAAGATTTGCCGGGAGACGAAAGTTGCCACTCACCCTGAGGATTTGATCTCGGTGATCAAGGACCCGAAGTGGCAGATTGAGCGGACCGGTCTTGAAGCCGGACCACTGTCGCAATGGCTCTATGAAGGACTTGCCAAGGCAGGATTGCCGGTGATCTGCATCGAGACCAGACATGCCAAGGCATTTTGAAAGCCCAACCGAATAAGACGGACCGCAACGATGCGCGTGGAATAGCCCAGATGATGCGCGTCAATCTCTACCGGCCTGTGCATGTGAAGACACTGACGAGCCAGAAGCACCGGGCATTGCTGACAGCGCGCAAACTCTTGCAGGAAAAAGCCATCGCCATCGCGAATGACATTCGCGGATTGTTGCGCAACTTCGGTCTGAAAGTCGGATTGGTCGGCAAGGTCAAATTCGAGGAGCGGATCAATGAGCTGGTCGAAGACAGGCCTGATCTACACGAAATCATGCAGCCATTGTTGGCTGCGCGCAAACTGCTGCGCGACGAGTTCACCAAGCTGCACAAGAAGGTTTTGGATTTGGTCCGCGAGGATGAAGTTTGTCGCCGGTTGACGACGATCCCTGGTGTCGGCCCCGTTGTCGCTCTCACCTATACGGCAACCATCGATATTCCTGGCCGGTTTGCACATTCAAAGGCGGTCGGTTCTGTGCTCGGGCTGACGCCGAAACTGAACGAGTCTGGTGAAAGCAAACGGGTCGGGCGAGTATCCTGTTGCGGTGACGCGATGATGCGATCCCTGCTGTACGAAGCAGCGCAAGTCCTGCTTGTAAACGTTAAGAAATGGTCGTGGCTAAAAGCCTGGGCGATGAATATCGCCAGACGCCGCGGCAGGCAAAAGGCGGTTGTAGCGTTGGCCCGACGGCTTGCTGTGATCATGCATCGAATGTGGAGTGACGGAACCGAATTCTGCTGGACACGGGAGAGCTTGCCTGTTGCTGGGTAATTAGCAACCAAGGTGACGAGAACCAAAGGAGACAAGAAGATTCCGCCGCCGGTGGAAAGATGTCCTTCGCAGGACGATGGATGGGGTGAGTTCGCGTGGTTGTCTGGTACGGTCGTTTATTGCGATCAGGTCGCCGATTAGATTGTTCCGCCCCATTCTTCTGGTCCCATAATGGGAGGGCCACATAGGCCGAGCCCGGAGAGAAGCGCGATACTGCGAAGACATCAATCGCCATAGCTGCGGACAGTCAGAAGGTGCTTGACCTCACCACGCCGAATAGAGAAGACAACCACCAGTGATGCGACCCATCGATCTGCACGAGTTCACCGAAACAATCACGCCGGCCGCGCGGCTGAAAGACCCGCTTCTTGCGCTCGCGGCGTGACACCCAGATGCCGGCTGCCATCATCCATTGGCGCAGCGTCTCCTTGCTGACCGAAATCTGATGACGCTCAACCAGCTTCTCGGCCGCCAAGGTCGGGCCGAAATCGACATAATGCTCACGCACCAGGTCCAGAGCCAGATTGCGGAAATCCTCACCGTACCGCCGGTTGCTCGGTCGGCCGCGCTTCTTCGAAACGAGACCGTCGATCCCGTTCAGGTCATAGGCCTGCAACAGCCTATGGACTTGGCTGCGACTGAGCCCAAGCAGCTCAGCCGCCCGTGTGACCCTCAGACTGCCTTGGCGAACCTGCCGAATATGTTCAAGACGATGCATTTCCTTCTGCGACATGACAATCAAACAAGACATGACGACTCCCAACACAAATGGCCTCGGCCACGATGCAAGTCGCTGATCTTGCTCCCCAATGCTGACGTTTGACCAGCATCGCAAGAGGCGACGACTGTCGCATCTCTAACTGGCCTATGTGTCGCATCTCTAAAATGCCGCTACAACACGTCGTCGCATAACACATATTATGGAACACCCGAGCGGTTTTGTCCGTGTTGCTTTTTGTCGTTGGGCATTCGGTCTCGCCCAAATCCATATGTATTCGCCCACTCGGACGTTTCGTTTCGCCCTGGACAATTTTGAGGCAGAAAACCGGCCCAGAGAGCTGAAGCCAAGAATAGGAAGTGCTATGTGAGACTTACGGGACGCTGACTGAATGCGACAGTGATCGTCGCCTTGTCGGATTTCAGCCTGTCTATGAAGTACGTTGTCGGCTGGCTCCACTGCAGGGAGCGCCCGTGCTGGTCGTGGCACTCGATGTACATGTTGCCAGTCACCTTCGTCACATCAGGGTGCGCGGCAAGAACACAGATGGGCAACGTTCCAAAAGACGCAACTCCTCCAGGAGGTACGTTGGCCGGAATAGCCGACATCATGTTCCATGTCTTGATGTAAGGCAAACTCTCACGCTCGTTCCTCGTTAACGAACGTTCCTGTCCCTTAACCGTGAGGCGCTCGGCCTGAAACCAAATCTCAACTGACAGCCCAGGGCCAGCGCCGTGATTGTAGAGTTGACCATAATGCTGTTCCAAAAAAGGAGCGAGATATCCGTCCGGAAGAGCTGCCAGAAACTCCTCAACGTCCTGTTCGCCTGTCGCAACACCCGGGATGCGCTTTAAGGGTTGAAGAGTTGCAGCTAGTTCTTGCCCGCCGACGTTGAACAGCAAATTCGGGCTGATCTTAATCAATCGATCTGTTCGGTTGTTGTTCAAACTAGCGATGCCAAGGCTCACAGAGGTGATAATGCCTATGCCCGCAATTATGGTAGACGCGATTTGAAACCATGGGACCAGTTCGGCTACGGCCATGTTACGAGCCTTTTTCAGGTTCATCCCAAGGCGCGGGCGGCGTTAACCATCCCATTCCACCGCATCTTTCACATTTTCTCAAACTTGGGGGTTGGTAGAGTTCGCCCCTCGGATTGCAAACCGGACATGGCTTTTTTCCATAAGGGGCTTGGGTTCCCTGCTCGGCCACTGGCCACCTCCAATGCCCTCCACATCGCCGCATCAAATGTAACTTGCAACTTGGAGCGGCTCAATCAGATTCCGTCAGAGTCAGATCGCTCTTGTCGGTCAAATCATCAGTAGAGAGAATGCGTCTGTCAGTAGTTTTTGGATTTCTTGCGCTGATCGATTATCTTGATCTTGAGCTTCTTGCGATCGTTTCGTGGACCTATAACGATCCTTTCCGGGTTCGGCTCGAAGTCCGTACCCAACACCGCTCCGAGCGGAGCTTTACTATCACTCTGAACCTTCTGAGGTGGAGTGGCTTTGGGCAATTCGATCTCTCTATGGCCGGCAGAACATATCAGAGGTAACGCTGCCCTGTCGAGAAAACTGGCGAAGTTCGCGAGTCGACCGTTCCAGCAAACGCCGGGACCCTAGAATTCGAACACGACACGGCTGCCGCCATCCTAGACTTCCACGGTGAAGGCTGGATCAAATCTGGTCCCCTCGCCCGGGTATCCGCGCGGGTTCGAGATCACCCTGCTGTCGCCGATCATGTAAGCGTTCACGCGATGAACATGACCATGCACCCATAACGCCGGCCGTGCTTCGACAATCAGGCTTTCCAGATCAGAAGCATAACATGGAGACAACCGGTCGTCTCGGAGATCAGGGGCGATCGAGAGGACGGAAGGTGCGTGATGGGTTACGATCACCGTCTTTCGTCCTTCACCGCCTCGAAGTTCGGAGGCGAGAAAGTTCCGTGCTTCCTGGTGCTTCCGATAGGCATGGATCGGGCGGAATTTCCGGTAGGGAAGCTTCTGGAATTTGATGCGCCTGTAATCGTTTATTCCGACCTCGGCTGCCGCCATCGCAAGTTCAGGATCGCCTCCACGGAGGCGGAAGTCGGTCCATAGCGTACCGCCCAAAAATCTGACGTCCCCGATGTCCACAGCGTCGTTCTCAAGATAGTGGATATTGGGATATTTGTCGGCGAAAGCACGGGAATCTTGGATGCTCTCTGTAATTGACGCGCCGTCGAATTCGTGGCTGCCGGCAACAACGACGACAGGCATCGTTTCGGCAAAATGGGTTGCCAACCAAAGCAATTCCAGCAAACGGCGGCCGCATCCGAAGGTCTCGGAATGGCTCAGAACACAGTCCCGGGTTGCCATTCCATTCGCTGTCATTCTGGAAGTCGAGACGGGAATAGCTGAGAAGCATCTCGCCGATCCCGAAAAGGCTGAGGCGCTCTGGGAATGGATGGACCAACTTCTCGACACGGAGTTCGAGTATCCCGCCCCCACCGGCCACTGACGCAACTTTGGCTCGCCAATCCAAAGGCCGACAACAAAAAGCCAGGGCAAGACCTCTTCATTGCTGCAACGTCGATCGTATACGATATGCCGATCGCCACGCTCAACGCCAGGGACTTCGAACTGATCGACGGCTTCTTTCCGTTGCCAGGCGTCTACAATCCCGCATTTGAGGTCTGGGCGGTGACGAGATGCAAAGCTGCAGCGCGGGCGGACGGGACGTTGGCGGTCAAGGTTGCGTGACGTATCGAAGGCATAGCCATGAGTGACGCCAAGCAAGTGCCGATGGTATCGGGCTGCTCTTATGATGTGCGGGGAATATCCCTTCAATACACTTGAACATGGGTGACATTCAGGCTATGTAGGTTGTGGCTAGTGAGTCCACAGTCTCAACCGGACGCCTGAGAACACTTCTCGGGTATCCTAAGCGCGGTGTAAACGCGCGGCAACTTGGCATAGCCAACAATTTCCATGGCCCTCGCTTCGCGGGGGCCATTTTTCGTTGGTGGGTATTCATTGTCAAACGCGCTTGTTCTTCTCGACGAAAGTGGCGACTTAGGATGGCAACTTAACCTCCCCTATCGCCAAGGGGGTTCCAGTCGGTATTTCACCGTCGGTGCAATAGTTGGGATAAACGATAACCACCGAGTCCCGGGCAAAGTCGTGAAAGCTCTCAAGAAGGAGTTCGACTGGACCTCCAACAACGAGAAGAAATGGATCGGCATCGGCTCAGGCGTCCGGCGGTCGTTCGCCCATCGAGCCGTTAAAATGGTCAAGGAGAATCCCCGTGTTCATTTGCTCGTCGCGGTGATCGACAAGCAAAAGGTGCCGAAGCATATCCAGGGACACTTCCATCTTTTCTATTCTTGGATGGCATCCTCCTTGATTGGCCCGACGGTTCGTCACCTGCGCCAAGTGTCGATATGTCCTGACGAGCTTAATGCAGGTCTAGGATACGACGTTCTTATCGAGAGCATCCTTCGCAAAGATTTGTGGTTTCACATGCGGTCGCAGACCGAGGTCAGCAGGATCATCAGATCGAAGCCTCTCGAGGATGGCCTGGCATTCTGTGACTACCTAGCCGGAACGTTTCAGAGCCATTTCGAGGATGGTGATTCCGAGGCGTACAATATCCTAAAGGACCATGTCTATCTGCATATGCCGTGGTCATAAGTCAGCGATCGATCAAACGGACGCGCGGTCAGCGAGTGTTGAAGCGGGACTTTCCTTGGCGGCTTTCCTGAGTTCGCCTTCAAACGTCACGTCTTCGGCTGTGAGTCGGTCGTTGCCACGCGAAACGGGGAAAAGCTGGCAGAGAAAGTCGTTCCATTCTTGGAAGCCCATAACGCGTCGTCGGGACTTCCGCCTTCGCGCTATTCAGAATCGGGGCCACCACGTGCGAGGAGCTTGCCTGCTGGCTCCTTTCCCGAAAGCGCTGAAGGACCCGGGCCAGTTTGTGAAGAAGTTCGCGGAAAAGAAATTCAAGGAAAAGGTCAAAAAAGTCGAGGACAAGATCAAGGACCCTATCGGCTCTACTGTCGAGGACATCCTCAATCCGGGAGGAATTATTGAGTAAGCTAAGGACTGAGGCCAGACATATGAGGCGCAGAGTCCAATATTTTTGGAGATAGTCCAGACGTATCTGGCGCTGCATATCAAGCGACGGTGTTCGTTCGTATATTTACCGTCACATTTTGAAAAGATGTTGGTAATTCTATGCGTATCTTGTGCAACCACTGCTTTCGGATAGCGTGTGCTGGTAACGATTCTGCCGGGGTGCAATGTCGCTAGACGAATATCCGAAACTCAAGACGTCAGTACCCGGTCAATACCTCGGATATGGCCTTCAGCCCGTTCGACTCTGCTACTATCTGATGAGTGTCGCCAAGGGCTGCCGGATCTCGCTTGAGCAACTTGACGATATCGCGATCCATGACCCATCCGGCGGATTGATCTTCGAGCAGTCGAAAAGCGCGATGTCGGGCAATCCCGCCTCGGACAGGTCTGCGGAACTGTGGAAGACGCTCGCGAACTGGGCTTCACTTCCTGGCTCGCTTCTCGATCCAGCAACCGCGTTCCGGTTTTACGTCACCCCACTGAAGGTCGGCGACCTCGTTCACGCATTGCATGACGCCAGAGATGCTGCAAAGGCTGACGCGCTGCTGAAGAAATTCAAGACGAAGACCTTCAAAGGCAAAAAGGGTGTCGGCGTGGAGCCGTTGATAAGCAAATTTCTCGAAGCCGGCGATGAAGTCTGTCTGAAGGTCATACGGCTCTTTGAATTGCAAACTGAGGAAGACCCGATCGACGCGATCACGCAAAAGCTGGTTGTGACACTTCCGGAGGAAAGCCTGGACCAGTATTGCGCTGCGGCGATCGGCATCGCAAAGGATGACGTCGATAGTCTCATCCGTAAAAAAAAGGCACCGATCCTCGACGCTGTCGTGTTTCGGCGTAAACTGAGAGCGTTCATCAGAAAGCACGATTTTTCAAAGCTTCTGGTCTCGACCACGGGTGCGCCCGCCCAGGATCAGATTGCCGATCTTCTCAGCAGTCAGCCGACTTTTGTGCGCCAACTGCTGGCCGTCGAGGCTTCGGATACGCTCATGACAAACGCAGTCAGCGACTTCCTAAGAGCCATGGCCGACAAGGTCACCTGGGCGGACACGGGCAGTATCGTCAACAGCAGTCTTGACGAGCTTGACGAGTCTCTCATTCGCCATCATGCAATGACTTCTGATGAGCTTTCGGATACCCACGGGCATCTGGACGCTCCGCAACTGGGAAGGCAGCTTTATCGCCGGTGCGTCAATCTGACTATGCCCTTGGAAGGCCAGAGTCTTCCCACCTACTTCGTCGCTGGAGAGTACAACTGCCTTGCCGACGACCGTAGGGTCGGTTGGCACCCCGATCATAAGACCTTGTTTCCCAAGGGGGCATCATGACGACCACCCCTCTCTCTACGGTGGCGCTGGTCCAGAATCCCGCGCTGGGAGCTATGCTACTTTGGCGGTTCGGAAAGTCCTATCAGCAAGAACGATTGGTCGAGGCCGCCCAGTTACACTCGTTCTTCGTGGTGCTCCCGCTCCTGTACCACGCCCCCACGCTTGACCGCATCCGTTCCACCTACGAATCGTCCGGTCTTTCGCAGTTCACCAAAAAGCTGGGCGAGGAGCGCGAGCTTCTAATCGCGGTGCAAGAGCGTGCCCTGAAGATGCGGGAGCTAACGCTGTCCTCCGTAGGTGCGGCAATCTCCAGCGGATTGATGAACCTTTCCTACGACACGGGAAGGCTTCGGAGTAACGAAGCACGTCCCCCAAAACCGCCCGAACGGCTGAAGTACCACGTCGCCGGAGCAGACAAGCTCGGTCGCTGGTTCGGCAGGCTATCGCTCGATCAGGCCTTCGCACTTTTGTGGGTGGAACCCTAACCATGCATTTCCAGATTCTTAGCTTGATCCTCTGGCCCAAGGCTGATCATCCGCCGCGTGTCCTGCATTTCGAACCCGGGATGGTGAACGTCATCACCGGCGCGTCAAAGACCGGGAAATCAGCGGTAATCCCAATTATCGACTACTGCCTGGCGTCTGGCAAATGCAGCATTCCGGTTGGGACGATACGCAATACCTGCGAATGGTTCGGTATCGTAGTGGATACCCTCGAAGGCAAAAAGCTTCTGGCTCGGCGGGAACCTGGCGAGGCAAAGCAGACCGGCGACATGTTCCTCCTAGAAGGCGACGAGATCGATATCCCCGATCGGATCACCGAGAAGAACACGAACGCGGACATCGTCAAACGCAAGCTCGGCGAGCTGTCCGGCCTGTCGCGGCTCCGGATCAATCCGGATGCGGACGCGGCCTATCAAAGCCGGGTAAGCTTTCGCGACCTCATCGCATTCAACTTCCAGCCTCAATACATCGTTGCGAACCCGCTTGCCCTGTTTTTCGGAGCGGACACGACCGAACATCGAGAGAAGCTAAAGGCTATTTTCCCCTACGTCCTCGGTGCTTTGACTCCGGAAATGGTTGCGGCGCGATGGGAGATTGACCGCCTGCAGCGCATTCTTCGCCAAGCAGAATCCGCTTTGTCTACGGTCAAGAAAGCGGTCCGTGCCTGGCAGGCGGAAACCACCGGGTGGCTCAGACAGGCGCTCGAGCTCGGGCTCCTCCCACAGGGAACGGCAATTCCCGAAGATGAGCCCAACCAGACGATAGACCTCCTCCGTGCGGCGACGCGCGCCGACACTCGAACATCATTCGCGACCGTCGACTCGATCGAGCCCTCGCTCCGTCAGCTCGAAGTCTTGCAAAACCGGGAATCAGAAACCGCTGCGAGGCTCTCCATTCTCCGGCAACACCTCGGAGAGGTGGAACGTCTTGTAGACAGCAGCCGAAAGTACGGCGGCGCTATTCGCATCCAGAAGGACCGGCTGGACATCGCGGAGTGGCTCAAGTCTAGGACGGAAGCCGCCAGCGACCCGATAGCGGTGCTTGCGGATGGTCGCGAGAAAATTGACGCGCTCGTGCAGGCGCTGGCGGGAATTGAAATCCAGTTGCGCACGCAACCGAGCCTATCCGACTCTTTCGATAAGGAACGTCTACGGATCAGGTCGGACCTTGAAGAGGCAACGAAAGCCTTGGCCGCAGTTCGCCAGGAGATCACGATCCTCGAACGCCGATCGGACGAGGTCAGGGAAGCAACTTACCGAAGAGACAGAGTTGAGCGTTTCCTCGGTCGTCTGGAACAGGCGCTCGAGACATTCGAGCGCGCCGAGGATGGTGGCACGCAGGCGGAAGAGATTGGTCGACTGCAGGACCTGATCGAAGAACAGAAGGCGATTTACTCCGAGCAGCAGGTTCGCAGGCGTACCGAGAACGCGCTGCTATATGTCTCGAAAATTGCGGCCTCCATCCTGCCCAAGCTTGATGGCGAGTGGCCTGATGCGCCGATTGAGGTATTGATCGACGACCTGACTGTCCGCGTCGTGCATCCCGACCGCAAGGACTACCTATGGGAAATCGGCAGTGGCGCAAACTGGCTCGCCTACCACGTCGCGGTAACCCTGTCGCTCCAGCGCTTCTTCAGGGAGCTTCCGGATCATTGTGTCCCGGGATTCCTTGTGTACGACCAACCAAGCCAGGTCTACTTCCCGTCGGGGTTTGACAAACCAGGTCGGGACGCGCCAGGTCGAACGCGCAATCAGGACGTTGCCGCCGTCCGGGGAGTGTTCTCAGCCATCGCGGACGAGATCGTTCTTGCGAAGGGCCAGTTGCAGGCAATTGTGCTCGACCATGCCGGCGCTGACGTTTGGGGAGAACTCATTGGCGTCGTGCCTATCGCCGAATGGCGGGATGGTGACGCACTCGTTCCGGATTCATGGATCGCTCCTCCGAACTCGGCCTGAGGGATAGCGATCGTGCATACCTTCCAACGTGAGCAACGATTGCAATCGGCCCATTGCGGACAACGATCAGAACGCTGATCCGACGGTGGCACGAGTTCACGAGGCGATGGGATGGATACCCGGAGGACGCCACTTCAGTGCTCCAAGGTTATGTACGATGTTTCTGAAAGTTCTCGAAGTGAGAATCTAGGCTCTTTGGGGAAACATCATCCGCAATGGCTTTGGCGCGAAGGCTCAAATAGTCCGATGATCCAATGCGGTCAGAAACTTCAACTTCCTTAGTCTTGGGATTGATGGAGATAAGGTGCGCGTCAAATAGTTTGTGAATATCACTTCTAAGCAGAAGGCCATTCTCCAGCTTGTCGCGGTCGGCAAACCTCTCTGAATATGGAATGATGTGTGCAGCCTCGAAGACCGATAATTCGCTCGTGCCGGTTATCGCGCAGCAGTTGGAGCGCTTATTCAAGAGCGCTTGCCGGAACGCGGTCTGGTATCGCCGCAAGACCACCGGGCGTAGGGCCGTGGTGTCTTCGATCTTCTCTCGGTTTAGGGCTTCACGCGGGTCGGGGCTCAGGTTCTCGTATTCCGCGATCTTGTGGACTTTTTGCCTGATTGCGGACAGAAGCGCGTCCACGTCGCTATCTTAAATTGGCCAAATCCGGCTATGGCGGCTCGTGTCTATTCTGGAAATGAAACTCCCCTCGTCCTTGTGGGCTTCCACGAGTTCTTTCCCCACAAGGCGATCAAAAAACATCGCATCAGAAATCAGTGCAATTCATCCCAACTGCAAGGGGCCAAACTCGACCACGGCAGTTAAACCTCGCCCGCGCTCGCCGTCCTTTTCCTGCTCGTGCAACCATACGAGACCCAGAAAGCGCTTTGCTAGGATTTCTCAGCATAGCTGTTCTCTCTGTGAAGCTCGGGAAGGTGAGCTTTGCGGCCAACCCAACTTTCGGCTGATGGCCGAACGCCGTTTTCTCCGAATAGCTCGATTGCGCTGGACTTGATGAAGAACTGAATGTCCTGCTGTAGGAATTGATTCACCTTGCTTGCACCGAGTTTTAGCCGTTCCTGCGCTGCAGCGATCACATCATCGGAAAACCGCTCGGGGTATTTCAGCACTAGGGCTTCGTAGCTCTGATTTGGGTCGACTTCTTCAAAACCGACAGAAACCTTCAGGACCCGGCTCGCAATTACCGAAACCGCCCCCAATGCGTTGATGTCTCGGGGTTCATACCCGAGGCCCGCCTGCTGGCCTCGATTTCGCTTGACCTCTTGCCAATGATCGTACACGCGGGCGAGATCATTTTCCAACGGATCGGCGCTGCTTTTGAGGGCTCTCATGACTTCGGACATGCAGCTTTCCTGCGTTCTTCTCCCCGGGGCGAGACCTGCAGGATTTCGGAAAGTGTCCCGAAATTCAAACGCAAATTCATCTTTCCAGGCTTGAACCCATCCGACGAAGCTAATCACCGGTTAGTTGACAGTGCGAAGGGCGCGATACGGGACTATCCTGCAGATAGCGGTAACCGCCCGATTGGCACCGCCTGTCAGAGGCCCTCGCAATCGCTTATGACACGTGTTTAACGACGTCGTTAGCGACGTGTCTTGGGCGGATTTGTTTATGCGGATCGATATTCTTGGACAGGAACGGCGTCGACGTTGGAGCGATGAGAAGAAGCTCGACATTGTCATGTCGGTTGGGGTCGATGGTGCGACGGTGACCGAAGTCGCGCACCGGCACGATGTGACGCGGCAGCAGATTTACAAATGGCGCCGTGAGCTGAAGATGAAGGGACTATTGGCGCCGTCGCCGAATGCCCTGTTCCTTCCGGTTGACATACCTGTTGTGCAGAACCCGCCCCATAGGCGCGAAGATGCCGGCGGTTTGCCGCCGATGATCGAATTGCAACTATGCTGCGGACGAAGCCTCCGCTTTGACAGCGGCGTGGATACCGTCGTTCTGACAAGCTCATCCGGGCGGTGGAAGCAGCATGATTGGACCAGGGACCGGCGTTCGGGTCTACCTTGCCTGCGGTGCTACGGACATGAGGAAGGGTGTCAATCGGCGTTCAAAATTGGCTCTGACGCAGATTTGGTGCAATTCTCTCATGTTGCGCCAATCAGGCGGGCTTGAAGAAGATCAAGCTTTCCGCGTCCGTACATCTCGCGCTTTACCAGCTTGAGCTTGGTGATCAGCCCTTCGGTTTGCCCATTGGACCATGGTGTGACGATCGCCGCCCGAACCGCCTGAATGTCTTTCGCTACGCCGTTGCCAAAGGAGGCGACCAGACTGTCTCGGGCGCGGTCGATCCACGGCACGAGCTGGTTTTCCAATTTGCGCCGAACCATCAGATGGAAGTCGGTAATGATATCGCGAGCCGCAATGAGCAACGGGACGCCGCTTTCGATCGCGGCGATGGTGACGGTTTCGGATTTCGTCAGGTTGTCTCTGTTGGTTGTTAAGAGGCGAGCAATCGTCCTGCCGGAGGGAATGCGGGTCAATGATTCCGCATCGGCCTTGTCGGCCCGCTTCCGCCGTGTGGCCCATTCACTCACGACCCGGCGCGAACCACGAAAGCCCTGAGTTCTCAAACGCCGCCACAGCTCAGTGCCGTTCCGCTTGCCGGCAGCCCATTGCGCGTCGAGCCATTCGAGATATGGCTCCAACGAGCTTTCCCGTGACCGAAAGACATCGTTTCGTTGCCCTCTGAGCACCTGGCGGACCAAGCCGCGGCTATGACCGGTACGGCGCACGATTTCCTTGATCGTGACACCGTCCTTTGCCAGCGCAATGATGGCCGCGTTGGTCTGTTCGCGCCGGAGATAGCCTTCGTATTGAAGGCGTTCGGCCGCGGTCAGCAGCCTGGGATTGACCCGCGTTGCTCCGAGCGTCTTGCGGATTTGTCGCATCGATTTGCGGACCGCATCCAGGAACGCACGGCTGGCATTCTCCATCAAATGCCATCGATCGGCGACCTGCACTGCATCGGGCAATGCCCTTGCGGCCGCCAACCCGTAAGCGCCGCCACGATCGCGGGCAATGATTTGGATTTGGGCATTCTGCCGCAGCCAAGCTTCCGCCGTCGCCGGCTCGCGGTCCGGCAGCAGACGGACCGGCCGCCGACGCTCCAGGTCACACACGATCGTGCCGTAGCGATGATTGCGCCGCCAGGCCCAGTCGTCGATGCCAATCACCGAGGGCGGGGTCGACGGCGGTAGTCCTTGCCTGCGGATGACGCGGAGCAAGGTGTCGTTGCTGAGGGGAAGCATCAGCCGCTGGGCAAAACGCGCCGCCGGGCGTCCTCCAAGCGCAAGCGCCAAATGGTGGACGACATGCTCGAGGCGTCCGGTTCGTCTGGCATAGGGCGGCAGCACATCGCCAAACCGCTCAGCGAATATCTGTCTGCCGCAGAGCACGGCATCACAAGCGAACCTTCGTGTCTGCACGAGCAGCCTGACGCGTTTCCCAGAGAGGGGAAGGTCCGCGACTTGGCGGCGATAGCGACTTCGAACCGTTCGCGACATTCGTCCGCATGCCGGACACGCCGCCGCAGCACCGGCTCGGGAAAGCAAAATGCAGGTCTCATCGTCAATGTGGGTGATGCGTTCGGCGATGAAGCCAGTTGGTACCAAATCAGAGGGGCGAAACTTGGTGCTCATGCTGATTCCTTTATGGAAACCAGCAAGCAGCATCGTCACAACTGCATCAAAACTGAGTCAGAGCCAAAATTGGACGCCGGAACACAACGAACGCAGAGACCCTGCCTTCACCTGACGATCCAAGCTCGATTGCAAGGCTCGGGAATAGTGATGACGAAACAGTGGATCAACATGCCGTAAGTCCTGCGCAAAAAAGCGGGCTTCGTGCCCGAATCATTTATTGGGGGAACGGCCTACATCAATCGAAATTACGGCTCACTGAAAATCAGAGAAAAGGAAGTCAAGATAGGCCTCCGGGGGAGCAACCGTAGAACGTATTACCAACGCGAAATGCAAGCCATGCGCTTGCTTGAACGCTATACTTTTCATAAATGTGGTCGTTGAGCGGCCCCTAGCGGCGATTATCAAAGATCAATGCCGCTACCCGCGGGGAAATCCTTTCCGCCGTGGGGAACGTCGGAGCCGACACCTATTGTGGCTTTGTCGACTCCGAGACACGGTGCGTTTCGGTGTCTCCTTGCTGAACTCTCATTTAAGCCATTGAACAACAGGCTAAAGCTGGTTTCTGATGGTCTTTCTGCGCGGTTGGCACCGATTTTGTATCTTCAACATCGCGAGCCGGAAGGAACTGCCTACCATTTTGATGTCGTCGTTAAGATAGATGTGTATTCACTCTTCACAGAGCCTTGGAACGGTCGTCGATCCGGAGATCTTCATGCAGGCGATGCTAAGAACTTTGTGCCACCGCGAAAACACTGCAGTCGCCCATTTGCAGTTTAAGGCCCAACACCGCAGCTGGCTGACGCCTCCCTCGGACTATGCGGCTCCAGAGCGATCGGAGGCTCCATATATGGATAAGAACATCTCTTCCGCTGCGGATCCCATCCACAGTGAAGATCGCGCGCTTCTGACGAATGCATCGCGCAACGCAATTAACCGGCTGGTTCGCTGCCTGTTCGCTGAGCGTCTGCTCGATCCAGATGCGTTGCTGTGGGCGAAGGATGACCGGGAGGCTTGGTTCCCCCTCTGGGCTTCGCAGCGTGTGCTACATTTCACTGACCTGCGCCTTGCGCCCGCCGGAATAGTGCAAAATCGCGGGCAGGTCGAAGTGCTTTATGGAACCGGCGGTCAGCAAAGGATCGAGGATCCCGCCGCCTTGATAAGCGAAGTCGTTCCGTCTCTCGCGATTACGCCGGCCCCCAACGGACTGGAGCATCTGCTGCGCGACGTCGACAGCAGCGTGTGTAACGACATTCTCGCGCGGCGCCATCGCGAACAGTGGAGCTCCGAGCTAAGGGGGCAAATCGCCCAAGCGGGTGCGTCTGGATTCCTCGCCTATCTCGAAGAAAACTTGCCGCCGCACCTCGCGGCGATGACCCTCGACCAATGGGGCGCGCTGGAAGGCCATCCATTCTATCCGACCTGGAAGGCCAAGCCCGGCCTCGCCCCCGAGGACGTTGTTGCATTGTCGCCTGAGTTCGGCGCGCGGGTGCGCCTGCGCATCGTGGCGCTCCGCAGCGATTGGGCCTATGTGGAGAAGATGCCGCATGTGGGCGGCTATTCGGAATGGTTCGCCCGGAACTTTCCCGAACTCTGGCGCGACTGGGCGGACGGTATGACGGCACGCGGCAAAGCGACGGAGGACTGGGTGCCTCTGCCCGTTCACGCCTGGCACCTCGAGAATTTCGTGCGACGCGAATTCGCGCCCGAAATCGAGGCCGGTGTTCTCGATCCGGACGGTCCGGAACTTGTGACGCTACCCTCCATGTCGTTCCGCACAATGCTGCCGGAATCGGAGGAGCCGAGACCCTTTGTCAAAGTGCCGGTCGCCATCCGGATGACGAGCGCACAGCGCACCCTTCAGGGAAGGTGGATCCGCATGGGCCCGCGCCTCAGCACGCGGATTTCCGACATCCTGTCAAAGGAGGATGATCTTCGCGATGAGGTGGAAATCTTCACCGAAGAGTTGGGCGCTATTTTGCGTCATCCGGACACGGGCGACGAGCATCGTGGCCGTTTCCTGTCGGTCGTGTATCGCAACGTCGATGCCCTGGCACGCTGCGATGGTCTGCTACCCGTCACCGTTGCAGCGCTGCTGACGGCAAGCCCGCTGGACGACCGGCCGCTGATCTGTGAGCTCATCGCCAGAAACGGCACCGAGAGCGAGGCAACGGTCGCAGCCTTCTTCCGTGGCTATGCCCGCACCGTTGTTCGCCCGGCACTCACCATGTATCTTCTCTACGGGATTGCCTTCGAGGCGCATCAGCAGAACAGCATCATCCTGTTCGACAGTCACGGCCAGCCGCGGAAGCTGCTGATCCGCGACTTCGGCGACGGCCGCAGCTTCGCGCCGCTCTCTAAAGAGAGGGGCTATGTCAAGGGTGTTCTGTCGACGACCTTCGACGACGACATCAGGCCCGTGCGCTCTTACCTCATCTATGCGTGCTTTTTCTGCCATCTCCACGAAATCGCACTCTGCCTAACTGATCAATATTCAGTCCTCGGCGACAGCCTGTGGCGTGTCCTGCGGGAAGAGACCGAAAAAGTCTTCGAGGCGTTGCGGCCGCGCATGCTGTCGAATGAATTTTGGACTGAAGAGCGGCAGGCCTTTCTCGAACAGCCTTGGCCGGCCCATTCGGTCATGCGGACGCTCATGGAGCGCAATCGCGACTCCAGGGCCGAACACCAAATGCCTAATCCGTTGGCAGACGAGCTGCGATCAGCGCAGTCGCCGCGCTACGCGCCTTAAGCGCTTGTCGAGAAAGAAGGACAGTCCTATATCAGATTGTCTATGGCCATTGGAGCGCCGGCGCATAGGCATTAGCCGTCTCATCGTTTCGATGCAATGATCTGGCCGGCGTCGATGGACTTGTCTCGAAGAAGCCGCGGCCGGCCGAGCGTGCCTTTTTGCCACGGCGAGTTGGGCCGCAGAACCAACCAACTCTTGGCGCCGAGCCCGTCTTCCAAAGCCCCGAAAGTCGGCAAACTCGGTACCGCGATCAAACGTAAAGCTGCGGCGTGCAGAGGACGGCAAGGGCGAGAAGGCAGCAATGATCTTGTCCATGATCGGACGCGAGTGCCGACTGCGGTTCTTGATCATGACGGTGTAGCGGCTCACGCGTTCGACAAGCGACGTCACATTGTAATGGCCGAGTTTGCGATCGAAGATCAGCAGATCGCCTTCCCAATGCCCGAGCTGCGACCGATCATCAATAAAATCAGACCGTTGAGAGATCCGGTGTCGTCACGGGGCTTGCGGGATCCGCGAGGCCGGCGTCTACGTCGCCGTTCGGGCAGGTGTTCGTAGAGGCCGAGCGGATAATCCTCCTTGCAATAGATGAAGCGATAAATCGTTTCCGGGCAGATGCTGACTGGGCTGATCCCGTCGGCAAGCAAACAGCCGGCGATCTGTTCCGGCGACCAATGCGCCTTCAGTCGCTCGATCACCAGCTCGCGTAGCTCTGGATGGCGTGTGAGCTTGCGCAGCCGTCGACGCCGCTCCTTGCTGATGTCGTCGGCAATGGTCCCGAAGTAGCCGCTGTACTCGGGAAACTCGCGGTCGTGGAACGTGTTGCGCTTGAGTTCTCGGTAGATCGTCGAGCGGTGATCTCACCAACCGGGAGTTTGCGTTCCTAATCTGATAAAAGACGTCGACGATCGGACAGGGTGAGCTGCAAATAGCAATGCGACATGCCAAAATCTCCAAAGTGAAGCCATTAAAATCATTGGCATGTCGCACTTGGAAATAGAATGTACCAACTGGAAGTTTAGCGCCAAAGCGGCCGCACCCGACGTCCCCAAGATTGTCGATTGGTATATGGAAGGCAAGATCAACATCCACGATCTGATTACCCATCAAGATGCCGATCGAAGAGATCAGCACTGCCTTCGATCTCATGCACCAGAGCAGGTCTATCCGCTCCGTCATCGTTACCGATTGCTGATGGACCATTTCGCGACGGCCAACATCTTGATTTTATTGCCGATCGCTCGCAGTTCGGCCATTGGCAGGGTGATCTCCTGATTTTCCGGCGCGACCTCGGTGAGGCCAATGTCACCTCGCTGGTCGAGCGCAAGAGCCACTACACGGTGATGATCAAAATGGCAGCCGTCACTTTCGGCCGCTCATCGACAAGATCGTCGATGCCTTCTCACCGCTACCCGCCGTTGCCCGGCAGAGCTTCACCTTCAACCGTGGTACCGAGTTTCGAGGTTTCGGGCTTTGGAAGATGGGATCGGCGCCAGGAGCTGGTTCTGCGATCCAAATTCACCGTGGCAGAAAGGCGCGGTCGAGAACACCAATAAGCGCATCCGCCGCTTTGTGCCGAGCGATACCGACCTATCCGCCGTCAGCCAGCAGCAGCTGGTCGCCCTTTGCCCATCATCTAAATTCCCTGCCCAGAAAGTGCCTTGGCTATCGCACACCAGCCAAGGTGTTCATGGCGCATTTGCGAGATTGCGCGTAAACCCCTACCCTCCACTCGTCATTGTTGCACTTGGATTAGATTCTCCAAAAACGTTTTCGCGGAAAAAGCCAGTCCGCCATTTCCTGAGATGCCGCCGGGCACGTACCTGCTGTCGGTTTTGTCGCTTCGGAGGCACAGTGGTGTTCGGCTTGCTTTCTGCTGCGCTCCCATTAAGCCATTGAATGATACGCAGGAATTCGCTCTGAGGCTCTTTCTTCGCAGTTGGCACGACTTTTGAAGCTCCTTTGTCGCGAGGCGATAGGAGCTCGCGGCCGCTATTCATGTCATGGGTGACATCAATATCGCTGGAGCGAATGGAAAGAAGCAACGTGTCAGGTCTGCGTCAGATACTCACATTTCGAGCGATTTTTTCGCCCTCGCGCCAAGTTTTTATTTCAGGTTTCTTGCGACCGGGCGTCTTGGTGCGCTCATATAGGAACATGGATCGAATCCGTATGGATCTGCGCGGCGGCGCTTTTCGCAACGTCCTCGCTTTCACTGTTCGCCACTGGAGCAGGCAGCCGGCCCGGCTCGCGATCATCATGACCGCGGTGCTCGCCTCCACGCTGGGTGACGTGCTGACACCGCTCTATTCAGGCCGGCTGGTAGACGCCGTCGCGAAGGGAGCCGCAACAAAGGCCATAGCGTGGGATGCAGCGCTCGCGGCCTTCTCTATGCTGATTGCGCTCGCGCTCGGCGCCATAGTCATGCGTCACGTTGCTTTCATTCGCATTATCGATCTAACGCTGAAGATGATGACCGACATCTCGATCGATGCATTCCATCGCGTTCAGCGCTTGTCGACGGAGTGGCATGCCAATGGCTTCGCTGGCTCGACGGTGCGCAAGATCACGCGAGGCGCGCGGGCGCTCGAGCTCTTGAACGACACGCTTCTCATCGCGTTGTTTTCCTCTCTCAGCATGCTAATCGGCTCGGCCGTGCTGCTGGGCTGGTACTGGCCGATAACGGGCCTGATTATTGCCTGCGGCTCCTTTGTATACGTCGCCCTGACGATCACGCTATCGCTCGGCTATGTCGCGCCCTTGGCGAGCCTTGCTAATAGCTGGGATACCCGGCTTGGCGGCGCGCTCGCGGACGCGATCAGCTGCAACGCGGTTGTCAAAGGCTTCGGAGCCGAACAACGGGAAGACGAGCGCCTGGCGAAGGTCATCGCCAAGTGGCGGCGCAGGATGCGCCGGACCTGGATACGGGGTACGATCAACGGCACAACCCAAGGTATAACTCTACTCGCGCTCAGGGCGGCAGTCATCGGCTATGCGCTACTTCTATGGTCACGCGGTCAGGCGTCCCCGGGCGATGTCGCCTTCGTGCTCACCTCGTTCTCCCTGCTGCGAGGCTATCTGCGCGACGTCGGCATGCACGTTCGCAACCTGCAGCGCTCGGTCAATGATATGGAGGAGCTGGTCGATCTCCAGAGCCAGCCGCTCGGCATCGCTGATCGCCCGGAAGCTAAGCCGATCCATATCACGAAGGGCCGCATCGATTTCGAGAACGTCCATTTCCACTATGGTACTGGGGTGCCACTCTACAATGACTTTTCGGTGTCGATTAAGGCCGGCGAACAGGTCGGTCTGGTCGGTCCGTCCGGCTCCGGCAAGACCACCTTTGTAAAGCTCATCCAGCGGCTCTACGACCTGAACGGCGGCCGAATCCTGATCGATGGCCAGGACGTTTCGAAGGTGACGCAGGCTTCGCTGCGCTCGCAGATCGCGATCGTGCAGCAGGAATGCCTGTTGTTGAATCGATCGCTCGCCGAGAACATCGCCTATGGCCATCCTAGCGCCGGCCAGGCCGAAATCGAACAAGCGGCCCGGCTCGCCAGCGCGCACGAGTTCATCGCGCGCCTGCCGAAGGGCTACCTCACTCTGGTAGGCGAACGCGGCGTGAAGCTTTCCGGCGGCGAGCGCCAGCGGGTGGCGATCGCGCGCGCCTTCCTGACAAATGCACCGATCCTAATCCTCGACGAGGCGACATCGAGCCTAGACTCGGAATCGGAGGCGCTGATCCAAAAGGCGATGGAGCGGCTGATGGTCGGGCGCACCACGCTGATCATCGCGCACCGACTCTCGACGGTGCGCGCGCTCGACCGGCTACTCGTCTTCGAACGCGGCTGCATCATCGAGCAGGGCGATCATGCCGCGCTGATCCGCCTCGACGGCGGCATCTACCGCCGCCTATTTGAGCGACAGGCACTGGAATTAACCGAAGAGCTCACTCAGTTCTCGTCACGTTAAGGACGTACTCGTTAATAAGAAGGCCGCGTGGAGCGAGTTCCGCCAGCTTCATCGTGTATAAAATTCTACAATTTCGTTGACCATCTAACTAAGGGCTTATGAGCCATTTGCCTGAGGCCGCTGCGCCGCGCAAAACATGATCCAAACTGAACCCCATGAGGTCGGCAAGATGCGCGTCGTTGAACGGCGATATTTTAAGCAAATTCGGAAATGAGGTGCCATAGTCTTCCACGCCCCCAACGATATCCATCTCACGCGTTCTTTTGTGGCATTCTCTTGATCAATTTGTGGCAAAATGAAGGTTCGATACGCCGGAACACTGCATATAGTGCTGCGCAGACACTGGAGTCGAACATGGTAGAACTTATACCACCGCTCAATGATTAGAACTCATTGGCCCATTTTCTCCGACCAATGGACATGATGCGCCACGGCTGTCGTTGCAGCTTGCGCCATGCATCACAGCAGAGGTCGACGATGTCCTCGTAGGATTTGAAGACCCGGTTTGACAGCCAGTTATCGCGCATGAACTGCCATAGGTTTTCGACCGGGTTGAGTTCAGGCGACTTTGGCGGCAGCGGCAGGATCGTGATGTTTTCGGGCACGATGAGATTGTTGGACATGTGCCAGCCAGCTTGATCCATGATGAGAACAGCATGCGCATCCTCGGCGACATGGCGTGCAATTTCGGTCAGATGCTGGTTCATGGCAGAGGTGTCGCACCATGGCATGACGAGTGCGGCGGCCTTGCCGAGCTTCGGGCAAATCGCTCCGAAGATATAGGCCGACCTCGTGCGCTGGTCATGCGGCGCTGAGGGCCGTGTTCCACGTCTGGCCCACCGCCTTGTAATCTTGTTTTTCTGGCCGATCCGGGCCTCGTCCTGGAACCAGACTTCTATTCGCTTGCCTTTGCCGGTTCCGGCGGCGATTTCCGCCACTGCGGCGGGGAAGTTTTTTTAAAGTCCTCAATCGCTTGCGGGTCCTGTGCATGGTGCTGGGGACGTGCGGTGAGCTTGCGATAGCCCATGGCATTCAACTCGCGCCCAAGCGTCTGGCGGCTGATGGAGATGCGATGCTCCTGCCAAAGCCATTGCACCAGGTCGACGAGCCTCCAGCGCACCACATCATCGAGGTAAGGAGCCGGCCCTTTCTCAACGGCCTCGACAAGCGCCTTGCGCTGCTTGTCGTTCAGCAAGGGCTCCCGGCCTTTCGCCTTTCCGGTCTTAAGACCATCAGGACCGTGCTGATTGAAACGTTCGACCCAGTCGCGGACGATCTGCAGACCGACACCCCCAATAGACCCGCCTGGCTGCGAGAGCCACCTTCATAAATGACCGACAGAGCCAACAGCCGACGCGACAAATCTGCATCTCGACTTTGCCTCGCCAACCGGCGCAGGTCATCCGCCGTATAATCCGTCCGAATTGCCAACGCTGTTCCCATGGCGAAATCTCCTTTCGCCATGTTGAATCATGATTTGCCTGAAAACGGAATCCCGTGAGTCAAATTCAGCAAGCGTCGGTATTAGTCGCATCGGCGCAGCTCTCACTCCGGTGTGTCCGAAAGATACGTGCACTCCGGCCGTGGTAGTGAAGCATGCCACCGAAGGCGTCATCACTGCCGCTTGCGACGTATTGTAGTCAGACTGATAGCAACCCATGACGAAGGCAGACATTGCAACACGTCCAACACAGCTCGGCAGCAACGTCCTCAGCGCTGGGCCGTAACAGACAAAAGCGGAGATCGCGCCCGGCCCTGTTCGAACTTTGCACCGTCAACACCGTGTGGGATGTCGTGCTCGATGACATAGTTGCCACGATTGCGGCGGACCTTTCAAGTCTCACCGCTGGATGGCATTCGCTGACGGCCTCCGGCAAGCCGTAGCGAGTATTGCTCTATGCCGCGTTAGGCGGAGCCCGGCTTAAGTCGGACCAACCCAACCCCGGCTTCTATCTCAATTTTGGTCCCAAAGGGCTCCGATAGTTTCTGCAACCGTTCGAGAATTACCCTTGCTTGCGCTTGAACAGCAAGCCTCGGCACACCCCGGTTGGCGAACCTCTTCGATCGACCGAGTTCGATCGGATACAGCCTCAATTCCGCAAGCTGATTGACTTCATAACGGCTGATGGTTACAACGCTCTCATAGAAAGCCGGACCGGATTGAGAGCCAACTAATCCTTCTGCTGTTGGATACCCCATTGCGACCTCATCGATCGTCACCTCGGCATCCGTGTGAACTCTTGGATCCTTGTCATACACGTCGAACATGTCGGCGCCGACCGGTGTACGAAGGTCTTGGCAGAAGAAATTTCCCAGACTGTAAAAGATCGGTCGTCCTTTGTAGATTTCGATGCCACGCAATATATGCGGTCCGTGTACAATATATGCATCCGCTCCGGCATCTATCACGCGGCGCGCAAATGATTGTTCGTAATCGGGCGGTTCCAGGCTCCATTCGCCGGGCTCGTGCCCGTGATTGGTGACGATACAAAAGTCGGAGAATTGCTTTCCGCGGCGAACATTCCGCAAAATGCCAGAAATATCGCGAGAGTTCGGTTTGTAGCTGTAACCCGCCTTCTCCCCGCCTTCGTATATCATCCCGCCAAGCACGACCCGATCCTTATCATGCGGCGGCGGACCATAACCTTGCAAACTTGCGCGAATTTGCCTGAGATGTTCAAGCTGTTCGCGCGGTACAACTATAGATTTTTGCAATCGAAGCGCATTAAGCCCCGGCCTGCCAGGCGCCTCGCCGACCGAATCGCACGCGCGAGCCATGGGCCCGAACGTGGTGGCGAGTGATACCAAAGCGACGCGCCCACTTATTGTCTCCAAAAAACGAGCGGCGCCTGCTTGAGCTAGATTTTCCCCCGCACCTGCATGGACGAGGCCGTTCTCGTCGAGTGCCCTGCTTGTCTCGCGCATGCCCTCAACACCCCAGTCGACTGTGTGGTTGTTCGCCCGACTGAGCATATTAAATCCCATCGCTTTTAGGTCGGGCCCCAGCTCGGGTGCGCTGATGCAATACGCACCGCCATACTCGGCCTGTGGGCATCCCTTCGACCGAACATCCAAGATATTTGTCTCTAAATTTCCGAACGTGACATCGGCATCCTTAAGAATCTTTACAACTTCATCAAACCCGGGATGTCGGCCCTTGGTCACTGGTCGCGCAAACAGCAGGTCACCAACTGCTGCCATTGTGAAGCCGTCTGCAACGTTCGTCTCGATTGATCCGACGGTATCAAAGTCATCAACGCGGCCATTTTCGTGCAAATGTTTTTCCATATGATCTCCTACCTTTCACGGGCGAATATTTTGACTTCCATACGTGGGGTATGGGAACCGATCATCGGGCTGAGCGCAGGCGAATAGCCGCCCACCATATCGGGTTGAGCATTGGCTGACGCGGGAGCGCGCACGTGACAAGCGACGGCGCGGCCGTCGGCCATCGACGTCAGCGGCGGCACGTCGATGCGGCAACGGTCGACGGCGAGCGGACAGCGCGGATGGAAGGCGCAGCCCGTCGGCGGATTGATCGGGCTCGGCACCTCGCCTTCTACCGGCGCCTCCAGCCGCGCCCGCGTCGGATCCGGCACCGGAGCTGCTGCTATCAGCGCCTCGGTATAGGGGTGGACCGGCTTGGCGAAGAGTGCCTCGCATGTGGCCAGTTCGACGATGCGACCCAGATACATGACGGCGACGCGATGCCCAATGTGCTCCACGACGCCGAGATCATGCGAGATGAAGACGAAGGCGATGCCCATCTGCTGCTGGAGATCCATCAGCAGATTGAGGATCTGTGCCTGCACGGAAACGTCCAGGGCCGAGACCGCCTCGTCAGCGATGATGAGCGAGGGCTTGAGCGACAGGGCGCGCGCAATGCCGAGCCGCTGGCGCTGGCCCCCCGACAGTTCGGACGGAAGCCTGTGCATGATTTCGGGCCCCAATCCGACCTTCTGCAGAAGGTCTGCGGCGAGCGCCTGGCGCTGACTGCGGCCGAGGCGCTCGAAGTTCTCGACGGGTTCGGTGATGATCTGGGCGGCGGTAAGGCGTGGGTTCAGCGAAGAGTAAGGATCCTGAAAGACCATCTGCATCCGCCGGCGAAACGCCCGAAGCTCGTGCTTCTTGAGCCCCGCAATATCGGTTCCTTCGATAAGCACGCGCCCGTCCGTCGGTTCCATGAGCCGCATCAGAAGCCGTGCGACGGTGGATTTACCGCAGCCGGATTCGCCAACGATGCAAAGTGTCTCGCCTGCTTCGACGGAAAAGGATACAGCCTCCACGGCCCGCACGACCGGGCCATTCTTCTTCAAGATACCCGCACTGAGCGGGAAATGCTTGGTCAGGCTTTCGACTTTCAACAAAGGATCACTCATACGCCCATCACCTCTTCGGCGCGCCAGCAAGCAGCGGCGTGCGCCGGTCCGACATACTTAAGAACGGGTGTCTTTTCCCGGCAAATGTCGATTGCGAACGGACAACGCGGCGCAAAGCTGCACCCGACGATTGGATTGCGCAGGCTCGGCACGATACCGGGTATTTCCGGAAGGCGGCTTTGCTGACCGCGCCGCCGGTCAGGCACAGAGCGCATAAGGGCCTGAGTATAAGGATGCGCAGGCCGCGCGAACAGATCCGTCACAGTCGCTTGCTCGACGATCCGGCCGGCATACATCACGATCACACGTTGGCATGTCTCGGCCACAACGCCCAGATCGTGCGTGATGAACATCACCGCGGTCCCCGTGCGCTCCTTCAGATCAACGATCAGCCGCAGGATCTGCGCCTGGATGGTGACATCGAGTGCAGTCGTTGGCTCGTCAGCGATCAACAGCTCCGGTGAGCAGGCAAGAGCCATGGCGATCATGGCGCGCTGGCGCATACCACCCGACATCTCATGGGGATAGTTGTTGGCGCGACGCTCCGGGTCCGCAATGCGGACGAGGCGAAGCATCTCTTCAGCCTTAGCCATTGCGGCCGCCCGGGAGGCTCCCGTGTGGATCTGCACCGCTTCAGCGATTTGGTGACCGACAGTGTAGACCGGGTTGAGGCTCGTCATCGGATCCTGGAAGATCATGGCGATCTGATCGCCGCGAATCTTTCGCATCTCCCGCTCAGAGAGATCGAGCAGGTCGCGGCCGTGAAAGCGGACCTCGCCGCCGATGGTCCTGGCGGTCAGCTTCGGTAGTAGGCGGAGGATCGACAACGCGGTGACGCTCTTGCCGCATCCGGATTCGCCGACGACGCCGAGCGTCTCGCCTTTCATCACCTGGAAGCTGATGCCGCCAAGCGCGCGGGTAACGCTATCTTCGCCAAAAAAATGCGTCTCCAGGTCTCTGACGTCGAGAAGCACTTCATTGCCCACGTTCTGATGTATCTGCATGTTACTGCCTCCGCTTTGCGCGGGGATCGAACAGATCGCGCAGACCGTCGCCGAGTAGGTTGACGGCTAGAACCGTGATGGCAAGGCAGATGCCGGGGGCGAAGATCGTCAATGGGGAGATGGAGATAAAGAGCCGAGAGCTTGAGATCATGTTGCCCCAGCTGGCAATCTCGGGCGGCACGCCCACGCCGAGGAAGCTCAGCCCGGCCTCTGTCAGAATCGCATCTGCGCAGACGATGGCGCTTTGCACCATAAGAGGCGGAATGGTGCTGGGCAGGATATGCCGCCACAGCACTTTGGGTAGACGCGCACCGCCACAAAGGGAGGCCTCCACATAGGGCCGCTCCCGAACACTCAAAACCACCGAACGGACCAGCCGCGTGACGCTTGGCAGCTGTGGGATCGTGATCGCGACGATGAGAATGCCCAATCCCGGTCCTGTCAGAGAAATAAGGGCGATGGCCAGCAGAATCGTCGGGATCGACATCAAGCCATCCATTATGCGCATGACGATGTTGTCGAACCGGCGATTGTAGCCAGCGATAACACCAATCAGAACCCCGCCCACAGCCGCGCAGGTCGCCGAGAGCAATCCGACCATAAGGGAGATTCGCGCGCCGAAGATTGTTCGGGCAAACACGTCACGGCCCAGATTGTCGGTTCCGAACCACATCTCGACCGAAGGCGGCTGGAGGCGCTTGAACGGGTCCATGTTCACCGGGTCGCCGGCGTAAATGGGCGCGGCGAGCGCCAGAATGATCAGCAGCACGAGGAGTCCACCGCCTATCAGGACCAGCGGGTGCCGTCTTGCCAGACGAGCAAGACCCGATAGTCGGGGATGGGCCCTCGGCAGGGCTTCAATTGATGGAGAGATTAAGGTCATAATCAGTACCGGATGCGAGGATCGATCAAGGTGTAAGAAAGATCGACCGTGAGATTGATAAGGACGTATAAACCCGAAACCAGGATAAGCACGCCTTGTATGATGGGGTAATCGCGGCCGTTGATCGCATCGACCACCAAACGACCGATACCCGGTATATTGAACACGGTTTCCGTGATGACGACGCCAGAGATCAGGCCTGCGAAACTTAAGCCGATCACGGTGAGGATCGGGACGCCGGCATTCTTCAAGGCATGGTGGAAAAGCATGGCATAGGACGAAGCGCCTTTTGCAACAGCCGTTCGCATGTAATCTTCCGACAGAACCTCCAGCATGCTCGCCCGCGCGATCCGGGCGATGAACGCAATGTAGGGAATGCTCAAAGTCACGATCGGCAGGATCAGGTGCACAAACCAGGGCCCGAAGCCTTGATCAATAGGCTTGTATCCTTGGACCGGTAGCCAATGCGTTGTGATAGCGAAGAAGTAGATGAGGAAATAGCCAACGACAAACACCGGGAGAGAAAAGCCAAGCGTCGCGAATGCCGTCAAGATGCGATCAACAAGACCGCCAGCGCGCCACGCGGCCAGGATACCGAAGGAAACCCCAATCGTCACCGAAACGATCATCGTCAGGACCGTCAAGGAAAGGGTAGGCTCGAGCCGCTGCGAGATGAGCTCCAGAACCGGCCGGCCGGCAAAGATCGAGGTGCCGAAATCGCCGCCAAGCATATCCCGCACCCAACGTATGAACTGAACCGGCATGGGCTCGTTCAGTCCGAGCTGCTCGCGGATGCCAGCAATCATCTCAGCCGTAGCCGACTTGCCGGCGATGATGGCTGCCGGGTCGCCAGGCGCCAGCCTGAGAAGCAGGAAAACAAACATCCCGACCATCGCCATCACGGCGACGGTCGAAACCAATCTCCGAAGAATGTAAGCAGCCATTAGACCGCGGCCTTCTGCATGTTCCACAGCGGGACGAGCGGCGACAACCCGATGAGCCCGGTGAGTGTCTGACGGCGCGCAATTGCCGTGACGTATTGACCCAGCCGCACGTCGCCGACGAAGTCCCACCAAATCCGCTGCATGTTTCGGGCCAGCGCCTTGCGATCTTCCAGCGTTTCGACACTAGCCCATTTGGCCCGAAGCGCCTCATATTCGTCGTTCTGCGGCCAGCCGAACCAGCCCTCTTCGCCATTCGCGGCTAGAAAGACCGCGGATACCGGATCGCCTTGGACGAAATCGGGATCGTCGGTTATGAAGATACTCCAACCGCCGCTCTCTACGGCCCCCTTGTTCGCGCGGCGCGCGACAACGCCGCTCCAGTCGCTCGGCGCAAGCTCGGCATTGACCCCAATCTTTCGCAGCATGTCCGCCAAGAGCAGCGCGGCGTTGTTGGCTGCCGCCCAGGTTGTTGGCTGAAGAATGACGATCTTTTCGCCGGCATATCCGGCTTCCTTGAAGAGTTGCTTGGCCTTTTCCGGGTCGCCGCCCCTCTTGAACCAGCCGGTATTCTCGTCATTTGAATAAGGCGTAGTGTTGCCAAATATCGACGTGACGGTGTGGCCGTATTTGGGGTCAGAAGCCGTGACGCGCAAAAACGCCTCCTGGTCGATCAGGTGAAGCATCGCCTGGCGCGCTTTCACGTTATCGAACGGCTTTTGCAGGTGGTTCATACGCAGGCATAGATCGTTGCCGGACTTGTCCAGAACCTGGAGTGCAAGATCGGGGTCGCTCTCAATCATTGGGTAAAGATCGGCGGGGGGCAGTCGAACGAAATCAATCTCGCCCGCGTGCAAGGCCGCCAAAGCCGTCTGGCTATCGACAATGATGTCCCACACGACCCGATCGACCTTGACTACCTTTCCGCCGGCAAATCCGTCGGGAGCTTCGCTGCGCGGCACGTATTTCTCGTTGCGATCATAGGTGAAGCTCGCGCCCGGCTTGGCAAGAGAATGATTGAACTTGAACGGTCCCGATCCGATATTCGTCGTGACCTGCTCGGTTGCGGGCCTATCAGCATCCTTTTCACGCATGATATACAACGAGCTTCCTGCTATCGTTGCCAACATATCGATCAGCAGCCCCAACGGCTCCTTAAGCGCGATGGTGAAGGTCTTCTCGTCCTTCTTCGATATATCGCTAGCCCGCGCCATGATCATTTGTCCGCCGGAGGCCACTTCGCCCCATCGGCGGATCGAAGCCACGCAGTCTCCCGCAGTAACCGGGGTCCCATCGTGCCAAGCCAGACCATCCCGGAGTTGGAACGTATAGGTCTTCTTGTCGTCCGAAGCGCTCCACTTCTCCACCATTTGCGGCCTCGGCAAGAGCCTGGAGTCCGGAGAAAACAGCGTGTCGTAAATCGCCAGGCCATGGATCTGGGTGGGGTCAGTAGTCGTAAAGATCGGATCGAAGACCTGGAGCTCACCAAGCCCCATACGGACCGTCCGTCCGTCGGGCGGTGCCGTCTGTGCCCGCAGCAGCGACGGGATCGACACAGCCGTCCCGGCGATAAGGCTGGTCTTTATAAGGTCGCGTCGAGAGATTATCATTTGAAGTTCCCCTTAATGGCGCGTTTTCCGCGTTTTTCTGTTGTCGCCCACGGGTGATAAATTGGCCCATCAAGTCCAACAGATGCGCCGGCGGGATGACATTTGATAGCACCCGAGCAGCAGGCGTTTGCGTCAAAATTCCCTGGGTAGTGAAACGTGGACGGCACAAAGCGTCTTGTTTGAAACGCCACCGGCATTTCCGCAACGCGCCAGTCTATCTCTATCCGCCAATGAGGACTACAAAATATAGAGGAGCCCACGTTCTTGGAGTCCGCAGAGACGGGTGCGGATTTCGGATTAACGGGGACACCGATTCCGGTAAATCGCGGACATCCCTGGAGTGCACCCCCAGACTGAGACTAGGAAAATCGCGCATGCTGCGGATAATACTGCCCGCCCTTTTCTCCTCGGGCGTGGCGCGTCAAAACTGGAGAGCCGATCACGACGGCGTCCAACTTGCAAAAGAGTTATAGAGCGTAAGAGCTTGCTTTGGAACACCGTGTTACGCATCGGCTGGCTGCACATGTCGGCATTTCGCACATGCAGTCTTCTCCGGACGCCGCGCTTGCGCGTCCGCCTCAATTCAATCGGAAAACCCAAATGGCGCGTCAGTGCGGCGGTAGTGGTCGGGAAGAATCTGTCGGCCGATCGGCGGTTCCGACCGGTATCTGCAATTATCGCGCTGGCAGAGGCGACAGGTGATCCCAATCGGCGTTAGCGTGAACGGTTGTCGATAATAGACCAGGCGTTCGGCATACCTGGCTTCGCAAACCAGTGCCACGGCCCGGTCGACCCGCGGAACTCCAAAAGTCCCTCCCCTCGAGCTTACGGTTCGGGCGATCGAGAAGAACTGTTGGCCATCCGGCAATTCCAGCCATTGCGTTACGACAGTTCGAGGTGTGGAAAAGACTTGATGCAAGGTCCACAGCGGACAACCACCGCCATGCCTGGCAAAAGGAAAGTTGGCGCTGTCGAGGCGCTTGGATACATTACCAGCAGCATCCACCCGAATGAAGAAGAACGGGATTCGCTCCTGCCCAGGCTTCTGAAGCGTTGTAAGCCGATGAGCGGCCTGTTCGAAACTGGTTCCAAATTGACGTGCAATCGCCTCAACGTCGTAGTGACGCGCCTCGACCGCTTTGGCGAAGGGCTTGTAGGGCATGACCACTGCGGCGGCAAAGTAGCCAGCAAGTGCCCGGTGGGCCAGCCGTCGCGCGCTCTCTGTCGAGAAACTGCCCTCCTGAACGACTTTGCCAATCTCGTCGTCGAACTCGACGTAGGCAAGTTGCTGTGCGACCTGGAAATTCTGACTTGCTGTATCCAGACAGTCGTCGAGCAGAACCTCGCGTCGATGTCGATCGAGCCGGCGCACCGAGCCTGACATGATCTCCGCTGGGATCCGTCGGACACGAAGGGCATGACGCTGCATGAAATATGCTTGAAGACCGCCGGCGTCATTCACTGCGGTTGCCAGCTTTTCAGCGGCCGCATCGAGGCCCGGAAAACAGTTTCGTCTCGCGGCCAGGAACCGTCGCACGTCTGCAACAGGATCCGCTCCTTCGTCACCCCCACGGTCAACGGCCACCTGTCGTTGGTCGGCAAGGGCGAACTGCTCTTCCTTGTAGGCTGTGTAAAGGCGCAGCATGGCTTGAGCAAAGCCGGGAAAGCTGCTCAGCACATCGGCTGCTTCGAGCGGTGAAATCTCTATGTCGGTAAAGATCGGATCCTTGATGGTTGCCTGCAGCCGTCCAAGAAGTTCGGGCGTGCTGTCGTCGGCCAGAGCCGACATGTCGATCTTATAGGTCCTCGCGAGACGGAGCAGCAACTCGGCGGTCATCGGGCGCTGATTACCCTCCATCAGGGCGACATATGACGGGGACACGTCGAGGTCCGACGCCATCATAGCCTGAGTGAGACCAAGATCCCTTCGCAGCCGCCGAAGACGAGGTCCTAAGTAAACGCCATGCTTTTCCATGACGAACATTACAACATTACAGCGATTCATTGTAAAGTTTGACAACGTGACACTGGGACGGCTCCAGCATTTTCATCGGACGCGTTATTGCACGGCACACTTGAAATCGACAGTCCTGGAGGAATCGATGTTGTATGCAGCCTATCTCGAAGACGCCAACCGCCTGATCGCGGGCAAAGCCGAATGGACCGGACTGACAGGTGAGGCTGTCGCCCGGATGCGTCTGCAGAACCGATTCAAGACGGGTCTCGATATCGCGCGCTACACGGCCGCGATCATGCGCCGCGACATGGCCGGCTATGACAAGGACCCGAGCAAATACACGCAGTCCCTCGGCTGCTGGCATGGCTTTATCGCTCAGCAGAAAGTAATCTCGCTGAAGAAGCATTTCGGGTCGACCGAGCGACGCTACCTCTATCTCTCCGGATGGATGGTTGCAGCGCTCAGGTCCGAATTCGGTCCCCTGCCCGACCAATCCATGCACGAAAAAACCAGCGTGCCGGCCCTCGTCGAGGAACTCTACACTTTCCTGCGCCAGGCAGATGCACGCGAACTCGGTATGTTGTTCAGAGAAATCGACAAAGCCCGGGCGGAGGGCGATCAAGCGCGAGAACAGCAACTGGTTCAAGCGGTCGACAATCACCAGACGCATGTCATCCCCATTATTGCCGATATCGACGCAGGATTCGGAAATGCCGAAGCAACCTATCTGCTCGCGAAAAAAATGATCGAAGCCGGCGCCTGTGCGCTGCAGATCGAAAACCAGGTTTCCGACGAAAAGCAGTGCGGCCATCAGGACGGCAAGGTGACCATTCCCCACGAAGAATTCGTCGCCAAGATCCGCGCGTGCCGCTACGCATTCCTCGAGCTCGGCATCGATGACGGAATCATCGTCGCCCGCACCGACTCTCTTGGCGCAGGCCTAACGAAGCAAATCGCGTTCAGCGTTAGCGAAGGCGATATCGGCGATCAGTACAACGCCTTCCTGGATTGCGACGATATCACCGGCCAGTCGCCCTCTAACGGTGATGTCTTGATCACGCGCGGCTCAAAGGTATTGCGGCCGAAGCGGCTGCGCTCCAACCTCTTTCAGTTCCGCGAAGGCACCGGCGCCGACCGCTGCGTCCTTGATTGCATCAATGCTCTCAACAATGGTGCCGACCTGCTGTGGATCGAGACCGAAAGGCCCCATGTCGAGCAGATCGCCAGCATGATGGATCGCATCCGCGAGGAGATCCCGAATGCCAAGCTGGTCTACAACAACTCGCCGTCGTTCAACTGGACGCTGAACTTCCGGCAGCAGGTATTCGATGTCTGGGAAAAGGAAGGAAAGGACGTCTCCGGGTTCGATCGAACGAAGCTGATGAGCGAGCAGTATGACGACAGCGATCTGGCACGCGAAGCCGACGAAAAGATCAGAACGTTCCAGCACGACGCTTCCAAACGCGCCGGGATCTTCCATCACCTGATCACGCTGCCAACCTATCACACTGCAGCGCTTTCGACCGACAACCTCGCCAAGGAATATTTCGGCGAGCAGGGCATGCTCGGCTATGTCGCCAACGTCCAGCGAAAAGAAATCCGCCAAGGCATTGCCTGCGTGAAGCACCAGAACATGGCAGGCTCCGACATGGGCGACGATCACAAGGACTATTTCGCCGGCGAAGCGGCCCTGAAGGCCGGCGGGGCCTACAATACCATGAACCAGTTCGCCGCTTGATCAACGACTTACGGGGTAGCGACAAACGCTCCCCCGCCTCACGGAGGAAAGACATGTCGAAAGAAGCCGAGGAAGAAAAAACCGTCCAACCCGAGCGGTCGCGTGCCGTCTTCTCGCAGCAGGATTTTGAACTTATTCGGGTCGCTATCGCTCACTACCTGCAAGAGCTGAAGGACAAGCCGGAAGCAGTTAAGTATTCAAACCTGTACCACCGGCTTGGGCGGATATCATAAAGCGCCCACCGCAAAGTCACATTGACGTCGCCAGAGACGACCGGCGGAAGGAAGGGTCTATTCGATGACCTCTCGTCTATCAGCATCGAACGAGTCTCTCGGCAACGTTCGCTTTGGTTTCCGGATTCATAGGGGAATAAACATGCTTGCCAAGAGCGCCCTTGTCGCGGTCGACGGTCTAAGCGCCGAGTTGCAGCTTCGATCGGGAACGATTGGACCACAGGTCGTTGACATCGGTTCGCTCTACAAGCAAACGCAGATGTTCACCTACGACCCGGGCTTCACATCCACGGCTTCATGCGAATCCAGCATCACTTATATCGACGGTGACGCTGGCGTACTGCTGCATCGCGGCTACCCGATCGAACAGCTTGCCGAACACGGTGACTTCCTTGAAGTCTGCTATCTGCTGCTCTACGGCGAACTGCCCACAAAGGCGCGGAAGGCGGACTTCGATTATCGAGTTGCGCGCCACACCATGGTGCATGAGCAGATGCCGCGCTTCTTTAGCGGCTTCCGCCGCGACGCGCATCCCATGGCTGTCATGTGCGGTTGCGTCGGCGCGCTCTCGGCCTTCTATCACCACTCGACCGACATCACAGATCCCCATCAGCGCATGGTCGCGAGCCTTCGCATGATTGCCAAGATGCCGACGCTCGCTGCCATGGCCTACAAGTACCATGTCGGCCAGCCCTTCGTGTATCCGCAGAACGACCTCGATTATGCGTCAAACTTCCTGCGCATGTGCTTTGCCGTTCCGTGCGAGGACTATGTCGTCAATCCGGTGCTCTCGCGCGCCATGGACCGCATCTTCATCCTACATGCCGACCACGAGCAGAATGCTTCGACCTCGACGGTTCGCCTTGCCGGTTCGTCGGGCGCCAACCCATTCGCCTGTATCGCTGCCGGCATCGCCTGCCTCTGGGGTCCCGCGCATGGCGGCGCCAACGAAGCAGCGCTCAACATGTTGACCGAGATCGGCACGGTCGACCGCATTCCAGAATTCATTGCGCGCGCCAAGGACAAGAACGATCCGTTCCGCCTGATGGGCTTCGGTCACCGCGTTTACAAGAATTACGATCCGCGAGCACGCATCATGCAGAAGACTATGTATGAGGTGCTCGAAGCGACAGGACAGCGCGACGAACCGCTGATGCGGATTGCAATCGTGCTTGAAAAAATTGCGCTGAACGACCCCTACTTCATTGAGAAGAAGCTCTACCCCAACGTCGACTTCTATTCGGGCATTACGCTGCGTGCTCTGGGTTTCCCCACGACGATGTTCACCGTCCTCTTTGCGCTCGCGCGCACCGTCGGCTGGGTGGCGCAGTGGAACGAGATGATCGAGGATCCACAACAACGTATTGGCCGTCCGCGCCAGCTATATATAGGGGAGCCTCTTCGCGACTACTTGCCAATCTCAAAGCGCTGAGCGATAGCGCGCCGGAGCGAGGGGATGGCTTCGCGGCTTCCAATATTACTTCGGCCGGAAGCTTTTTCGGTCGATTTCACACATTGGGCGGTTCGTTCATATGTCCGGCCTTCATGCGCGGCACATGGCTGCTGTCCTTGAAGGGATCCGCGAAACGAGGAGCTAAATCAAGTTTACGCGCTTTAGCGCATTGGGGCAGTAGGTTCATTTGTGTCGGGATTTTGTCCCACGGGTTCATCGCCTGTTATTGCACCTTGCCCTTTGCGCCGGGCAGATCGTTTTGGCGGTCACTGCATCCATCAGACGGCGACCGCTGCAAGCGTTGAGAGGCCTTCTCTCGAGAAGCCGTCAGCTAGGGCCACGTCCGAGCGTCGTTCCGGGCAACCCGGAAGACGGCGGTTGCCCCACGACGAGGAGAGCGCCGAGTTCCGGATTTCGGATCTTCGATATTCGTCCCCGCTACTCCTTACCTCCGCTTGAATGAGACCGCGGTGTCAACGCGAGCCAGGCGGCAAAGTGGCGAGCCACCTTAATGGTGGCCGCCGTAATCGCGCCCCCGCCAGGATCGTTTTCAACCGAAGGTTGTCTCGTCGCGCGTGGCCTCCACGACAATTGCGCGGTCGAACTGACCGGCAAAGCTTCGATCACATTGACAACAGCCATCACAGAGCGAAGCCCGCTGCGGCACGATCGAAACCAGCGCCTCAATCTTTGCCAGGCCGGCGGTGGCGATGATGCCCAGTTCGCCGGATGCGCGCAAAGCGTTAACCGCCGTGCGTTCGCTGCCGCACCAGAAGAGCGCGGTCTCCAGCAACGCCGCGGCTGCCTGCTGCTTCGGCCGATCGGGACGAAGCGCATCATCTTTCGGATTACCGCTTCGCTGATCGCCTCCGCGTAGCGCTCCCTCTCCGCCCCTATAAGAAAGCATGTCGTAGTGAACTTGTCGTCACCGTGCCGATTCGGCTCTTGAAAGCCGGTGACAAGATCGAGAAGGAGCCCGACCGGCGCATCCAGGAAGCGATTGCATTCTTCCGCAAGTTGCCGATCAGAGTGATGGTGCCCAAATTTGAATTGGGTTGGCCAGAAAAAGACGCTACCGTCGAAGACCTGTTCAACGGCAGCCAGCTTTGGAGGCGAATTTAAATGCCTGAGCTATCGATCGTGGTGATTGGGCGTGTAGCGGATCAGATCCCTATCGCTTCATAGGCATCGGCGATCTGTCGGATCGACGCGACATAAGCGGCGGTTCGGTAATCGCCGAGTTCCGGTTGCTGTTCCATCAGGTCGGCGATGCGTCCCCAGGTGCTGCGCATGACGTCTTCCAGTCCGGAACGAACCAGATCGATTTCTGCGCCGCCTTCGAGGAACTCGTCACGGATATCGGCGGGGAACTCCTTGCCGGTCATGCGTTCGAGCGCTGAGGCAATCGTTTGGTTGCGCCGCTCGCGGCGACGCCGCTCCATCAGGCCGAAGGGAATATGCGTCAGGTTCTTCACCCACTCGAAGTAACTGACGACCACGCCGCCGGCATTGACGTAAAGATCGGGAAGGATGGCGACCCCACGGGTGCGGAGAACCTTGTCTGCCTCGAAGGTCACCGGGCCGTTGGCAGCTTCGACGACGAGGTTTGCCTTGATGCGGTCCGCATTTCCCGCATGGACAGCATTTTCCATCGCCGCTGGGATGAGGACGTCGCATGGCTGCTCGATGCCGGTCATATCCCCGGGAAACGAGGCGGCGCCCTCAAAGCCGAGGATGCTGCCCGTTTTGATCTGATGCTGCTTCAGTGCCTCGATCGCCAGACCATCGGCATTGGCGACATAGCCGTCGCGTTCAGCAACGATGGTCACCCGGGCGCCGTCTTCTTCAGAGAGGAACTTTGCCGCATGGTAACCGACATTGCCGAACCCCTGAACGATCACGGCGGCACTCTTCAGATCACGCTTGCCACCCAAGCCCGATGTTCGGAGATCGCGAAGATAGCTCTGGATGGCGAACTGGACGCCCCTGCCGGTTGCTTCGGTCCGGCCGGCAATGCCGCCCTTCGACAGCGGCTTTCCGGTGACGCAGGCGCGCGCATTGATCACATCGGTCGGATTGGCGCGCCGGAACTCGTCCATCATCCATGCCATTTCCCGCTCGCCCGTGCCAATGTCGGGAGCCGGGACGTTGACGCCGGGGCCGATCAGGCCACGTTTGTTGAGCTCCTGGGTGAAGCGGCGGGTGATGCGCTCGAGCTCCTGCGGCGTCCATTCGCGCGGGTCGATCTTGAGCGCGCCTTTCGAGCCGCCGAACGGAACGTCGACCAGCGAGCATTTGAGCGTCATCAGCGCCGCCAGCGCTTCGACCTCTTCCGCATCGGCATTCGAGGCATAGCGAATGCCGCCCTTCACCGGCTCGCAGTGCTCGCTATGGACCGATCGCCAGCCGATGAAGCTGTACATGCGGCCGCGCAGGCGAACGCCGAAGCGAACAGTGTAAGTCGAGTTACACTGCATGATCCGTTCCGACAGTCCCTCCGGCAGGTCGAGGAACGTCATCGCATGGCGGAAGTTCTGGTCAACGCTATCCAGAAAGCCGGCGGAGCTCGTTTCGCCGAGTTGTACGTGGTGTTGCGGTATAACATTCACTTGGGATTCCTCCTTGGTCGGGCAGCCCGTGCGCCGCAACTGACTCAGCTCAGTAGAACGCGATGATCGGCGTTGCGCACAAGCAGGGCATAGATCAGCGTGAACAGACGGCGGGCGGTGTCGTTGTCGATATTCACTTTCGCTGACAACCGGGCTCTCAGCAGTTCGGCAGCCTCGTTATGGACGCCACGCCGGCCCATATCGATTGCCTCAAGCCGCTCAGGTCCAGGGTGCCGGACGGCGTCGTAATAATTCTCGCAAATGCGGGTGTAATCCTTGAGCAATCGGCGGAAGGGCGTGAGCGACAGGTAATGACTGACAACATGGTCGCCATGATCATCAGCGACATGCAGTGCCAGGCGCCCGTCAACCGCTTCGATCCTGAGGCGATAAGGTCCGCCGTCGTGACCGACTGGAATGAATGTATTGGATTCCAAGAGGTCGATGACCGCGAGCGCTTGCTCCCGCTCAATTCTCGCCTCCCGGCCACCGAACGATCGGTCGAGCGATACGTCACAGAGACGGTACTCGGCGGAGGCCATGACACTGCCCTCCCGTCACATCGCTTCCACGCACATGGCGACACCCATGCCGCCGCCGATGCAGAGCGTCGCCAATCCCTTTTTGGCGCCGCGGCGTTTCAGTTCGAAGAGCAGCGTGTTGAGCACGCGGGCGCCGGATGCGCCGATCGGGTGACCGATGGCAATGGCGCCACCGTTGACGTTGACGATATCGGGATTCCAGCCGAGGTCCTTGTTGACAGCGCAAGCCTGAGCGGCGAAGGCCTCGTTGGCTTCGACCAGTTCGACATCGCCGATCGCCCAGCCGGCTTTCGCCAGCGCCTTGCGCGAAGCCGGGATCGGGCCGGTGCCCATGACCTGCGGATCGACGCCGGCGGTTGCCCAGGAGATGATGCGGGCGAGCGGCTGGATGCCACGCTTGGAAGCCTGCGCCTCGGTCATCAACAGGGTGGCGGCGGCACCATCATTGAGGCCGGATGCGTTGCCGGCGGTCACGGTTCCTTGCTTGTCGAAGGCCGGACGCAGCTTGGTCATCTGGTCGAGCGTGGCGCCATGGCGGATATATTCATCCTGGTCGACGCTGACGTCACCCTTGCGGGTCTTGACGATGAACGGAACGATCTCATCGGCGAAGCGTCCCGCCTTCTGTGCCGCTTCCGCCTTGTTCTGCGAGGCGAGTGCGAAGGTGTCCTGCTCCTCGCGGCTGAGCTGCCACTGGCGCGCGACGTTCTCGGCGGTAATGCCCATGTGGTAGCCGTAGAAGGCGTCGGTCAGGCCGTCCTTGATCATCGTGTCGATCATCTTGAAGTCGCCCATCTTCACGCCGCCACGCAGGTGTGCGCAATGCGGCGCCATCGACATCGACTCCATGCCGCCGGCAATAATGATGTCTGCATCGCCGGATGCGATCTGCTGCATGCCGAGCGCCACGGCGCGAAGACCCGAGCCGCAAAGCTGGTTCATGCCCCAGGCGGTCGCTTCCTGCGGGAGGCCGGCCTTGATCGCCGCCTGGCGCGCCGGGTTCTGGCCCTCGCCGGCCTGCAGCACCTGGCCGAGGATCACCTCATCGACCTCACCCGCCTCGACGCCGGCGCGCTCGAGCACGCCCTTGATGACAGCGGCGCCGAGCTCATGTGCCGGCGTGTTGCTGAACGCGCCGTTGAAGGACCCGACCGCGGTGCGGGCGGCGCGGGCGATGACGATCGATGGGGTGCTCATGGTGGTCTCCTCTATGATCCGTGCGAAGCCGGCAGAGGCCGGCTCCAGCGTCTCGGCAATAAGCCGCAGGCCTAGTTGACGATGGTCGCCTCGGTGGCGCTGCGGATCTCGCTGTCGGTCACGCCCTCAGCAAGCTCGACCAGCTTCAGTCCGCCATCGACGACGTCGAGCACACCCAGATTGGTGATGATCCGATCGACGACGCTCTGTCCGGTCAGCGGCAGGGTGCATGCCTTCAGCACCTTGGATTCGCCGGCCTTGTTGGTGTGGTCCATGACGACGACCACCCGCTTGACGCCGGCAACGAGATCCATGGCGCCGCCCATGCCCTTGACGAGTTTGCCGGGGATCATCCAGTTGGCGAGGTCGCCGTTCTCGGACACTTCCATGGCGCCAAGGATTGCCATGGCGATCTTGCCGCCGCGGATCATTGCAAAGCTCTGCGCCGAGTCGAAGAAGGCCGAATGCGCCAGCGCCGTCACCGTCTGCTTGCCGGCATTGATCAGGTCGGCATCGATCTGGTCGTCCGTCGGAAAGGGACCGATGCCGAGCAGGCCGTTCTCCGACTGCAGCGTCACATGGACGCCTTCGGGAATATAATTGGCGACCAGCGTCGGAATGCCGATGCCGAGATTGACGTAAGTGCCGTCTTCGAGTTCACGGGCAGCCCGCGCCGCCATCTGGTTCCTGTCCCAGGCCATGTCTCTCTCCCCTTCCTTCAAGCCGCCGCGCGCGTGGTGCGCTGTTCGATGCGTTTCTCGTGCTGGCCCTGGAGCAGGCGATGCACATAGATCCCCGGCACGTGGATATGGTCGGGATCGAGGCTGCCGACTGGCACGATTTCCTCGACTTCGGCGACGCAAATCCTGCCGCAGGTGGCGGCCGGCGGATTGAAGTTGCGGGCCGTCTTGCGGAAGACGAGGTTGCCGGATGTATCCGCCTTCCAGGCCTTGACGATCGACAGGTCCGCGACAATCCCGGTCTCGAGAACATAGGTCTCGCCGTTGAAGGTCTTCTGTTCCTTGCCCTCGGCAACCACAGTGCCGACGCCTGTCTTCGTATAGAACCCGGCAATGCCGGCGCCGCCGGCACGCATACGCTCGGCCAGCGTCCCCTGCGGGTTGAACTCCAGTTCCAGTTCGCCGCTCAGGTACTGCCGCATGAACTCGGCGTTCTCGCCGACATAAGACGAGATCATCTTCCTGATCTGCTTGGTCTTCAGCAGCACGCCGAGACCGAAGTCGTCGACACCGCAATTGTTCGAGGCGATCGTCAAGTCCTTGGTGCCAGCCTCACGGATCGCGTCGATCAACAGCTCCGGAATGCCGCAAAGGCCAAAACCACCTGCCGCGATAAACATCCCGTCGAATAGAAGCCCTTCAAGTGCTGAATGCGGGTTGTCAAAGATTATGTTCATAAGCTCCCCATGGGTTCCCTTTTGCGGCTTACGATTTATTTTGCAGGTTTCAGACCGATGTGCAACAACTGTTTTAAAAAAAATCTTTTGATGCGTTTGTTCTCATTCGTCGTGCCCGAATGAGCGACTATTCGACGTTAAAGCTTAATGAGACAAACACTAAAAGAAAGGGGTCCTTGCATGCTCAACCATTGGGCGACGACCAAGGACATTGTTTAAGCAGTCACAGCAAGCGGCGCGACAGATCTTGGAGCATCCGCAGGGGTAGTGCTCGTTTAAATACCAGAGCTCGCCCCCAATGCCGGCGTGCATCCATTTAAATTCAAGCGGATCCGTCTCTCAGCGAACGAGGCCACCATCAAAGGTCGTTTCGCCGTGCTGCATAGAGTAGGCACGTCTATCTCGATCGGTGGATCCGAATTATCTGTCCAAATGGACGGTATTTCAAAAGCACGTGGTTTTGATCCCCACGTTTCAATTCCGAAAAGAGATTGTCGGTGACGATGCAAAACTCTCTAGTAAAAATGGGATGTTCAAAAGACTAGACGGGAGAGATCGGCGCCAGCCGACGCCGACGGAGCAACCCCCCAAGGAAACTCTCAGGCAAAGAAGACCGTCCTGTCGAACGATCTGGAGAGAGATGCCCAGAGCATCCACCGAAGGGGAACGCCGACCTTGCGACGTCGGCCAAGCTCTCAGGTAAACTGACAGATTTGGGGATCAGCCGCAGGCTTTACTCCCTGCACCCTTTGTCTTTTGGAGGCCTGAAAATGCCCAAGATTATTGTGATTGGCGCCGGCATCACCGGCGTATCGACAGCCTACGCCCTTCTTCAAGCGGGCCACGACGTTACTGTCGTGGAGAAGCAGCGATATGCCGCAATGGAGACGTCTTTTGCGAACGGTGGACAACTCTCTGCGAGCAACGCGGAAGTCTGGAACCACTGGTCGACCATATTCAAGGGCATCAAGTGGATGACACATCGCGACGCTCCCCTCCTAATGAATCCTACCCCGACATGGCACAAGTACAGCTGGCTGGCGGAATTCGTTTCGAACATCTCGCGTTATCGCGAAAACACCGTTTCCACAACGCGGCTTGCCATCGCCGCGCGGAAGCACATGTTCGAGATCGCAGAGCGCGAGGGAATAGATTTCGATCACGTACGTCGCGGGATCCTTCATGTATATTACGACAAGTCAGGCTATGATCATGCCGCCAAGGTCAACGAGATGTTGGTAGAGGGCGGTCTGGACAGAAGGCCAGTGACCACGGAGGAAATCCAGTCGATTGAACCTGCCCTCACCGGCGCCTTTTATGGGGGCTTCTACACCCCGTCCGATTCTACCGGGGACATCCACAAGTACACGACAGGGCTGGCCCGGATCTGTGAGCGAAAAGGGGCGACTTTCCTGTACGATGCGAGCGTAACCCGGGTGGAAAGGCGTGATCGGTTCCACGTTGCTTACGCCGCAGGGATGGCTTCAGGGAGCGCTCCTTCGGAGATCATCGAGGCGGACGGCATTGTCGTTTGCGCGGGCACGAGCAGCCGGAATTTTGCCTCGATGCTTGGAGATCGGCTTAACATCTATCCCGTCAAGGGATACTCGATAACCGCTCATCTGGAGGACGAGCTGTCGCAGAACTCTGCGCCGTGGGTGAGTATTCTCGATGACCGCGCCAAGATCGTCACCAGTAGGCTAGGAATGTCACGGTTTCGTGTGGCGGGAACCGCCGAGTTCAACGGGCTCAACCGCGACATCAGGGAAGACCGCGTCCGGCCGCTCGTTGACTGGACGCGCACGCTCTTTCCGGGAATTACAACAAACAAGGTCGTGCCTTGGGCAGGCCTCCGGCCCATGACGCCCAATATGATGCCCCGGGTCGGAAAAGGACGGCTGAATGGGGTGTTCTACAACACCGGCCACGGACATCTCGGATGGACGCTGTCGGCGGCGACAGCTGCCATGATCGCTGAGGCTGTAACCAAAGAATTTCCCGTCGACATGCGGCTGACCGCATAGTGCAGGAGGAACTATGGAAATCTCTGTTCACTCGGCGGAGCGTATCGAGATCGCGGGATTGCAGGTCGTTCGGGAGCTCCACGACTTCATGCGGGACGAGGCGTTGCCCGGCACGGGGATTGGCAACTCCGCCTTCTGGACGTCGTTTTCGTCGATCGTGCACGCTCTCAGCCCCCGCAACCGCGAACTCCTGAGGGTCCGTGAAGATATTCAAGAGAAGATCGACCATTGGTACCGCCGCAATGGCGCGCCGAAAGACCTTGCCAAGTACAAGGCTTTTCTCACTGAGATCGGCGATATCGCTTCCATCCCGGTCGAGCACCGCAGGATTGGTCATCAGGTGGCCGACGTTGCGCACCAGGAGCAGAGAGCGGGCACACAGCATGAACCGATTGCCGTCCGCGCTGGTGTATTCGACATCAGTTGCGAGCTTGCGCTTATAGACGAAATACCGGAAGGTATTATGGACGCGATGGTGACGGCAGCGATTGCGCGGCACGACATCGGCGGGAGGGGCGGGTGCCACGCCAACTCGCCCGCCGGATCCATGTATGCGGTAAAGCCGAAGATGCACGGGCCAGAGGAAGTCGCCTTCGCGGTGGAGCTTTTCAGCCGGGTCGAGCAGGCACTGGGCATGGCGCCCGATACCATCAAGATGGGCCTCATGGACGAAGCGTCGCACAACGGTGAACCTCAAGGAATGCATCCGCGCGGCGAGGAAGCGCATCGTCTTCATTAACACGGGTTTCCTCGACCGGACCGGCGACGAGATTCACACCTCGATGGAAGCCGGCCCGATGATCCGAAAAGCGGACATGAAAGACTCGCCGTGGATCTGCGCCTACGAAAATTGGAACGTCGACATCGGGTTCGCCTGCGGGCTTGACGGCCGAGCGCAGATCGGGAAGGGCATGTGGCCCATGCCGGACCTAATGGCCGCCATGCTCGAGCAGAAGATCGCTCATCCGATGGCCGGAGCGAACACCGCGTGGGTGCCCTCACCGATTGCCGCGACACTGCACGCCACGCATTACCACAAGGTCGACGTCCGCACTGTCCGGCGCACGCTGAAGAAGCGTGAGCGTGCGGGGCTTGACGACATCCTTACCGTGCCGATCGCTGCCAAGCTGGATTGCACACTGAAGGCCGTCAGAAGGAGCTCGACAACAACTGTCAGTCCATCCTCGGTTACGTGGTGCGCTGGATCGACCAGGGTATCGGCGGCTCCAAGATCCCCGACATCAACAATGTTGGATTGATCGAGGACCGTGCGACCTGCCGCATTTCCTCGCAACATATCGCTAACTGGATCCATCACCACGTCTGCACGCACGAGCAGGTATTGGAGACTTTGAAACGGATGGCGACCGTCGTGGACCGTCAGAATGCTGGAGATCCGCTGTACATGTCCATGACGCCTGACGTTGAAAACTCCAGCGCCTTCAAGGCCGCACGGGACCTGATCTTCAATGGCCGGAATCAGCCTAGCGGTTATACAGAACCAGTGCTGCATGCACGCAGGCTGGAGCTTAAGGCACGTCGGAACACCAACTCTTAAGGAAATGCAGAAATGACAACATTGAACCTGGAACGCGCGGCCGAGATCATTAGAGACCTTCTCCAGGGCTGGCGCGAAAGAGCTAAAACCTTTGAGCGTCGCGGTTCTTGATGCGGACGGTCATCTCATAGCTTTTCAGAAGCAGGATGGCGCTTCGATGCTCCGATTCGACATCGCCTTTGGAAAGGCCTACGGCGCGCTCGCCGTCGGATTCGGTTCCCGCTGGCTTGACAAGGCGTCAGCCGAGCGCCCTCATTTTGTTGCTGGCCTCAACGCCGTGTCTGGCGGCAGAATAGTGCCTGTGCCAGGCGGCGTACTCGTGCGTGATGCAAATGGAGCGTTGCTGGGCGCGGTAGGCATTACTGGAGACACTTCTGACAACGACGAGGCAGTGGCCATCGCGGCCGTCGAGGCAGTCGGCTTGGTGGTCCAGCCAAGCTGAGGGGTACGCTTGAGAACGGTTCACAACTGGGCACTGTGCGCAAATCATACCTCGCGTGCGCCGAAGCAGCTCTCCCGAATCCAATATCTGCAAGAAAGGGCGGGAAACCATCGCGCAGGTTGTTTCTCTTCGGCGGATTACCGAATGACTCCAAGTTCCTTACCAACTTCGGTGAACGCCTCTACCGCCCTGTCGATATCTTCGCTTGAATGCCCTGCAGACATTTGCGTGCGGATGCGCGCCTGGCCCTTGGGTACGACTGGGAAGGAGAAACCTATAACGTAGATGCCGCGCGTCAGCATCCTCGACGCCATTTGCTGCGCGATGGAAGCGTCGCCGAGCATCACGGGGATGATGGGATGGTCGGCGCCAGCGAGAGTGAAACCGGCCTTTGTCATCTTTGAACGGAAGCGCTCAGCATTGGCGTAGAGCTTTTCGCGCAAGGTATTGCCGCCTTCGATAATGTCGAAAGCCTTAAGCGAAGCCCCTGCTATCGCCGGCATCAGGGTGTTCGAGAACAGGTATGGCCGTGAGCGTTGGCGCAGCCACTCGACGAGCTCGCACTTACCTGACGTATAGCCGCCAGAAGCTCCCCCCAATGCCTTGCCGAGTGTGCCGGTGATGATGTCCACCCTCCCCTCGACACCGCAGTGTTCCGCCGAGCCGCGCCCGTGTTTGCCTACGAACCCCACCGCGTGGCTGTCGTCCACCATGACCATGGCACCATATTTGTCCGCGATATCGCACACGCCGCCGAGATTGGCGATAATCCCGTCCATCGAGAACACGCCATCCGTGGCGATCAGCTTGAACCGGCTGCCTTCCGCCTTCTTGAGCTCCTCTTCCAACGCCGCCATGTCATTGTTGGCATAACGGTAGCGCCTCGCCTTCGAAAGCCGCACGCCGTCGATGATCGATGCATGATTAAGCGCATCGGAAATGATCACGTCCTCTTCACCGAGCAATGTTTCAAACAGGCCGCCATTCGCGTCGTAGCAGGACGAGTAGAGAACCGTATCCTCCAGACCGAGGAAGGCTGAGATCCGAGCCTCAAGCTGCTTGTGCTTTTCCTGCGTGCCGCAGATAAAACGCACCGACGCCATGCCGTAACCGTAGCGGTCCAACGCAGTCTTGGCGGCTTCGCGCAAATACTCGTTGTCGGCGAGACCGAGATAGTTGTTGGCACAGAGGTTCAACACCCGGCTGCCGCCCGCCACCTCGATCTCGGAAGACTGCATCGATGTAACGATGCGTTCGGATTTGTAGAGTCCGGAGGATTTCAGTCGTTCTAACTCGCTCGATAAGTAGGAAATGAAGGCGCTTGTCATAAGTTTCTGCCGGTGAGATTGCAACACACAGGCGCCCCCCGCTTTTCCGGGTGGAGCCGCCTGTTCGACGATCATGGTTTTGGTTCACGGATACGCGACGGCGGTCGACCAAGCAGGGTCAGAATGCTTCTGCCAGTACAGATCCATCAGTTGGCGCGTCAGGTCACCAACCCTCCCATCTCCGATAGCCAATCCGTCGACTTGGGTAACCGGCATGATGCCTCCGGCAGTCGACGTAATAAACACCTCGTCGGCCTGCTTCAGCTCGTCGCGCGTTAGGTCCGCGGCGGTAACGCCGAGCTCAGTTTGCCTGCATAGGTCGAACACAGTCTGTCGCGTGATGCCAGGAAGAACTCCGAAGGCCGGCGTCTTAAGCTTGCCGTCTTTAACCGTGAAGACGTTGAACCCCGGTCCTTCGGCGATGTTACCGTTGGTATCCATTATAAGCGCGGTCTCGGCGCCTAAGTCGTAGGCGTCGAAGAGTCCTTTCACGAGATCGAGCCAATGGTAGTTCTTGATCGATGGATCGACCGAGTTTGGAGGAATCCTCACGGTGTCGCTCACAGCGACATGCAGTCCGCGCTCGAGCTGTTCCTTGTTCGCGACGGAGCCGAACGGCACGGCGAAGGCGATGAACCGATTCTCCGCCTCACGCGGGTCGCGGCTAAATGTTGCTGAGCCGCCGCGCGTGCAGATCATTTCGACGTAAGACGACTTATGGCCCGAAAGAGCGACGCAGTTCGCGAGAATCTTCTCTATTTCCTCGCGGCTGTACGGAAGCTTCATGCGAAGTCGCTCCATCCCCCTGAAGAAGCGATCAAGATGGAGGTCGAGCCGGAAGAAGCGGCCTTCCCAGACATGGACGGTGTCGTAAGTTGCGTCGGAATGAAGAAAGCCCCAGTCCAGGACCGAGACCTTTGCCTCCGACATCGGGAGGTACTGCCCGTCCATGAACGCGACACCGTTAGGATATCGGCGGTTATCCTCATGATGGGGTTCGACCTTGGGCAGATCTGTTGTCGTCCTAATCGTTGCGATTGTCATCTATTGATTCCTCCGAACATTGCTGGGACAGGCCAGCTCGGTTTCTTTCATCACGCTGCCACGGCTGGCCTGCAAGCCAGGCGACCGCTTTCGCAAGTATTCCTTGAAGCTTCATTAACTGTCTCTCCTCAGCCGTGACTTCATGACTGTTTTGAATGGGAGCTAGTCCAAGGCGCAAATGAAGCTGATTGCATTGCTTTAATCGCAGAAATCGTTGCATGAATAACGATCAAACTGGGGCTCCAGGCGCAACGCCCGCGTCAAAAAGCTAACGCTGACGACCGGAATCGCACCGATACGCGAGAACCAGGTTGGATCGAGCTGCAGCATTGGCCAGCAGTCAAAATCAATGATCAAAGTCCCCCACGGGTGAAAATCGCATCCGAGGGGATGGAGAGCCGTTCCTTCGTCTGACTCTGAGTGGCTGAACGGCGTCCGAGGTTTTTTTGGGAACTCGCGGCTTTCGAGCAGGGACCTCGCTGCACCGGCGAACAGGCGGTGTGCTCTACCTACAAGGCTGTCGGTGGGTTGTGGGTAAAGGCTAACTCAAGAATATGCCAGATCAGTCGGATCTTGGTGGGTGGGGCCGGGCAACTCCCATGGATGGCGACATGGCGATTTGATACTGATCGATCAGCTTGCGCATCGGAATGAAATGAGCGCTTCATAGTATGGGCGCAAACGACTTGTTTAGCTGCATATTGTGACGTAAAAGTTAATCTTCGAGGGACAGTCATGCTGGCGAAGTTGCAGCACTTCCAGAGTGCACTCGGAGTGTAAGCGCATCTTGTTCCGGTTACTCTGGACGTAGGACCTTCAATGGACGATCTAGACCGACGAATACTTGCCGCGATGCAGCAGAATAATCGGCATTCCTTCGCCGAGCTAGCTGACCTTGTGGGTTCATCGGCGGCGTCCTGCATGCGGCGGGTGAATAAGCTCCGAGCCGACGGCGTGATTATTGCTGACATTTCTCTGATAGAGCCGAAGGCGGTCGGAAAGTCGCTGACCGTGATCGTCAACGTGGAATTGGACCGGGAGCGCCTCGACCTAGTCGATGAATTCAAACGCGCGATGAGGGCCGCGAAGGAGGTCACACAATGTTATATGGTGACAGGCGACGCTGATTTCGTTCTCATCGTTGCGGTGGAGGATGTCGAAGCGTTTGATGTTTTCGTCAAGACCAAGCTCTATACCAATCCCAATGTGCGAAAATTCCGAAGTATGATTGCTCTAGACAGAGTAAAATTCGAGCCTCGCATGCTTGTGTAGGGCAGACGTACCGCACCCCATAGATGAACTTATATAGCAGTGCCGACTGTAGTCAGCTGATTATCAATGTTAGAGCGGTGTATCCTGACCGAGCGTTACCCCATGAGGAACCGGAGTGCGCAGACGAACTGCTGGTACGAGATGAAATTGGAAGGCTGGACATCGTCCAGGCTCAGCCGATCGGGCGATCGGCAAAAATAAAGGCAAAACTTGCGACCGCACAAAGATGGTACTTTTGCGTCATGTCCCTCGATGTACCGGGATTCGGCCGTCCCGGATCTCGTGGCTGAAGGGTGGTTTGCGACCCCAATCCTCTCGGTAGGAGACATTTCTCAAAGCAACCACCAATTGCCGCGACTGGGGGCTTAGTTCAATCCGCAATATCTTTCCGGCTCCGGCGCGCGAGACCCGCGTGCCTGAGACCCGGCTTACTGTCGCCGGCGACACGCCCGTCTGCCTGCGCGTCGAGCCCGGCTGGGCAGCGGCAATCTCGTCCGCAACCTTTGGCGGGATCCGCGCCGGGTTCGTCTTCGTGGGGACGAACGATCCGCGTGCCAGCGGATCCTTTACATCGGGAGCACTCAATCCAGCCCAGTGACCTTCGACGTCATGCCATAAATCCGCGCCGCATGGTCTCTGGAAAGACGGCTTAATAACGCACGCGCCATCTCCTGTCGACGCAAAGCCTAAAGGGAAATCCCTTGGTTGTTCAGTTGTTCATTTGGCCCTCCGAGAATCACTGGAGCTAGACAACCTCAGCTTTCCCGGTAGGGCCAAATGAAATAGCGCCCTGAAAGCTCACAATTAGAGAGCGCTGCCTGAGCTCGACGGGTCGGCTCCGCTCTTATACGATTCGTTATCTAGCCGCTCAACGGCATTCACCATTCCTATGTGGGTGTGGGGATCGTACCCACTAGGGCTGATCTTAAACCCTCTCGCCTCGAGGTGCGCTCGCGCATCGGGCCAAAAATCCAGGTGCATTCGGAGCTTGCCGTCCTTTGGAAAGACGCGGGGCTTCGCAAGTAGATCCGCCATATCTTCGCGAAATCCAAGGCCAATCCTTAAAAACAGCAGATAGGTGAGAGACCCAAGGATCCGCTCGCTCCCAGCGGAACCGATGGCGAGCATAGGTCTACCGGCCATCTCAACGATGAGCGGCGACATTTCGGTGACATCGTGCGTTTGACCTTCAAAGAGCAGATTTGATTTCATTGCATAGCTGTAGCCCAGCGCAGCACCGAACCAAGATGCCTTCGAACCAAACCAAGGGCCGATCGAAGTCGTGAACGACAGGAAGTCGTCGCCGGTAGCGATCGCAAAGTGATTAGTGTTGGTGTCATCAGTCCAACTATCTGGTCCGGGGAAGTACGTAGCGCCTAACTGTTCCCACAATGACTCGACGGGCGCATCAAGTAGACGGATGACGCGGTCTGCGATAGCGATGGCTTCCGACGAAATATCGATGTCGACGGACGGACGCCGGATTTTGGGTTCAAGGGTGCCAACGGCAAAAGGTATCCGATCAAGAAGGAGGATGGTGGATAAGACATAGGCCTCCATCGCACGCGAAAAGTCGCGCAGCGCTTCACGTCGACGGAGTTCCACAGTCACCGCGGCGCCGAGCAGGATCCACGTCCCCCACGTCTCAACTGCACCAGTTGTGAGAAGACGCTGGCGTCGCCCATCGAGATCGAGGTCGAGCATGCGGGGAGTTGGCTGTCGAACGCGGTTTTCGAGAGTTTCCTCAGGGTGCCAAGGTCCGGGATCCCTCGCCCGCAGGGTTTGCCAGAAATCATCCTCACTTTCAGATTCGCCGAGAATCCGAAGGAGGTTTGCTAGTTGCGGGTTTTGGATATGTTTACGAATCTCACCCCTGTTCTCCAGATAAATCGCATTAAGCGATCTGTCCAAAACACCTTCCTGGCTTTCGAGAGCAATCTTCAGCCCCTCTGAGGGAGCAAAGCCTTGTTGGGCGAGCGCGGTAGCCGGTGCGACCAGAGCACTTGCTGGGAGGCGCAAACGGCCGCTGCGTTTTAAGGAATACCAAGCAGCTATGTTACCCGGGACTGGTACAGTCGATTCTGCTGCAAAACGGACTGCGGTGGGGGCATTTAGACTACCTGTCTCACCGGAAACGGAAAAGACGCCCTGCATGCGGCCAAAAGGGCTGCAATTGGCCGGATCCGTCACCCAAGCGCACGCGAGAGCGGCAAGATACATGTCGAAGATGCCGCCGCCATGTTGCCTGATAATGTTTGCTGCGGCCGTGGCTGAGGGTACGGGAGTAGCGATACCGAAGCCTTTGCTGCTGTGGATATGAAAGGGTGTGTCGGAGCTCATGCGGTGTTCCTAACTTTGGCAGTCGTTTTCACATATTGATCTAGTGTGGGAATTCCGAGCATTTCGCTCTCTGGCGTCAACAAGAGTAGGAGTTTGAAGTCTGAGCGATAGTTCGATCGAGCATGACAATTGTATGCTAGCCCGCGATCACCATATCGGGTTGAGCATTGGCTGACGCGGGAGCGCGCACGTGACAAGCGACGGCGCGGCCGTCGGCCATCGACGTCAGCGGCGGCACGTCGATGCGGCAACGGTCGACGGCGAGCGGACAGCGCGGATGGAAGGCGCAGCCCGTCGGCGGATTGATCGGGCTCGGCACCTCGCCTTCTACCGGCGCCTCCAGCCGCGCCCGCGTCGGATCCGGCACCGGAGCTGCTGCTATCAGCGCCTCGGTATAGGGGTGGACCGGCTTGGCGAAGAGTGCCTCGCATGTGGCCAGTTCGACGATGCGACCCAGATACATGACGGCGACGCGATGCCCAATGTGCTCCACGACGCCGAGATCATGCGAGATGAAGACGAAGGCGATGCCCATCTGCTGCTGGAGATCCATCAGCAGATTGAGGATCTGTGCCTGCACGGAAACGTCCAGGGCCGAGACCGCCTCGTCAGCGATGATGAGCGAGGGCTTGAGCGACAGGGCGCGCGCAATGCCGAGCCGCTGGCGCTGGCCCCCCGACAGTTCGGACGGAAGCCTGTGCATGATTTCGGGCCCCAATCCGACCTTCTGCAGAAGGTCTGCGGCGAGCGCCTGGCGCTGACTGCGGCCGAGGCGCTCGAAGTTCTCGACGGGTTCGGTGATGATCTGGGCGGCGGTAAGGCGTGGGTTCAGCGAAGAGTAAGGATCCTGAAAGACCATCTGCATCCGCCGGCGAAACGCCCGAAGCTCGTGCTTCTTGAGCCCCGCAATATCGGTTCCTTCGATAAGCACGCGCCCGTCCGTCGGTTCCATGAGCCGCATCAGAAGCCGTGCGACGGTGGATTTACCGCAGCCGGATTCGCCAACGATGCAAAGTGTCTCGCCTGCTTCGACGGAAAAGGATACAGCCTCCACGGCCCGCACGACCGGGCCATTCTTCTTCAAGATACCCGCACTGAGCGGGAAATGCTTGGTCAGGCTTTCGACTTTCAACAAAGGATCACTCATACGCCCATCACCTCTTCGGCGCGCCAGCAAGCAGCGGCGTGCGCCGGTCCGACATACTTAAGAACGGGTGTCTTTTCCCGGCAAATGTCGATTGCGAACGGACAACGCGGCGCAAAGCTGCACCCGACGATTGGATTGCGCAGGCTCGGCACGATACCGGGTATTTCCGGAAGGCGGCTTTGCTGACCGCGCCGCCGGTCAGGCACAGAGCGCATAAGGGCCTGAGTATAAGGATGCGCAGGCCGCGCGAACAGATCCGTCACAGTCGCTTGCTCGACGATCCGGCCGGCATACATCACGATCACACGTTGGCATGTCTCGGCCACAACGCCCAGATCGTGCGTGATGAACATCACCGCGGTCCCCGTGCGCTCCTTCAGATCAACGATCAGCCGCAGGATCTGCGCCTGGATGGTGACATCGAGTGCAGTCGTTGGCTCGTCAGCGATCAACAGCTCCGGTGAGCAGGCAAGAGCCATGGCGATCATGGCGCGCTGGCGCATACCACCCGACATCTCATGGGGATAGTTGTTGGCGCGACGCTCCGGGTCCGCAATGCGGACGAGGCGAAGCATCTCTTCAGCCTTAGCCATTGCGGCCGCCCGGGAGGCTCCCGTGTGGATCTGCACCGCTTCAGCGATTTGGTGACCGACAGTGTAGACCGGGTTGAGGCTCGTCATCGGATCCTGGAAGATCATGGCGATCTGATCGCCGCGAATCTTTCGCATCTCCCGCTCAGAGAGATCGAGCAGGTCGCGGCCGTGAAAGCGGACCTCGCCGCCGATGGTCCTGGCGGTCAGCTTCGGTAGTAGGCGGAGGATCGACAACGCGGTGACGCTCTTGCCGCATCCGGATTCGCCGACGACGCCGAGCGTCTCGCCTTTCATCACCTGGAAGCTGATGCCGCCAAGCGCGCGGGTAACGCTATCTTCGCCAAAAAAATGCGTCTCCAGGTCTCTGACGTCGAGAAGCACTTCATTGCCCACGTTCTGATGTATCTGCATGTTACTGCCTCCGCTTTGCGCGGGGATCGAACAGATCGCGCAGACCGTCGCCGAGTAGGTTGACGGCTAGAACCGTGATGGCAAGGCAGATGCCGGGGGCGAAGATCGTCAATGGGGAGATGGAGATAAAGAGCCGAGAGCTTGAGATCATGTTGCCCCAGCTGGCAATCTCGGGCGGCACGCCCACGCCGAGGAAGCTCAGCCCGGCCTCTGTCAGAATCGCATCTGCGCAGACGATGGCGCTTTGCACCATAAGAGGCGGAATGGTGCTGGGCAGGATATGCCGCCACAGCACTTTGGGTAGACGCGCACCGCCACAAAGGGAGGCCTCCACATAGGGCCGCTCCCGAACACTCAAAACCACCGAACGGACCAGCCGCGTGACGCTTGGCAGCTGTGGGATCGTGATCGCGACGATGAGAATGCCCAATCCCGGTCCTGTCAGAGAAATAAGGGCGATGGCCAGCAGAATCGTCGGGATCGACATCAAGCCATCCATTATGCGCATGACGATGTTGTCGAACCGGCGATTGTAGCCAGCGATAACACCAATCAGAACCCCGCCCACAGCCGCGCAGGTCGCCGAGAGCAATCCGACCATAAGGGAGATTCGCGCGCCGAAGATTGTTCGGGCAAACACGTCACGGCCCAGATTGTCGGTTCCGAACCACATCTCGACCGAAGGCGGCTGGAGGCGCTTGAACGGGTCCATGTTCACCGGGTCGCCGGCGTAAATGGGCGCGGCGAGCGCCAGAATGATCAGCAGCACGAGGAGTCCACCGCCTATCAGGACCAGCGGGTGCCGTCTTGCCAGACGAGCAAGACCCGATAGTCGGGGATGGGCCCTCGGCAGGGCTTCAATTGATGGAGAGATTAAGGTCATAATCAGTACCGGATGCGAGGATCGATCAAGGTGTAAGAAAGATCGACCGTGAGATTGATAAGGACGTATAAACCCGAAACCAGGATAAGCACGCCTTGTATGATGGGGTAATCGCGGCCGTTGATCGCATCGACCACCAAACGACCGATACCCGGTATATTGAACACGGTTTCCGTGATGACGACGCCAGAGATCAGGCCTGCGAAACTTAAGCCGATCACGGTGAGGATCGGGACGCCGGCATTCTTCAAGGCATGGTGGAAAAGCATGGCATAGGACGAAGCGCCTTTTGCAACAGCCGTTCGCATGTAATCTTCCGACAGAACCTCCAGCATGCTCGCCCGCGCGATCCGGGCGATGAACGCAATGTAGGGAATGCTCAAAGTCACGATCGGCAGGATCAGGTGCACAAACCAGGGCCCGAAGCCTTGATCAATAGGCTTGTATCCTTGGACCGGTAGCCAATGCGTTGTGATAGCGAAGAAGTAGATGAGGAAATAGCCAACGACAAACACCGGGAGAGAAAAGCCAAGCGTCGCGAATGCCGTCAAGATGCGATCAACAAGACCGCCAGCGCGCCACGCGGCCAGGATACCGAAGGAAACCCCAATCGTCACCGAAACGATCATCGTCAGGACCGTCAAGGAAAGGGTAGGCTCGAGCCGCTGCGAGATGAGCTCCAGGACCGGCCGGCCGGCAAAGATCGAGGTGCCGAAATCGCCGCCAAGCATATCCCGCACCCAACGTATGAACTGAACCGGCATGGGCTCGTTCAGTCCGAGCTGCTCGCGGATGCCAGCAATCATCTCAGCCGTAGCCGACTTGCCGGCGATGATGGCTGCCGGGTCGCCAGGCGCCAGCCTGAGAAGCAGGAAAACAAACATCCCGACCATCGCCATCACGGCGACGGTCGAAACCAATCTCCGAAGAATGTAAGCAGCCATTAGACCGCGGCCTTCTGCATGTTCCACAGCGCCGACGGCATCTTTAAGGCCGTTCTAACGGCAAGACTTGTTTTCATGAGGTCGCGTCGAGAGAGTGTCATCTGCAGTTCCCTCTTTTGTTTGTGTTGCAGCCATTCCGCCTTCGACATGTAGTCGATGGCGGCCAAGCGCTGTGGTTTGAATATTCAATATCCGACTTTTGACGAGAATGCAACATATGTATTATAACCTAAAAGATAATTCAAATGGTTCGCCGCGACGTTTGCTTTGCAAGACTGTGGGTCCGCAAGCACCAATGCCGTTCTCGCCATTTATGGACCGATAGCCGAGACGCTAGGCTCTGCAAGTCCGAGGACGATGCAGACAGGAGGAGAGACAAGTGAACTTCATCGTCACAGCTGGCAACAAATGAAAGCGCCCCGCCCACGGTGTCGCCACCGGCTCCGCGAGGTAGCGCTAACCGCGCGGCGCATATACCCACGGCAATCCTCTTGGCGATTGCGGAGCGCTGTAGATGAACTATCGCGCCGCATTGGCGAAATGACAATGCGGCGTCTCTCGCGCTTCGTTCTCAGATATTCGGTCATCGAGCCGTCGTCCACCAGACGGTTACCGCCAGTCGTGAAACGTAGTAGAGGGTCCCGTAAAGTATTGCGTTTGTCTTGGGGTGTTCACGGCTCTGAAACGGAGATGTGATCATGAATCGCTACCAGTTTTGTGCACGAACTTTCGCCTCATGGAACCTCTCTGCCGACCAACACGTGCGGCGAGCAACGAATCGAACACCGACATGCCCGGTGCGGGCGGCCCGCACGTGCAAGTGCTGATCGATCCGTCGCCGTGAAGGCGCATCGCTCGGCTTCGGATGGTAAACGCGGGACAAAAAGGGTCGCCGACCGCACGGCGGGAGGCGAGCTTCTGCAACGTCTGCCGGACGCCCGCACTCTGCATTTGCCGAGAAGGGCTACGATTCAGATGCGATCCGAAGCCACGTCAGTGCCAGTGGTACCATACTAATCCGACATTAACTGGCGCGGCACGTCTGTCCACCCTCTCTCAGACACCGTAGTCTTGCCGAGGGGCATCGCGTCCTTGATCAGTTAATTGCCAGGGAAAATTTGGTGCTGAACAGGTCGGCATACCCTTTGTGATGGTCAAGCGTTTAATCGTGCCTGCAATCGCCCAATTCGCGCCGCTCATCAAAGCGGTTTCGGCCTTTTTCGCAGCATCCATTGCGCTCTGCGGCAAAGTAAGCAAAAGGCGTTTACGTGGGGTTCCAGTGCCTCGCTACGGGCCAGCGTGCATCCGTTTAGTCAATCGGCGATGCGAAGATGAAGGGCCCGACCATCACCATAACGGCGATGGTCGAGATCATCCTGCGAAGGGTGTAAATGCCAACGGTGTCCTCAGGCCTTCTGCAGATTCCACATCACGACACGCTGCGGTATCTCGATGAGGTCGGTGAGTGTGTTGCGGCGTGCACTTGGGCGCACCCTTTGTCCCAGCCTAATGTCGCCGACGAAATCCCACCATATACCTTGCATCTTTCGAGCCAGTGCCTTACGCTCCTCGAGCGTTTCAACGTCCGGCCATTTGGCCCGGAGTGCCTCATATTCGTCGTTCTTCGGCCAGCCGAACCAGGCTTTCTCGCCCCTCGCGTCTAGGAAGACTGCGGTGATCGGGTCGCTTTGGACGATATCGGAGTCCTCCGTGATGAAGATGCTCCAGCCGCCGCTCTCAACGGGGCCCTTGTTCGCCCGGCGCGCGACAATCCCGCCCCAGTCGCTCGGCGCAAGCTCGGCATTGACACCAATCTTCTGTAGAGCAGCCGCTACAAGCTGCGCGGCATTGCTGGCCTCCGCCCAGCTCGTGGGTTGGAGAATGACGACCTTTTCGCCCGCATATCCCGCCTCCGCGAACAGTTGCCTCGCCTTTTTCGGATCGCCCCCCTTCTTGTACCACCCCGTGTTTTCATCGTTGGAATAGAGCGTATCATTTCCGAATATTGACGTAACGGTGTGGCCGTATCTTGGATCGGGGGCCGTGACGCGCAGGATCGCCTCCTGGTCGATGAGGTGCAGCATCGCTTGGCGCGCCTTCACATTGTTGAATGGCTTCTGCAGGTGGTTCATGCGCAGGCACATGTCATCGCCACTCTTGTCCAGAACCTGGAGTGCAAGGTTAGGATCGTTCTCGATCGCCGCATAAAAATCGGGAGGTGATGTTTGAAGGAAATCAATCTCTCCCGCCTGCAAGGCCGCCAAGGCAGTCTGGTCATCGGCGATAATGTCCCAGATGATGCGATCGACGTTGACGACTTTCCCGCCTGTAAATCCGTCGGGAGCCTCGCTGCGCGGCACGTATTTCTCGTTGCGATCATAGGTGAAGCTCGCGCCTGGTTTGGCAAGAGCATGGTTAAACTTGAACGGTCCCGATCCGATGTTCGCCGTCACCTGTTCGGTTGCGGGGCGATCCGCATCCCTCTCGCGCATGATGAACAGCGAGCTCCCTGCTACTGTCGCCAAGAGATCGATCAGCAGCCCCAACGGTTCCTTGAGCGCGATCGTGAAGGTCTTGTCGTCCTTCTTCGAGATATCCCTGGCCCGTTCCATTAGCAGTTGTCCGCCGGAAGTCTGGCCCCATCGGCGGATCGAGGCGACACAGTCGGCCGCGGTGAGGGCAGTGCCGTCGTGCCAAGCCAGACCATCCCGGAGTTCGAACGTATAGGTCTTCTTGTCGTCCGAAACACCCCACTTCCCCACCATTTGCGACTGCGGCAAAAGGTTGGAGTCGAGCGCGAACAGCATGTCGTAGATAGCCAAGCCATGGTTCTGGGTCGTGCCAGACGTCGTAAAGATCGGGTCGAAGGCGGTTAGGGCATCGCTCATCACCATGCGGACCGTCCGCGCGGCGGTTGGCGCCGTCTGTGCCCGCAGGACCGACGGAATCGATAAAGCCGCACCAGCGGCCAGGCCGGCCTTAATGACGTTGCGTCGAGAAATCGACATGTTCCAGTTCCCCTTTTTTGAGTTAGTGACGCAGTCGATCCCCACCCTTTTTAGTGCTGTTGCTGCACCACGAGTGAGGCATCCGATTTTAAAAAGCGCGGGCTCTCCATCCTCCAGTCGAATGCCTCGTAGGACGACTGCATCCTGAACTGTAATGCCTGACGGAGGGATGTATGCGCCAAAATGCATCGGTTGCTGAAATATCGACTGCAGAAACTGGCTTGGTTTGAAATGACACAGCCTCTGCTCGACACGTTCGCGTTCGCGAACGCGGGAGGTGGGACATATGGCACCTCTGGGTTATGTATGACCAACGCGAGGGCGCTCGCGCCAAGTCGTTCGGTAGCATTCTTCCATGAGGCAATAGGGGGTCAATTCTTCGCTTCGCTTGACACCTGGCGTAATAACGTATTGCGTTGCGTTTAAAACAATAGCTCGACCGGACCTCTGTGATACGAGGCGCATGTCTCTTGCTGCTTCCGAGCCGCTCGCCGAACTGGACGAGCTGCGTGCCCTAACTGCCCATCGCAGGCGGAGCTTTATGCCAAAAACCTCTATATCGGGAAGCTGAAAGCCCAGCTTGCGACTTTGAAGCGTGCCCGTCCACTCCTCCGAGAAACTCGATCGTCTGGCCTGATGTGGTGGACGGCCTCCGCTCCCGGCATCGCCCGGCATCGCAATGTGCCAAAGTGTGGCTGTCGAAAGTCACATGAGGGAGAGCCGTCCACCACATCAGGTCAGCGTCATTTGCCAACGGCGCGTTATCCGCGACAGAGCAGCGGTCCAGCTTGCTATCACCTCAAGACGGAAGGCCAGATCACCAAGCTCAAACTCATCAATGACAAATGGACGGTCGTGGGAAGCTCGATCTGCTTGAAGCTAGAGTCATTGGAGTAAGCTGATCTCATCGAGATTGCGTCAGAGCCCCGTTACGATGCCGATTGCCGGGCCGTTGGGATTTGCAGCCTCTGGCGCCGCACCGCTGGCGCCGGTTCAAACTATCGTATGACAGGGCCTTTGCCGAAAATCTGCACGATGTCGTCGGGCTCTACGTCTCCCCTCCAGCCCATGACATCGTCCTTTCCGCCGACGAAAAGAACCAGATCCAGGCGCTCGACCGGACACACCCGGGGCTTCCATTAAAGAAGGGCCAGGCGGCAGCACGATGGCCCACGAGTACAAGCGCCATGGCACACCATCTGGTTTGCTGCCCTCTATGTTCTCAAGGGCTCCACAATCGGCCTCAACATCCAGCGTCACCGGCATCAGGAGTTCATCCGTTTCCTCAAAGAGGCGGAACTGCCGAAGGATAAGGCCGTCCACGCCATTCTCGACAACTACGCGATCCACAAGCAGCCGAAGATCCGCGCATGGCTGGCAAGGCATCCGCGATGGACCTTCCACTTCGTTCCGACATCATGTTCATGGCTGAACGCCGTCGAGAACTTCTTCGCTAAACTGACACGCCGACAGTTGAAGCACGGCGTCTTTCACTCCGTCCTCGACCCTGCAAACGGCCATCAACCGGTTCATCAAAGAGCACAACCAAGAACCGCGACCCCTTCGTCTGGAAGGCAGATTCCGACGAAATCATTGCCGCCGTCAAAGGGGGGCACCAAGTGTTGGAACCATGCACTAGACGACGCGCATCGTTCCGCTGAGCACGTCGCGCTCGTCCGGCGCGGCGTGCACGCGCCATTCGACGCGGTCAGGGAAAAGTGCGAAGACGCTGGTGGCGAGGGTCTGGGCGTAGTTGTTGTGCCGGTCTGTGTCGCAATAGATCGGGCTGGTCTCGTCGAAGAGCACCGCCTCCGCCCCCCCCGCGAGCGCACCTTCCGCGATCATCCGGTCCGCCCCCTCCTGCCGGGTGCGGGAAGAGAGGGTGATCGTCTGCTCCAGTCCTTCGAACTCTCCGAAGAGCAGGTGGTTAGCATGGGCTCGGGCGGAGGCCACTTCCCGAACCGCGCAGCCCGAAGCCGGCGCTTCGACAGAGGCGAGCCGGCGCGACTTCGCCTCACCGAGATTGTGATGAAAACCGCTGGCGCGGTCTTTGCGTTTCAGGATCTCGAGTGCTTCGTCCAGCCCTCTCGCGCTGAGGATCGCGCGGCAGATGATCGCCCGTGACACGCCTGGCTGAAGATCGTGGGGTGTGATGTTGTTGATCGTCTGGACGAGCCCGGCCTCGTTCAAGCCGAATGTATTCCCCGGTAACATGCCGGGAGTTGTGAAGCTGCTCCAAGCCGGGCCCTCGTCGGGCTCGACCTCGACCCAGAGACAGGCGCCGAGAAACGCCGCACGGTCATCCTCGTTATGGGCGATGACCGCGGGGCCGTCGGCTTTCGCCGGAATCAGGAGTGAAGTGCAGCCCGTGGCGGCGATGGCTTTCGTTGCTGGGGAGACGTTTTCGGGAAGCCGTAGGTCGGCCCGGCAGTTCCAAAGGAAGAGTGTTTCGAAATCCTCTCCAGAGCCCGCAGCGATCCCCTCGATCTCGCGCACGAAGCGGGGATAGGCCGCGCGGGCGGCGGATTCCAGGGTCTTCAGATACTCCGATCCGCGCCAGCGGGCGTCAAGCGCACGATAGTGCTCGGTGCTTAGGGCGCGCTCGCGGAAGCTGGAGGCACTGGCCTGCCCAATTGCGAAGCCGATGGAGAAGGCGTCGCCCTTGGCGCGGAGGCGGGAGATGGGATTTCTGGACATATGACTACTTTCTGCGAGTCGGGGTTAAGCATTGGACAACCGGCCCGAGGCGCGCCTTGAGCTCCCCCGGCAGGAGATCGGTTTCATGCTGTGGCTCGTCGGGTCCTACTGCTCAGCTGCAGGAGGATATAATGCGCATACGAGAATGCGACCAAAGCGCGATCATCAAGATCGACAGCGAAATGGTCGGCATCAGCCGATGCTACATAAGTTGGAGAACGGAGCGCCCCGTGAAAATTGAGGCCCGGAGGACGCTGCCGAGGAGGCTGGGCTCCCAATGTGTGAACTGGCTCAGCAGGGGCTCGTCGAGTCTCGGCTGGCCGCAGATCAAATGTGAGATGGCCGCTTCGCCGGCGACGACGGCAGCCGAGTCGCCGGACGCCAGGCTGAGACGCACGAAGATACCAACCATTGCCGTCGCTGCAATAGTTGAGACCATCCTGCAGGGCATGTAGACTTCCATCGCGCCCGCAGACCTTCTGCAAGTTACACGCGGTGCTGAAGCTCACCATTGAATAACCTTATGGAGCACATATTTTCGAAATCGTAACTCCTTGCGGAGAGGCCTGTGCGCCAAAATGCATCGGCTGCTGAAATACGGATTGCAGAAACTGGCGGACTCTGAAATGTTCCATCCTCTGCATCGGTCCGACCCGGGGATTATCTGAATACGCTATTTTATCCGCCGCCCGCTTCTGTTCGCACATCGAGCGCGTAGCGAGGGTATCGCCGAACACCTGGGTGGCGAGCTGTAGTAGCGAGACTGCACGCCAGTTATCTCGCCCGGCCACGCGAGGGTGTTAAGGCAAAACGTATTGTCTACAACCCGGATCGCGGTGTTGCCCGCGTCGATCCGGAACTCGCGGAACTACTGAAGGCAGCGGGCAAAGCATTCTGATGGCTCTGGTGTGGTGTGCTTGCTCAGCAAACGACTCTTTTCGAGTGTCTTTATGCTTCAGCTGCGGCTGCTGTTCCGCCGAGCAAGCCCAAGTGTAAAATTTGTTATTTAGAGATAGTTTGAGCTGGCTCGGTTTGCGGGTTAAAAGATAAACGGAGGACAAGGAACTCCCACATATTCGCTCCGGCCTGCCGTGCAGTTCTGACATACGCATTCGGAAAGACTCACGGTCTTAAATCGGCCGCGTTGCGAATTCCCTCTCAACGGCTTCATCGATGGGAGTGTCATAGGTCATCAAGATGAAGCCCAATATGGTATAGAAGCCAACCGTCGCGATAAGGTCGAATGTGGCTTGCCTTCCCATGGCGTCAGAAACCTCATTCTCGACATCCAGAGGCAAACGCGATGCATCGAAAAGTGCGTCGACAGCGCGGGCAATGAGCCCATCCTCTCCCTCTGGCGAGCCTCGCATCGCGGAAATGCGTGTGTCCGAAATCCCGAGTGCACGGGCACGGCTGACATGGTGAGCCCACTCATAGGGCGAGCCCATCCGATGGGCAGCCCGTAGGATCACAAGCTCAGACCGAACAGCACCAAGAGCATTGTCTATGACAATGTGTTGCCGCAGCGGAGCCCATGCCTTCAGCAAGGCGGGGTGATGAGCCATTGTCCGGTAGACGTTCAATCCACCGGCAAAGCCCGCCTTCATATCCGTGATCTCGGTGGGCCAGTCTTCTTCGCTCATGGGCGGACACGGAGATTTCGTGATGGTAGATTCTTTCATGACAGGGACAGTCTCCTAGCCCGCGACAGCAGCATTGATCGCCGCAGCGAGCCGTTCTACGATCAGGTCGATCTGCTCCGGCTGAATAATGTATGGGGGCGCCAGCAGCACATGGTCCCCGTTTATCCCATCGATGGTGCCGCCCATCGGGTAGCACATCAGGCCCCGCTGCATCGACTCCCTCTTGATTCGGGAATGAAGTTTGCGCGATGGATCGAAAGGCTGCTTGGTCTCCTTATCCACCACTAACTCCACACCGCGGAAAAGACCGCGGCCACGGATGTCGCCAACGTAGGGCGATTGGCCGAGGGCGGCATCAAGTCCGGCCTGGAGACGTTCGCCCATTTTGGCAACGTTCGACATAGTCTCCGGGCGCTGCAGGATTTCAACCACTTTGCTGGCCGCCGCCGCCGCGATCGGATGACCAATATAGGTGTGTCCGTGCTGGAAGAGACCCGAGCCGTCCGCAAAAGCTCGATAGATCTTCTCAGAAAGCAACACCGCACCGATCGGCTGGAAGCCGCCGCCCAAGCCCTTCGCAATGGTCACAAGCTCCGGAACTATCCCTTCCTGCTGCAGAGCAAAGATCGTACCGGTTCGGCCCATTCCACACATTACTTCATCGAGAATAAGCAAGATACCGTACTTGTCGCAGACCTGCCGAACCCGTTTGAAGTAGTCAGCAACGGGCCCGACCGCGCCGAGCGTTGCACCCACCACCGGTTCGGCTACGAAGGCCATGACCTTGTCTACGCCCAACTCGACAATCTTGGCTTCCAGTTCTACGGCGAGTCGCTCGGCATAGGCCTCCGGTGTTTCGCCTACCTGCATGTCGCGATAGGCATAGCAGGGCGAGACATGATGGGTTTCGGGCAGGATTGGCTTGAACTGCGCGCGGCGCCAGGCATTGCCGCCTGTTGCCAATGCGCCAATCGTATTTCCGTGGTAACTCTGCCGACGCGCTATGATATGGCGCCGCTGGGGCTGCCCAATTTCGACGAAATACTGACGCGCCATCTTGAGGGCAGCCTCGACAGCTTCAGAACCGCCCGAAACCAAGTAGACGTAATCGAGCCCTTTCGGGGCGAGTTCAACGAGTTGCTCGGCCAACCGCTCAGCCACGTCGGTTGTAAAAAACGAGGTGTGGGCGTAGCTGATCCGGCCCATCTGTGCCTTCATCGCTTCCAGGACTTCCCGGTGATTATGGCCTAGGCAACTGACCGCGGCGCCACCTGATCCATCTATGTAGCTTCGACCTTCGCGGTCCGTGATGTAGATTCCTTCTCCCGCTACGGCTGTTGGGAGCCCTATACCAATCGTTCGATGAAGGATTCTGCTCATTGTAATCTCGGAGTTTCTACTAGGCCCATGCGCTGGTGCGCTCGATCTTCTGATTTGCAGGTTTCTAGCAAAAATGCAACATATGTTTTACTAAAACGGATTGTGCTGCATTTGTTTTCTTTCCAGTCACGTTGAAAATGGGCAAGCGCGCAAGTTCCTTGGTGTTTGACTTTTTCCTTCCTGCGAGACATGGTTCACTTGCATTAAAGCAGCTAACGCGAGGCAAATGTTGCAAAAGGGACCTCTGCACACACGTATCATAGAACGATTTGACGACATGTCTGAACAGTTGCAGCGTGCGGCTCGGCACATCTTGGAGCATCCGCAGGAAGTGGCGCTCGTTTCGATGCGCGAGTTAGCTCGCAATGCAGACGTGCAGCCCTCTACAATGACGCGGTTGGCGAAATTTCTTGGCTACTCCGGATATGAAGATTTTCGTGGTGAGCATGCTGACGTTATTCGAGTAAGCACTGACGGATTTGTCGCACGCGCGTTGCAGAGAGACGAAGGTGCAATCGACGGTGAGGGTTTGGCATATCGAATGCTCCAGAGTCTCTCCGTGCAAATCGCTCGTCTCTGCGAAACCGGTACACTCTCTAGCCTAAGCACAATAGCCGACAGACTGGGAAAAGCTCGGAGGATCTATGTTCTTGGGCTACGCTCTTGCCATTCAGTAGCATGGCATTTCCACTACGTTATGACCTTGCTTGGCGAGAAGTCCGTATATCTCGATGGTCCGGCCGGCACGAGCGGCGATGCACTCATTCGTGCCAGCGCCGACGATGTCCTGTTGGCCATTTCTATTAGCCCTTACTCACTGCAGACGCTCGAGCTTGCCGAGGCCGCCCGTGAAAAAGGCATGGGTATTGTTGCGATTACCGATAGCGAGGTTTCCCCGCTCGTGACGATTGCGGAGCACATCGTCCTCTTTCCCGCCGAGAGCCAAACCTTCTTTCATACGTTGACGCCGGCTCTCGCCGTCTCGGAGGTCTTATGCGGGCTAGTGGCCGCCCAGGACCGAGCTGCAGCGCTTGAAGGCCTGAAGCAGGCCGATCGCCACCTTTCTTCGATGAACACGTACGCGACAACCATTCCGCGGCGAAAGATCTGAACCGATTTTCACCCAACAGGCCATAGGCCGTTCGGTGCGCGCCTGTAGCCAGAGGGTAACGCAACGGCATACATTTGCGCTGGCCCTGCACCAACACATTCTGATAATGAACAAATTCGACGCCGCGAAGGACAACATCTTGGACATCCATCGTTCTGTCACGGTACCGCGGCGGAATCCGCGACTGTCGGATGGCGACGATCACTTAAATTATCAGCTTCAGCATGACGTATGTGTTTGGCATCGCGGTGACTTCGGCGAAAGCAAACTGAGTTTTCCGAGTGAAACACGGTCGACGAATTCCATCGTCCGCCTGTCAAAGCCACGCCCACGTCCGGCCGAGTGTCGTGGTTGCTCCCACTCCGTCCCAGCGGCTACGCAAAGTATGGCTGTGAAACTGCACATCGCCAATGTTAGCTCGCTGCGCTTATTGACCTGGGGTGCCGAGGCGCCGGCTGACGTCGTCCACAAGAAGGCAGAGAAAGGTCGTTACAGGACGCATTGCTCCATTGCTCCTAGCAGGCTGTTGAAGAAATCAGTCGCGTTCGCAGACGAAGCCTGAATCGTCTCCGTTGTGGATGTAGAAGTGCCCGACAAGGCGTCCGGCGGAGCCGAGAGCAGCCCATCCGCGACCACAGGCCGGGTCGCCCTCGTCTTGTCCCTCCCACGAGAACTCCGCACAGGCTGATCCATCGCGCGCGCCATAGCGGACATCGAGGAAGCCTTTGAGCGCGACGAAGGCGATTTCTCCGTCTGCTGCGCGCTGGAATGTCAGATGCGCCTCTTCGACGAGATCGAGAACGTCGTTGTCCCAGTTGTCCATCTCGACGATGAGCCAGCGACCGGCGAAGGCCTTCGCGAAGGGAGACACTCTGGCCATCAGCCTGTCTCCGTCATGAGCTTCGGCAACCGCACCAGATTGTAGGCTGCGGCCGCGAAGGTGAAGGCCCATCCGACGCGGTCGCGGCCACGGAACTTCGTCTTGTCCTGCCCGGCGACGGTCTTGATCCAGCCAAATGCCTCCTCGATGCGCTTGCGAATGCGCAAGCTGACCCCATAGCCGCAATGGCGCGTGGTGCGACCATCAATGGCCGAGCGGCGACCATTGACGTTCTGCGTCACATGGGCGTCACCTTCATTGACCGCAAATCTTGGACGAAGTCCTTTGTGTCATAGGCCTTGTCGGCACCCAGCGTGATCGCTTGTGTCCGCTCAGTGAAGGGCTCGATCATGTGCAGCGCGGCTATCCGTTCAGCATATCCGCTGGCCTCGGTCAGGCAGGCATCGACCAGCAGGCCATGGCGGTTTTCCATCAGCCCGTGCCCCATGAAGCACAGCTTGGCCTCCTTGCCTTTGTCGAAGCGGGCTTATTTCAGTCAAGACCGAGTATCGAATTCGCGAGTGCAAACTGGATGCATTCCTTGATCTCATGGCAGAGCGGCCGCGGGCCCTAAGCCGCGGCGGAACTCGCTATTGGAGTCTTCAACGATATCTCCAAACGCCTTCTCATAGGGCCGAGTCATACCGTAAGCGACCTGGACGGACTATCTTCTACTTAACTACCGCCTCTCACCTGCGGACAAAGCACCAGGGTGCACCATCCGCCAGCGCTCACCATTCTCATCGAGCGTGCCTGGGCCGTAGGCCGAATAGTCACCCATGAGGCGAAAGCTTGCCGAAAGACGCCAAGGTTGAGTTGGGGGCCGTCATCGCCGTCGGCTGGTCGGCTAGCACCAGCTTTCTGCACACAACGAATCGCCGGAGCGATCAAAAGTATCGTTCCGGCGCTGCCGTTTGCGGACGACGCGTTTATCGTCTTCGACGCTGCCGTCGACGGCGCAATCCAGACGAAGGTTCGAAAACGCCTGCCAGCCTCCGTTCGGCCAACCGGCTCTATATCATTCGACTGTACACGCCGGCAAGTTCACCCAGCGCGTACGGGCAAACTCAATCAAAGTACGCCGCTTTTTGACGCAGACATTGCACATGAGCTGCGATTTTGCTCATCTGTTTAACTGCGCAATCTGATGAAATCAACCTATTGCTGGCTATGATCAGCGACATCGGAACTGAGGCAGAAGTGCGCACTAGGCCACAAGCTGCTGCCAAGTGGGTGGATATCTTGTGGTTTCTTCAAGCGATCTGGACTTTAGCACGGGTAGCAATCAAGATTTCGGTCAAATGTACCGCGACCAGCGGTAAGCCTCCGCTTAACAAACGAAGAATATTTAGAGGCGACTCTGCAGCATGACAGACATCAAAACGTTCCGGGAACTACAGAGCGAGGCGACGGAATGGCGCCGCTATCTCCATGAAAATCCGGAGTTGGACTATCGCCTGGAAAATACAGCAAGGTACGTGGCTGAAAAGCTAGCCTCTTTCGGAATCAATCATATTGAGACCAGGATTGCCGAAACCGGCCTAGTCGCCCTAATTCAGGGCAAAGGCGGAGTGGGGCCAACAATCGGACTCAGGGCAGACATGGACGCTCTTCCGATCGTTGAAGCTTCTAACAAACCATGGTCGTCGAAAGTCCCTGGCAATATGCATGCCTGCGGCCACGATGGACACACGGCCATGTTATTAGGTGCAGCGAAACATCTGGCGACAACTCGGAATTTCAAGGGGACTGTAGCGTTGATCTTTCAACCGGCGGAAGAGGTAGAACTTCCGTCTGGGGCTCTGAAGATGGTTCAGGAGGGGATCATGGACCGCTTCGGTATATCCAAGGTTTTCGGGATGCACATTACGCCTGGCGTCGATATCGGCAAGTTCAGCATCTGCCCTGGCCCGATCATGGGCTCGCAGGACGACTTTGATATTATCGTGAAGGGTAAAGGCGGCCATGCAGCACACCCCCATCGCACGGTTGATCCCGTCGTTATCGGTGCTCAGATCGTTTTGGGTCTACAGGCCCTTGTTTCCCGCAGAACAGACCCTTTGAAATCTCTGGTTGTATCAATCACCAAGCTGAATGCTGCCCAAGCATACAATGTTATTCCTGATCGAGTCGAGATTTCCGGGACGGTTAGAACTCTTGAGCCAACGCTTCGAGATTTCGCTGAGCTAGAGATTCCTGCTGTTGCTCGTGGGATTGCTCAGGGATTTGGCGCAGATATTGAATTCAAGTACATGCGTTCGGTGCCTGCTACAGTCAACCACCCTGAGGAGACAAAGACGGCGATGAGCGCGGCACGAAAGCTTGTCGGGGATTCCTGTGTGAACGACTCACCCAGAGTATCTATGGGCGGCGAAGACTTCTCTTATATGCTAGAAGCGCGACCTGGGGCCTATATCCTAGTTGGTAACGGACCGACTGCTGCATGTCATAATCCGGCGTTCGATTTTGATGATGACGCGCTACCTTACGGCATTGGTTATTGGGTCAAGCTGGTTGAGGAGATTTTGGGACGTGAAGCCGACGTTTGCTTGGCGGAGCGATAAGTGCGCGGTATCTCCCTTTGCGATCGCTGAACTGTTTCCTGCGTGGTTGCACTCATTTCCACGTGCGTGCGCAAACAGTCCCCCCTAGTCTAATGCCCGTGCCAGCGGCGCTCTTTTTCCGGGGGGCTCTTGATATTGTCAGCATGCGCCGGTCCTTTTTGTCCGTGCGCCGGCCGATGATCGCCTTGAGATCCACGTCGCGCAGGTTCTTGGTGTGCAGGGACAGCGCGTTGCCCACGCGTAGCTCCCCCCTTTATTAGCAGATGCCAGATGACGACGAGCTTGCGCTCGGTCGCGAACCTTGAACGCCATGGATGAGGCCTTGCTCTTGACGCTGACAAAAGCGCATCGTCGGTCGAGAGACCGCTTCGGCGATCGCTTCTGCGTGGGCGGCATCGTTCTTCTGGGGTTTGACGAAAGGCTTCACGCAGGCAGGAATGATCAATCTGACATTATGATCGAACTTGCTGATCTCCCGTCCCCAGTAATACGCGCTGGCGCATGCTTCCATCGCGACGATACAGATGGGCAGCTTGGCGAAAAACTCGAGCAATCTGCCGCGGCTTAGTTTTTTGCGCAGGGCAACCCTCCCGTCCGGACCTGCGCCGTGGATCTGAAACACGTTCTTTGCCAAATCCAAGCCAATGATGGTAATGTCGTTCATGGACGCCCTCCTTGCTGGATCTAAACACACCCGCACTTTGGCACATTTGATGCCGTCGGGGGGCGTCCACTCCACCGGCTCCCACGCCTCGTTCACAACGAGGACAACCTGGTGGGTCTCCACCATTTAGCCGCACTCCTTTGGCCTTCCGTTTAGACTGGTAGGAACCAGGCGCCGGCGCTAACTCTCAGCACTGCAATAGATTTGCAATGAATCCTTTGAATAAATTTGCAAAAACTTTGCGAACAGAGACCCCTGACCATTGTACCTTCATCCCAACGTCTGAGATCAGACAGGGCAGAAAGATAGTGAAGCATGCAACGTTGGAGGAACGACCTATGGCAAGAAAGGCGCTTATCCTGGTTGAAGGCAGTGTAAGGGGTACTGGTCCGCAATTCGTCCGAGCGGCCCAGCGTCTTGGCCTTCACCCAATTACCCTAGCGGCTGATCCAGCTCAGTACGACTATATTGCGACAGAAGGGCTTGAAGCAATCCGCGTTGATACGGAGAATCTCGATGCGCTGATCTGTGAATGCTCCCGGCTACGTGCGCGCTATGACATCGCTGGCATTACGAGCGTCCGAGAGGATGTCTATATCACTGTTGGCAAGCTCTGTGGCCATTTCGGATTGCCGGGACCGAATCCCGTGTCCATTGAACGATGCTGCGACAAATTCACTCAACGCCAGCTCCTCGCACAATCGGGCGTTCCCATACCCGCTTATCGCTTAGCAACGAATGCGAGGGAGATAGAAACCTCTGCTGCGGAGATCGGCCTGCCGGTAATTCTTAAGCCAGCCGTGGGTATCGGCAGCATTGGTGTGCGATTGTGCCGCAACATTGATGAGTTGGCGGAACATACGAACTATCTGCTTGGCGAAAAGCGCATCCGCTGGTCTTCGCCGAGGATACTCGTCGAAGAATTCGCACAAGGCCCATACTACGGGGCCAATATGATGGGAGACGACGTCATTGCGATTGGTGCTGCAGAGTTCGGCCCACCACCCCATTTCGTCTTTCGTGAGTACACCCATCCGGCCCCACTGACCGATGAGGAGTATAAGCGCATCGCCGATGTCTCGGTGGGCTGTTTGCGAGCTCTTGGCCTTGGCTGGGGGCCAACCAACGTTGAATTCCGGTGGACAAAGCGTGGCCCAGTCGTCATCGAAGTCAATCCACGTCTTTCGGGCGGGGATCCTCAGTTGGTCCAGCCTGCGCACGGCATTGATCTCGTCACCGAGCACATCAAGCTTGTCACCGGCGACGAATGCGACTTGCGCAGAAGACACTCGCAGACTGCGACCATGCGGTCCCTAATTCCTGATCGCGATGGCATTCTCGATTGGATCGATGGCGACATTCGCGCGGCTGCCCAACCAGGTGTCGTCGATGTCAAATTGTACGTTCAGCCCAATACGCCGATCGTCAGGAAAGGCGATTACCTAGACTCGATAGGATATGTCATCGCCGCGTCAACCAGCCCAGCTCAGACGAAGGCGATACTTCAGAGCGCCGTCGAATTAATCGATTGGTCGATCACACCATTTCCGACACCGGGCAAACAGGAGCAATCATCGACCCCGCACGACCAACAACCAGCGGACGTTGCGTCAGATAGGAGGTGATCCCTGCCGAAAAAATGGTGCAAGTGGGAACGAGAGAGATGAAATCTCTGTGTCCCCGGTGCGTTGAGGAAGCCGCTGTTAATGAGCATCGCGCGTTCTCTTGCGGCGCAACCGCGTATCGGTGGTGCGGCGCTCCTCATCCATGATGCCCATCTTGATGGTATCTCTGTATATGCCGATCAGGGCCTCGACGCGATCAGAGATGTCGACGGCGAGGGTTCTCCTCGGGGCTACGCGGCGGCGGCGTTCGCACCGATGTCGTGCAGCACGATCAGGCTGAACGGGCGTTTCAAGGGAATCTGTTTATGCACTACTGCGGCCTAAATGCTTCTAAGGGAGACCACAACGTGCATCGTCAATGCCGAACGCAGGAGGGTAGAGAGGAAGTCGCGTCAGTCCGGAGACGATCGCGAAGTTGATCGCGAGCGCGACGAACAGCCCACCGCTTTCGGCATTGACGGAATGGCGATAGCGCGTTTTTAAAATTTCTGCTTTGCCCACTTTGGCATGAAGTAGCTTCGGATCTTGACGAGTGCTTCAGCGACCGCTGCGGCAATCCGATTGGGCGGCCGGCCCAGTAGCTTCACTGAGCTTGCGGATCGGCGCTATGATATCGCCAGTCACGGCGTGGCCGCGGATGACCGACCGCCACTGCTTCTGCGAGAAGCCTGTCCCCATCAGGAAGCTGATGTGCCAATCCATGGTATCGAAGGTTCGGTCGTCGATCCTGCGGAATCTCGGTCGGTGATCCTCAGGGGTTTCGGCAAGGCTCGCCGAGATCCGGTTATATTCCGCAACGATGGTCTGCACGGCCTGGTGCGCTGTTGTTTCCATCGGCATATTATCCAAGACCTCTGAACCGGTGAGCTCCGGGATCCACTGGCGTGGGTCAATGAACTTCAGGCTTCGCAGTTCTTGCGACAACTTGCTCGAGATAACTGGGACCTCTGTGTCTTGAACATCACCAGCTTGCCATGACCGCCCGTCTTTCGGAATTTGCAGTCGCCGCTCACCATGAGCTTCCGCAAGACCTGCTGCATTTATCGGAGCGGTGCAAATCCATCAACTTTTCCTCGGACGGCTTTCGTTTCGGCAAGCAAGTCGCGATATTCAACGCCATGCATGACAAAAAGCTCGCGGGCCAGTTCCGGCAGAGATTGATCAGCCGCTATTCGCTCCAACAACGGTTCGAGCCGACACATGCCAGTGGCCGCGACGATGCCGAATTCCATGGCAAATCCGCGAATGGCATTGGCGAGTTGCGTCCGATTACGGATTAATCTCTCTCGTACACCCACCAGCATCAAGGCAGCCTATTGGTCTGCGGTTTTCACCGGAACAAATCGCATGGTGGGTCGTAAGCGCTCGTTTCCACGCACGTTGACGCGATCGCTTTCAGATGGACGCATCGGATCGGTATCAGGCTACCGTGGCCTTGGGGAAGTTGAAGGGGAGAAGATCGTCGATATCGGCGTCTTCGGTCCGCTGAGGCAACTCAGTGAGGACGTAGCGTAACCATGCTAACGGCTCGATGCCACCGGCACGACATGTCAGCATGAGGCTGTAGACGATGGCGCTGGCCTTGGCTCCGTCGACGGTGTCGCTGAACAACCAACTCTTTCTGCCAGTTGCAAAAATTCTGATATCGCGTTCCAAAAGATTGTTGTCGATCGGCATACCGCCATTTTCGGTGTAGCGCGTCAGGTATTCCCATTGATTCAGGGTATAGGAGATGGCGTCTCCGAGCTTGCTGTCCGGCAAGACCTTCGGGGCGATTTGGTCGAGCCATTGCTTGAGAGCATTGAGGATGGGGACGCTATGTTGCTGGCGGAAGCGGCGAATGCAGTCGGCCTGCGTCTCGCCCTTGTCCGGTTTTTCGTTCCGCGCCTGCCCTTCAACCCGGTAGAGTTGTTCAAAGAACCGGAGCGCCTGCTCCGGCGGTCCGCCACCCGTCTTTCTGGCCTTGAAGGCCTCGACGAAGCGCCGCCTCGAATGGGCCATGCATCCAATATGAGTTGCGCCCTCCAGCGTTCGCCAGGCGGTGTAGCCATCGCTGATCAATATCCCGCGGTAATCGCCGAGGAAGGCCTGCGGGTGTATTTGGCCGCGGCCCGGCTGATAATCGAGCAGCACGATCGGCTGGTCACTGTCCTCGCCGCTCCGGTAGGCCCACATATACGATGTGTCGGCGGCTGCCCTGTTCTCTTCCTTCAGGACCTGAACCGTCGTCTCGTCGCCATGGATGAGCGGCTGTGATCTGAGCCGCAGTTTCAGCACGTCATAGATGCGATGCAGGTGCTTCTCGCTTGAGCCGATCACCCAGTGGCCCAAAGTGCCTCGGCTGATAGGAACGCCGGCGCGTTCGAAGGTCTGCGCCAGGCGGTAGAGCGGTGTGCCGTCGACGTATTTGTGAACCAGCGCAAAGGCCGTGGCGATGCTGCCTGGCAAGGGCTGCGTCGGCATCGGCGCGGTCACGACAGGCGTATTGATCCCGGTGCGGTCGCAATGGCGGCAAGCATATTTGAACCGCACATTCTGTAAGACCTTCGCCTTCACTTCGATATGAAGCTGTTCGGTAACGGTCTCGCCCATGCGATGCATCTGGCCACGACAGCAAGGACAGGCCTTCTGATCGTCGGCAAGATCATACTCGACGCGCTCGCGCGGCAGGTTTTCCGGCAGCGGTCTGCGGCCGCGTTTCTTTCCCGTCGTGCCTTCGACGGATGGCAGTCCTGTGTCCGGAAGGTCGACGACCTGGTTCTCTTCGCTGTCGGCGTCATCCTCATCCGCAGCCTGCTCGGCTTCATTGAAGATGCGATCAATGTGCTTTTCGCTGCGGGGCGCAAAACGATGCAGCCGTGCCAGCGCCAGCTCTTCCTCGAGTTTGACGACGCGCTGCGAGAGCGCTTCCTTCTCGGCTTTCAGCGCGGCGATTTCGGCAGCATTGGCCGCCAATTGCGCCATCAGCTCTGCAACGCTCGGTTCGCCGGAATCTGAACCGTCCCGCCGCGTCAACCGCAGAATTCGCTGCCGTCAGCCAGCAAATTGATATTGCCGTACCGGGTGGCGAACCATCGCATCGATATCGATGCCGTCGAGGATCCAGTGCAATTGTTCGGTCGTAAGCGTGACCACCGGCACCTCACGGCGCGGCCATCGGAACTTGTCCTCGGTCAACCGCTTCAGCACCAGCACAAAGCCCGATCGATCGAAGAACAGGAGCTTCATCCGGTCGCGACGGCGATTGCAGAAAGCAAAAACCGCAGGCGCAAACGGATCGAGTGCCATCGTCTCCTGAACCAGAACCGCAAGGCTATTGATGCCAGCCCGAAAGTCGATCGGTTCGCGATGCAGGTAGACCTTGATATCAGCGCTCAGTCTGAACATGACCCAACGCCCCGATTACCGCCGCCACCGCTCGCACATCACTGCATTCCAGCGTCAGCTGCACTCCGTTCGGCAGCGACGCGTTCACCTTGGCCGGAGATGAAAGCTGGTTTGACCCATCCGGCGCCGGCAGCCTCACGCTGGGAGTACTGCGCCGCAAGTCCACTGGACGACCACCGTCCTGCCGAGACACGACCCCCGCCGCAGCCGCTTCCAAGTGAACCGGAATAAACGCCGGCGTGGAAGCCGGTGGCAACCCGTCCGTCTTCGCTAGACGGTGCTGGCGTATCCACTTCCAAAGAAGGTTCGCATTGACCCCATGAGCTAATGCGAGCTGAGCAACCGACGCACCGGGCTGCAAACAGCTTTCGATGAGACGGGCCTTCGATACGCCATCAAACGCCCGTCGCCCACTCGGATGCACAACCGTCACCCGCAGCTTCTGCCCATCACTTTCCTCACCTGGTGTCCACCTCTTTTCTGGTGGACACCTCATGCCTCAGCACACTCAACAACAAAAGGTGCGGGGAAATTCGCGCTTACGGTGGGTCGGCTCATCGCCTCACACAAAGCTTCCGCGTCCACCGCGTCGTTCTTGCCGCGTTTTACATAAGGCTTCGCAAGCTGAGGCGTGATCAATTTCACCTCATGACCGAACGACCTTAACAGCCTCGCCCAACGATGAGAGCCACCACAGGCTTTGAGTGCGATAGTAGTCGGCGGCGTTTTCTCAGGCTCTATGATCTCCGGGGCAAACGCCCAATATTACGGGCTGGCGATCGCCGTGCTGGTGTTGCCGTGTCTGCCGCTGGCGCAACATCATCATTGGCAGCAGTGGGAATATCGCTGAGATCACCCAGATCAAACGCCGCCTGCGTCGGGTCGAGCACCGTCATCTTCTCGGATTTCGGGCCAAAAAGCTGCCCTTCCAGGAAGGCGACACGCTTGAGGCCGGCATTCTCCTCGACGAGCGAGAGAATAATCCGGGTCAATTGCCCAGCATCCTGAGGCAAGGGATAGAAAGCGGCAAGAGCTGGCTCGGAATGTTCTCTGATTTGTCGGATCCGCGACACCCCAGTTTTCGGCCGGCTTTCCGCTAACTCTTATGTACCCAGTTGAATAATAAACAATATTTTCTGCGGCCCATTTCTTCCCGGTTGGCACGACTTTTGAGTCTCTCGCGTTGCGTATATGCGTTGGTGGCTCCAAGCGTCTCAGAAGGGAGCCGCCACGTGTTGGACCTTATGATCGGCTGTGCGATCCCAACCGATTCAGCTCCCGCAGCAACGCAATGCCCCGATGTGCAAACCAGCTGGTGCCCCGAGACATATTTAGTAGTCGCATTTGTCTAGGAAGGAGACCGATATTCATTAGCATCGCTTTTCCGATATCTCACTTTGGGAGGGAGATGGATCAACCGCAGCCAAGGCAAAGACAAGACACGGCTTGTTTGATGAACCGGTAGAAAGTTTGTGGCCATCAGAGTCGCCGCGGAAGACGTTCAATTTCCATCTGCCCTACACGGAGAACTACATGGACACCGTTGATCAACAAAACGCGCTTCGACAGGCTGCGCAAAAGCGGATCAAGGCTTCACATGCGCTCGACGGTGACGCCGATCGCTTGGCGCAGTACTATCGTGAATGGGCCGATTCCTACGAGCTGGATGTCGCCGGCGAACGCTACTGCGGCCCCTCGATCGTGGCGGAACTGGCGGGCGTAGCGCAGGCGGCCTATATCGGCAGCGACCGAGCAGCCACGGCAATCTTGGATGCTGGCTGCGGTACAGGCCTAGTTGGCATTCAACTGGAGCATCTTGGCTTTCGGTTGATTGACGGCTTCGATCTCTCCGGCGCGATGGCCGAAATGGCGCGCCAAACCGGCGTTTACCGCAACGTTGAAGACGGCATTGACCTAAACAGGCCCCTCTCGGACTACTCGAGCGCGAGTTATGATGTGACCGTCTGCTGTGGCGTCTTCACGCTCGGCCATGTCCACCCGGATGGGCTGCGCGAACTGGCGCGCGTCACGCGTCCGAACGGGTTCGTGATCGCAAGCACCTGCAAGAGCTCTGCTGGTGCAATGTCGTTTGAAGTCCAAGTGCTATCTCTGCAGGAGGCGGGCGTCCTTACGCCGGCACAGTGTCTGAACGGCGGCAGATTCCTCGGGGAGGAGGACGCGCATTACTGGGTCTTGCGAGTGCTCGATAAGCCGGCGGAGCTGCGACTGTGACCTCGGAGCTGCCGGACCCACGCCAGTGCTCACGTACCGGCAGCGAGCAAAGGCTCGGTCATGTTGGCATGAAAGCAGTGGCCAACGGTTGTCGCTCAAGCTTTGCCCTGAAGGATATGGGTTGCCGAGAGACGGAGGAGCACAGCTTTAGGCCTGAGGCAACCGCGACACAAATGTGGATTCGGCCGACGAGTTCGCACATGCCCATACCGGCCAGTTTCACGACAACTTCATCAAGTTCATGCCCAAGAACTACACGATAGACGTCGCGCTCGGTCGTCTCCGAGCTGCGGCGTAACAAGTCCTTTTCTTTTATCTCACAACACATTGAATGTACGATCCGGTTATGTATCGGAAGTCCATATCTCGCTCCAGGAACTCAATAATTTTTGGGTTCGGAGTCCGTCGCACAGCGTTGAAGATCGCAATCGCCAACTATCGCTCGATCGGCCAAGGCACTCACGTTAGGATCATCGGTCGCGATCAGGGATACCATGGCGTCGGCTTCGACGGCATCTCGGGTGGGCGGCCTTGTGAATAACCGTCCGGTTTTCCGGCAGCTTCCGACCGACCACATGCGTCACAAAGGCGCGCTGGTGATCTGTGGAGGAAGCGGATTGGATGCTGCGGCGGCTCGACGGCTCGCCGCGGACGCTTTTACATCGGCATCGGGTAAACGATGTCCAGCGGTTCAGCATATAGTCGAAGGACTTGGCCACGATTGACCCGCACCGACCGGCCCCGGCCAACATGGATTTCGGTCGCAGAAGACGCTGTCGCAGCGGGCATTCCTATTGCCGGGTCCGGCGCCTGTTGTACCTTCACCGGAACGAAGGCGCGCGGCTCTTCCGCTTTCTCTGCAACACCAAGCTCACGACGCCACCGATAAACCAGTGATCGATCAAGGTCGTGACGTCGCGCAACCTCCGTCAACGTCATCTCGCCCGCCAGCGTCTCCGAAACGATCGCTTCCTTGGTAGGTCGCGTGAAGTTCCGTCGCCGCACACTGCCAGCCAAAATTTCAAGCTGATGAATAGACACGTCGTAAGCATGCGGTGAAGGCCGCAGATCAGGCAGCTTCGTGGGCTTGTGCGGTGGGCGAGCTCCAATTCCATGGAAGCAATTCTTCAAGCCTCGTGACCGGCATATCCGCAATGTGAGACAAGACATCAGCCAGCCAGGCCTGAGGATCGATGTCGTTGAGCTTTGCCGTCATGATCAGCGTCGCCATGAAGGCAGCACGATCTGCACCGCGATCGGAACCAGCAAAGAGCCACGATTTTCTGCCGAGAGCGAAGCCGCGCAGGGCTCGTTCAGCCGCATTATTGGTCAGGCAAATCCTGCCGTCGCTGAGGAAGGATGTGAAGCCGTCCCAGCGCTTGAGCATGTAATCGATCGGCTCGGTGACAGGTGAGCTGCGCGATAGTTTTGCCCGCTCGACTCGCAGCCAAGCCTCAAGCTCGTCGATGAGGGGGCGGCTGTCCTTGTGACGTCGCTGCGAGCGTTCGTTGACGGAAAGTCCGTTGATGTCGCGCTCGATATCAAACAGTGCATCGATCCGCCTCACAGCCTCAAGCGCCACTGGCGAGATCGGCGTCGCATTTTTTCCGCGCTTGGCGTTCGTGGCAATGTCAGCCAGCACGAAGAACTTGCGGCGCGAGTGAGCCCAGCAAAGCGCCTGCGTCAATGGACCGGAAGCACGCTCCGACTTGAAGAGCGGGTTGTAGCCGCCATAGGCATCCGCTTGCAGAATGCCGGTGAAGGTCTTGAGATGACGCTCGGGATGTTCCTGCCGGCGATCTCGCGAGGCATAGTAGAGGGCGGCCGGCGGCGACGTTCCGCCGAATGGCCGGTCATCTCTGACGTAGGTCCATATGCGTCCGGTATCAGTCTTGCCTTTTGCCAGGATCGGCACCGTGGTGTCGTCACCATGCAGCCGCTCGGCGGAAAGTACGTGCGCTTCGATCAATCGGTGCAAGGGCTTCAAGATCGCGGCGCAGGCACCGACCTGGTCGGCGAGTGTCGAAAGGCTGAGGTCGATGCCTTCTCGGGCATAACGTTCGCTCTGCCGGTTTAGCGGCTGATGCTGTCCGAACTTCTCAAACAGTATCATCGCCAAGAGGTTTGGTCCGGCAAAGCCGCGCGGCGTCACGTGGAAAGGAGCCGGCGGCTGAGCAATCTTCTCGCATTCGCGGCAAGAGAATTTCTCCCGCACGGTTTGGATGACCTTCCACTGGCGTGGGATCACTTCCAGTGTCTCGGTGATGTCCTCACCCAGCTTTGACAATTTGGCCGAGCCGCAGCAGGGGCAGCTTTGAGGAGCGGCAATCACAACGCGCTCGCGCGGCAGATGCTCAGGAAACGGTTTGCGCGATGGACGCTTGCGCTCGAAGGTTTTGACTGTCGATGATCGTGCCGCAATCTCCGCGGCCAGTTCGTCCTGGCTAGCGTCGGCTTCCAGTTCCTCGAGCTGCAATTCCATCTGTTCGAGAAGGCGGGCCTTTCGCTCCGAGCGGCTGCCATGGATGTCGCGCTTGAGCTTCTCAATCTCCAGCCTCAATCTGGCAATGAGCGCATCGGAATGAGAGTTCACTGCCTGGGCTCGGGCAGCAACGGCCTCGGCTTCACGACGGGCGGCACGCTCGGCGAGGATCATCGCATGAGCGCTGGCAAGGTCGTCGGGAAGCTGATCGGCCGCATCGGTCATGACGAGAGGGAATCATATTCGTGCCCGCCTTTCCAGCCATTTCCGCTACCCAGCCGAGCTTGGACGCCAGGTTTTTTGCGGCATTCGCCAATCGATCCCTTCGAGTAGATAGCCAAGTTGCGCAGGCGTGATCACCACAGTGCCGTCGGCCGCTGACGGCCATATGAAGCGGCCGCGCTCCAGCTTCTTCGTGAACAGGCAGGCACCTTGGCCGTCGTGCCAGATCACCTTGATGAGCCCGCCCCGACGCCCGCGGAAGCAGAACAGGTGGCCGCTATGCGGATCCCCCTTTAGCGTCTCCTGCACCATCAACGACAAACCAGGGAAGCCTTTTCGCATATCTGTGTGTCCGGTCGCCAGCCAGACCTTCACGCCGCTTGGAACCGGGATCATCGCCGGTCTACGATATCGACGATCCGAGCGAGCGCTTCAGTATCAACATCGCTCTCCACACGAATGCGCCGCCCCCGACTAAGCTCAATTGTCACAACGCTTATCTTCTTGCGCGGTCGAGGTGGCAGTGTTGTCTCCACCGGATCAGGCGCAGGCAAGGCCGCGACTTCTACGGGAATAAACTGCCGCGCTGGCGGCGGTGAGGCCTGGCAGAGTTCTTTGCGCCACCGGAACAACTGACCCGCATGGATGCCTGCCGACCGGGCAATCTCGGATACGCTGGCATTCGGCTCGAGGCAGGCCGCAACCAGCCGCTCCTTTTCTGCGCGAGACCAGCGACGACGGGTAAGCGGTGAATCTATCCCATCTGGCGAAGGCACTTTGGTGGATTTATTGATACTGCTGAATGAATGAACTCGGGCGTGAACTTCTATGTCTGCTCCTATGTCTGAACATAGAACTTTCCATATGATTGAAGCTGTCGCCAGTCCTCTGGAAGGTGCGCCGAGGCAAGTCCGGCGGCAATGGTCGGACGAGTTTAAGGCGCAGGCGGTCGCTGAGACGATGCAGCCGGGCGCGAGCGTTTCGGCGATAGCCCGGCGCATCGGCGTTGATCCGTCACAATTATTTACATGGCGGCGCAATGCCCGGCTGCGAGCCGCGGCTTTGCCGGCGGATGAAACCGCCGGTCTCTTACCGACACCATCATCCAGCAATTATTCCGGGGTCGACATCATCATCGGTGATGCGGTAATCCGCACAGCTGCCGAGACCGATGAGGCTCATCTTGTTCGGGTGATCCGTGCGGTGCGCTCCGCATGATCCCGGCCGGTGCGAAGGTGTTTCTTGCAAGCCACCCGGTGGACTTCCGCAAAGGTCCCGATAGCCTTCTGTCGCTGGTGCGCGATGCTGGCAACGATCCATTCAGCGGAGCGCTCTATGTCTTTCGCGCCAAGAGAGCAGACAGAATTAAGATCGCTTGGTGGGATGGTTCCGGTGTGTGCCTCTATTCGAAGCGTCTGGAAAAAAATCGGTTCGTTTGGCCAAAGATCGGGCCTGCCCGTGTGCAGCTCAATCACGCGCAGCTCCTTGCCCTCGTTGACGGGATGGACTGGAAACGTGTCCGTACCGTTGCAGTGAAACGGCCGGAATTTGCTGGGTAAAAGCCCTGCGGCAGAGTGAATCAGGCTTCTGAAACTGCGGGAAATTGTCAGCAAAATATGCTCTATTCGCAGGCATGACGCCAGCTGATCTCGACCTTCCCGATGACGTTGATGCGCTGAAAGCCATGATCCTGGCGATCGCCGAAAAGGCTGCGCGCGCCGACGCTCTGGAGAGTGAAGTCGCTGATCTGAAAGCCCGCAATGCCGATGCTGACGAACAGATCGCCAAGCTGAAGCAGGTTCTCAAAGCCTTCGACCGTTACCGCTATGGAAGACGCTCGGAAAAGCAGAGCAAGAACATCGACGCGGATCTCGACGAGCAAGGTGCGTTTGTCTTCGAAGAGATCGAGACCGGCATTGCCGCCATCCAGGCGTTGGTCGAAAAAGGAAGAGGTCCAGGCGCTGCAAAACGTGCACCCCGTCCGCGCAAGGGCTTCCCACCGCATCTGGAACGTATCCATGTGGTGATCGAGCCGGACGAGCTTCCTGAGCATGCTGGCAAACAGAAGATCCTGATCGGTGAAGATACCTCCGAGCGGCTTGATGTCATTCCACCGAAGTTCCGGGTGATCGTCACGCACCGCCCGAAGTATGCCTTCAAGAACGAGGACGGTGTCATCCAGGCGTTGGCACCGGCGCATATCGTAGAAAGCGGCATTCCAACGGAAGCGTTGCTCGCCTATATCGCGGTCTCCAAATATGGTGATGGCTTGCCGCTTTATCGGCAGGAAGCGATCTTCCTGCGCGACCATGTCGACGTCGACCGCGGAATCATGGCGCGGTGGATGGGCAAGCTCGGGTTCGAACTTGAGATCCTTGCAGACTACACCTTCGGCCAGATTAAACGAGGCGAACGAATCTTTGCCGACGAGACGACATTGCCCACACTTGTTCCTGGATCGGGGTCGGCAAAGACAGCGTATCTATGGGCGTACGCACGGGACGACCGACCGTTCGGTGGCAGTGGACCGCCGATGGTTGCCTATCGCTTTGAAGACAGTCGATCCGGTGATTGTGTCGCGCGGCATCTCGACGGCTATCGCGGCATCCTGCAGATCGATGGCTACACTGCTTACAACCGCGTCGCCCGACCTGACCGGGGAAACGACGGCGCGCTATTGGCTGGGTGTTGGGCGCACAGTCGCCGCCGGTTTTACGAACTTCATGCGAGCGACAGTTCCAAGGTGGCAACGGCGACGATCGAAAAGATGGGCGCGCTGTGGGCCATCGAGGAAAAGGTGCGCGGACAAAGCCCCGATGTCCGCGTGGCCGCCCGCCAGGAGGCCTCCGCTGCAGTCGTTGCCGATCTCTACAAGCTTTGGCAGGACACGCTGCCCCGTATCTCTGGAAAGTCAAAGCTCGCCGAGGCCATTCGCTATTCCCTTCATCGACAGGAAGCCTTCGAGCAATTCCTTCACGACGGCCGGATCGAAATCGACTCCAATATCGTCGAGCGTGCAATCAGGCCCCAGGCAATCGTTCGCAAGAATAGTCTGTTCGCGGGTAATGCCGGCGGCGGCCGGACTTGGGCGACGATCTCAACTCTCATTCAAACGGCCAAAATGAACGGTGTTGATCCGCTCGCTTGGCTAACGCAGACCCTCGAACGCATCGCCGCGGGTTGGCCATCGAGCGAGATCGACGCCCTTATGCCTTGGAACTTCCAGAAGTAACGGTCTCAGTTCACCGCTTACGACGACGGCGCTCCACAGACGTGATCACTTCGATTTGCTGCATTGTCATAGGACTATCCCTAGTGCTTGCACTAGGACATCCAACGTTCCGCCTCACATCACAAGACGGCCCTCACCGTGGGGATACGACACGTCGTTATCCTCGTCATTAGCAACGTGGCGATGCCGCTCACAAAAACAACGATGTCAGCTCAACAAAGCAAGGCGCCCTTCGGTGCGGGGATACCGCGCTAGCGGTGCCCTCCCATTTTAACCGGCGCCGGTGGCGCGGTAACGCTGCGACCTTCACCACTGATGAGATCGCAACGCCAACTTCTCGGTTGCACCAAAGTTCGGCGACGATTGCCCTGTATGGCACTCTCGGGTGCCGGGACGTTGTCGGCAGCTATATTACCGTTCGCGAAGGGTCGGAAATGGTGTGATTGACCAATCGAGCAAGTCGACCGCACACTGAAGTATCCCCTCGGTCTCAGCAAGGCTGGGTGAAGCGGCGATGACGTATCCGATACAGTCTCCGTAATCGCCTTTCCTGACGATCGGCGTCTTTGGTTCAACGTACAATTTGGTTTCGACAACACCAGGTATAGCAGCCGCCCGGTTCTCGCCACCGATCCAATCAAAGGTGCCATCGCGATCAGGAACTAGGAATCGGGTCGCCGCAGTTTGCGAATGCTTTCTGCGCAAATCCCATTCCTCGCCGATGACAAGCTTGATGTGCTCAGTGATGAGGTCGATCCCGTAAGCTAACTGAATCAGCCGAGGAGTGGTCCACCCCGGAAGACGTGGATTGACTTCAATGACAACTGGGCCACGCTTCGTCCATCGGAGCTCTATGTTCGTTGGTCCCCAGCCAAGGCCTAGAGCTTCCAAGCAGCTCAACGAAACATCAACGATACGCTCGTGCTCGTCATCACTCAGCGGGGCGGGAAAGATGCTCTCACGAACGACGAAATGGGGTGGAGAACCGAACTCAGCGGCACCGATAGCAATGACCTCATTTCCCATTGTGTCAGCGCTATAGTATGGGCCTTGTGCGAATTCTTCGACCAGTATCCTCGACGAAGATCGCCACATGTGCTTTTCGCCCAATAGATAGGCCACATGTTGCGCCAACTCATTGAGGTTGCGGCACAATCGGACACCGCTGCTACCGCTGCCTTCGGCCGGCTTAACAACCACGGGCAGGCCAATCTCCGCGGCAGCTCTTTCTACGTCCGTCGCATTCGTCGCCAAACAATAAGCAGGTACTGGAACTCCGGCCTCCGCCAGGAGCTGACGTTGAGAGAACTTGTCGCAGCATCGTTCAATCGACGCGGGATTAGGTCCCGGCAAATCGAAATGCCGGCAGAGCTTACCAACCGTCACATAGATCAACTCGTCCAGGACCACGCTAATGCCGGCAATGTCGTAAGTCGCACGTAGCCGGGAACATTCGCGGATCAGCGCATCTAAATTCTCTGTATCAACGCGGATTGCCTCAAGCCCTTCCGCCTCGAGATAATCGTAACGGGATGGATCAGCCGCGAGGGTAATTGGA
>NZ_CP006878.1 GCF_000816845.1 Rhizobium gallicum bv. gallicum R602sp | reverse complement strand
CTATCCAGCTTTCAAATTCCCCTGCCCGTTGGCTCTGAGCAATGCCATTATCATCGGTCCAAGCGAGAATTCCCCACGCTCACTGCGCCGCGTCAGATCACGCAGATAACCTCCGGCCGAGTTGATGAAATTCGCCCTCTCAAGGATGCACGCAACCGCCACCGCAGCATTCTCCGGCCCCAGCGCCTCGCACGCATCCTGATAGGCGGAGGGGCTTACCCCAAGCATAGATCGAACTACAACCGCGGCGGACATCAGATCTCGCCAGCTTCCCACGCCGCCCGGCGCGTAGTCCACGATCGTCGGGCAAGCCTTGAGCACTAACCCCAACGGAAACGCCCCTCGCTGTTCATTCCTCGGCTGGTGGCTCGAACTCGGCTTTGCCCCCTGCTCGGTTCTAGAGCTAGGTTCAGATTCAGTGTGGGATTCGGGTTTTGAATTCTGTATGTGCTGCTCGTTATGAGCATCATTGGTGCTATTATTTTGAGAATCTTCGAGCATTCCCAAGCGATTGAGGACTTCCTCCCGAAGCATCTGCATCTCATCGAGGATAGCCGTGGTGCCTGCGAGCGTGGGAACCCGCGGAATCCGTCCTACAAGCGCCACGTAGACGTCCTCGACCGATTGCCAATCTCCATCGGCGCCCTCTTCCATTGCTGCAGTGATGAGCTTACGGACATCGCGTCGGCAAATGGTCAGGCTTTCCTTGGCTCGCCTCAATGCCGCTCTATCGGCGGTCACTTGCTGCGCCAGCACGGCCAACTCTTCCGCCCGAGCAAGGAGCGGCGACAAGTCGAAGCCGAAGGCGCTCTCGATCTCGCCACCACCGTTCTTACGGGCGTAGCGCTTGCCATTGGCGCTATCCTTCCGAACGACGAGACCCGCCTCCACCAGGATGGCGATGTGTCTGCGTAAAGTCGCGCCCGCCATTGCATGCGCGCGAAGTGAAAGCTGAGCATTTGAGGGGAAGACGATCAGTTGCGCGTCCTGGCGCAACTCATTCTCGGGATAGAAACTCAACAGTGCGTCAAGAACCGCGAGGCTATTGGACTGAATTCCCAGCAGTTCCATGGCCGTGGAGGCATCTCTGAAGACCTTCCACTTGTCCGCTGTCTTGCCTTGCTTTATTTCCGCCAAGGCCGCCTGGCGCCGCACGAGCGCAAGCGTCATCGGCCGCCGCCCGAATGGCGTCGTTACACTTCCCGTCTGCATCGTCTTTCACCTTTCTGCAGGCAAAAGAAATCCACTCACCAAAACGGTGCCAAAGACTCTTGACGAAGATTCGAGGAAATGCGATTCTGTTCGTGCTAAAGATACAGAAGGGCTTCCACGACGGCAACGTTGAGGGGGCTCTTTTCTTTTGCGGATTAGTCTCCCTGTTTCTGTTGATGCTTTGCACGATGCTCTTGATAAAGCGCCGGCAAATGTTCGAGTACAAAGGCGGCAAATTCAGGCGTCGCCTTCCTGTCGATCGTGATCTCCAGCTTGCTCTTGCTCTGCGTCACCTGCGCAAGTCTGTCCCCATCTGGGGTCGACATGACGTCCGGCAAACCGCGCGCAATACGACGCGGCTTCAGGTGTCCGATCACCGCCTTGAACCGGTCTGCTGATGGCAGCGTCTGAGCCTCTGCCGAGCTGGCAAATTTGACGGCGTCCGCTGGAGACCCTGCTTTCTCGACCAATTCGGCGAGTTGTTGCCAGCTGGGGCGACCGACTCCTGGGGCGGCCCCAATGGCGTCGATCAGCTCAGAGGGGAGGGCGTCGACAAGTAGGAGCATCTTCGACAGATTGCTTTTGTCGATCGACATGGCAGCGATGACGATTTCTCGCGAGAACTGCTTATTCAGCTGATGGGCGAAACGCGCCTTTTCAATAAAGGTGAGGTCCTCGCGCTCGTTGTTTTCCTGCCCCTGGGCCACGACCAACTGCTCGTCCGTCAAGTCGCGAACGACCGCCTTGACCGGAAGTCCTAGCTCGGACACGGCACGCAGGCGGCGATGGCCGAAGGCAACCTGGTATCGGCCACCTCTTTGCGGATGAGGTCTCACAAGGATCGGGACCTGCTGTCCTTGCTCCTGGATCGACACAAGGAGACCGTCGATATCACCTTGCATACGATCTTGGACGAACGACGGCTCGATTGATGATGGGTCCAGTTCAACGACGGCCTGACCTTCCGCGAGTCGCCGTTCAATCTCCTCGGCACGGCCGAGACGATCATTTTGCTCACGCAATGCGTTGCCGATATTTGCCGTCAGCTTGGTCGCAGGATCACGTTCTTTTCTCGCCACGCCGAGAAGCGGCATAGAACGAGTCTTGGCCGCTCTGTTGTCACCGGCTGATGTGGTGTCGGGCGCGTCTGTGGAGACGCCGAGGAGGTGCTTCCGACTCATGTGGTTCTACCCCATGCCTTCTTGATCAGAGTCTCGATCTCGTCGTTGACGGCGTTCATCGCTTCCAAGGCCCGATCATAGGTCGAGCGCGTAAACTGGCCACGCTCAACCTCGAAGAGGGTCTGGTTTGTCAGGCCAGCGTCAGAAACAGCAGTTGTCTTGAGCATCGGAAAGTTGAGCACATTTTCGCCGAAGATCGAACGAAGGTAGCCAACCATCTGGTTCTGGGGCCCGTCGCTCGGTTCAAAGCGCGTGATGAGGTAGCGCATCCAATTAAATTTGAACTGAGCGCCCGCATTCTCGATTTCGCGCAGGAGATTCGAGGTCATCGCCAGGAACTGATTCATCGACATCACGTCCAACATCTGCGGATGGACAGTGACCAGGATCGACGTCGCGGCGGTCAATGCCGAAAGCGTGAGATAGCCCAACTGGGGAGGGCAATCGATGACGACGACATCGTAGTTGTCCGCGATGTCCTCGATGACTTGACTGATCCGACCGTAAAAGAGCGTGTCGCCTTCCTTTCGGTTCATCAGGGCGCGCGGTGTGTCGTGCTCGAACTCCATCAGTTCAAGATTGCCCGGAATGAGATGGAGGTCCGGAATGTAAGTTCCTCGCACAACCTGCTCGATCGGAACCTGCTCGTCATCGTACCGGATGGCGCCATAAAGGGTTTCATTCGGACCGACGTCGGTTTCTGGCTGACTGCCGAAGAGCGCCGAAAGGCTTGCCTGGGGATCGAGATCGATGGCCAGAACGCGATAGCCACGCATCGCCAGATATTGCGCCAGATGCGCGGCTGTCGTCGTCTTGCCCGAACCGCCTTTGAAATTCATCACCGAGATAACTTGAAGCTGCTCGCCCTCCCGACGGTGGGGCAGGTAGCGCCGGTTCCCGCGGCCGATCTGGTCCAGGTGCTTGCGGATTGCATGAATATCTTCGATCGTAAAGGTGCGTCGGCCGCCAGGGCTCATGCTCACATGCAACTCCGGCATTTCCGAAGCAGTCTGCCTAAGATAAGACTCACCGATGCCGAGCAGTTTTGAGACCTCTGACGGCGCAAAGGATCGAATGCCTTTTTCGGCCGTCGGCGGAAAGACCTTGAGATGATGCGCCTGAAGTTGGCTGGAGAGGGCGTCGGCGTGACGCTCCATCAGTGCGGTCAATCCTTCAACGACTGGCGCTGTTTTTGCGGCGGTCTTCGCCATCTCAAAACCCATTTCCTGCAAGTGGCGGTATTTTTCGCGAAACCGGTAAAGTTCCGCCACTAACCATTAGAGCCGATTCTGAATTTTGAGCAAGCGGTTTTAGGTTAACGAAAGGTTAACAACGCCGCGTCGGAAAAATTGATAGCCCTCGATTCCTCGTTAATAATCATGGCGTTAACCTGCCAGACGTTCGGCTATGTTCTCGATCTGTTTATCTGTGAATCCTGCAAACCTAACTAGCCGCGTTGGGCGCAAAGCGACCTCCTCCGCGGCCACTGCGGTGCGACTCACTCGCAAAACATTGCAGGATCCTCCAACTACCGCGCAATACAGTTCCATGCTGACTTCTCCGCCGATCAACGACGACGGAGAAATTCATGCAGGTTTTCGCGCTCAACAAACCGCGGAATGTTCACGAAGCTCGGCTCATCCAGCAACATCACCAGCTACGCGCTCGCGTCTTCGCAGAGCGGTTGGGCTGGGAGGTCAACGTCGCAGATGGCGAGGAATCGGACGGCTTCGATACTCTTGACCCCACCTACATCCTGGCCGTCTCCGACCTCGGCAACGTGAGCGGCTGCGCGCGGCTTCTGCCGGCCGTTGGCCCGACGATGGTGACGAACATCTTTCCGTCGCTGCTACCGAGCGACGGACTGAACGCACACCCTGCGATGATCGAGAGCTCCCGCTTCTGCGTGGATACGACCCTTGAAGAGGGCAGGGGATCGGGATCGGTGCATGAGGCAACGCTGACGATGTTTGCGGGCATCATCGAGTGGTGCCTCGTGAGCGCCATTACCGAGATTGTTACCGTGACCGACCTGCGGTTCGAACGCATTCTCGGTCGTGTTGGTTGGCCGCTTCAGCGCATTGGCGACCCGAGCCGTATCGGCGTAACTACAGCCATCGCAGGGATCCTTCCGGCGAACGTGGAGACATTTCTGAGGCTCCGCCCGTCCAGCTATCGCTCGCAATTCAATGGTCCGCTGGGTCAGGCAGCATAAGGAGAAAACCGTGAACCAGCTTCGCTCTCATCCTCGACTCGTCCGCAAGCTTCAGGAGGCGCTCGGCGATCAGCTCTGCGTCGCGCTCGATGATTCGACTGTTGTCGAAATCATGCTCAATCCGGACGGCAAACTGTTCATCGAACGGCTTGGCCATGGCGTCGCACCAGCCGGAGAAATGTCGTCCGCGGCGGCGGAAATGGTGATTGGAACGGTGGCACATGCGCTCCAATCCGAGGTCGATACCGAGCAGCCGATCGTCTCCGGCGAACTGCCGATCGGTGGCCATCGCTTCGAAGGACTGTTGCCCCCGGTGGTCTCCAAGCCAGCGTTCACCATTCGCCGTCGCGCCTCGCGCTTGATCCCCCTTGAGGATTACGTGCGCTCTGGCGTGATGAGCAAGCAGCAGGCGTTGACGATCCGCAGCGCGATTTCGTCTCGGCTCAACATCATCATCTCCGGCGGCTCCGGCTCCGGCAAGACGACGCTTGCGAACGCCGTCATCAACGAAATCGTCAAGTCGGCGCCGGACGACCGCCTCGTCATCCTCGAGGATACCGCAGAGATCCAATGCACAGCCGACAACGCCGTCCTTCTCCACACAAGCGATACTGTCGATATGGCGCGGCTCCTAAAGAGCACGATGCGGCTGCGTCCCGACCGGATCGTCGTCGGCGAAGTCCGTGACGGCGCTGCGCTCACTTTGCTTAAGGCCTGGAATACCGGCCACACTGGTGGCGTCGCGACCATCCATTCCAACACTGCAATGTCGGCGCTCCGCCGCCTTGAGCAACTGACCGCCGAAGCCAGCCAACAGCCGATGCAGGAGGTGATCGGCGAGGCGGTCGATCTCATTATCTCGATCGAACGGACGGCAAGGGGCCGGCGCGTTCGCGATGTCATTCAGATCGGACAAAGGGACCGGTCGCCCATCGATCGTCACGCCGGCGCCGATTTCGACATGCTGCCCGGCAACGGCGACGACCGACTTGATGAGCGGCGCGATGCCGCCTGGGCACGTTCCGGAGCGGAGATAACCACGCTCTCTCGCCGCCATCATCACCGCAGTTTGCGGAGGGCAAATGAAGACAAGGTCTCCGGCAGCAGCCGGGCGATCGAGCGCCACGATACGCCAGAGGCCGAGGGGTTCGCTCGGTGTCAGGTTGACGCGGAAACCGCCGACGATTGCGGAAGCAACACCGCCGCCAACGATGGATGCCACCAAGGCCAAGAGCACGACTGCATGCGCCCTTGGAGCGCGTCGCGTCCCAAACGCAAACACGGATGTCTTCATTTGAGCGAGAGCCCCTGGCTCTTCGTCTGACGCAGGGTCTCCGCTTGCTTCAGCGCCTCGGTCGTGCGCTCATGCGCGGCGAGCTGCTGCACCGTCCGCATCGAATTCCACGCCGATTGCACCTCCGCCTTCTGTCCGGCAGTCATTCCCGACGTGACGGCATTGAAGGTCTGTCCACTGGGGTCCTGCGCCGCAAGCGACAGGAAGGTCCGCTCGCCGAAACGGTCCGATACCGCCTTGGCGAAACCCTCCAGTTCCGCCTTCACCATTTTGTCGGCGAGCGCATATTCGAGGCCGGCGGGCAGATCGTTTTGGTCGATCGCATCGCGAACGCGTTCCAATGTCTGTTTTGCGTTTGGCGACAGTGCGGGAATATCGATCGAGACTTTCAGACGGACGGCACGTTCTTCGACCTCGAACTTGCGTTCCGCCTCCGCCCGCTGGCGCAGATAGCGCTCAAGGTTACGAGCCAGCGCCGGCGCATTCGTTTGTGCCTTTTCTCGCTCCTGCTTGTCGGCGCGGCTGGCGAGGATCCCGGTTTTGCCCTTCAGCGCGCCGAAGCTTTCGGGCTCCGACCCGAGCTTGGCCAACGTGGATGTCGCAACGGTCTCGTCTTTCAGCATGGCGTCGACATTGACGGCCTTGAATGCGCTTTCCGGCTGGGCGTAGACGAGGTGGAAGCGGGTCGAGACCTCCTCCCATTGCTTCTTCAATCCGGGATCGACGGCGACCTTGTCCTCGATCGCCTGGTCAACCGATTTGGCGAAGGCTGTGATACCCGAGACCATCGGCTTTGGCTCCTTGGTGTTGTTTTGTGTTAGGTACTGCGCGGCGCCGCGGATGAGGCCGAGCCTGCCGGCAACGGCAGCAAGGCGGGCGCCGAGATTGGCAAGTTTTTGCTTTTGGCTGACGACCCATTCCAGCCGGTCGCGAACCAGGGTTCGGGCGACGTTGACGAGATGCAGACCACGCGCCTCGGCAAAACGGAGCGCCTGACGGTAGAAGGCGCTATTCTCGTAATCGAGGGTCGTTTCCTTCGCATTGCTTCGCGACAGGATCGGGATCAGCCCGCCGTTCTTCGCAAAGGATCTGCGGCCGTAATAGACGGCCAGGTCCTCACGATGACGGGTCATGGCGACATAGGTGAGATGGCGATCGAGCGAAAGGGAAGCGAGCACCTTGACCTGGTCGACCGTCGCCCCCTGGCTCTTGTGGATGGTCGTGGCATAGCCGTGGTCGAGGTTGTTGTAGAAGCGCTGTTCGACCAGCACGTGGCGGGCATCCTCCCCTTCGCCGATCCGCGCGGTGATGCGTCCTGGTCCCGTCTCGACGACCTTGGCCAGCATGCCGTTCTTGACGCCGAGCGATCCCTCGTTCTTGAGAAAAACAATCTGATCGCCGACGGCGAAGTTGCGTTCGCCATCGGCAGTCCTGAACATGGTTCCCTGATCGAGAACCCCGCGTTCGATAAGCTTGATGCGCGCCATCTGGTTGAGCATGCGCACGTCGCGGCGCAGATGCGCGAGGATAAGAGACGTCTTCGCCGGATCATAATCGCGGTCCCAGGCGGCGATGAGGTTGTCGACCGCGTCGGCCTTCAAGTCCGACCCAATCACCCTGCCATTGGCGCGGTAAGCATCGACCGCGCTGCCGACCTTGCCACGCGCGAGATCAAGCGAAGCATCGCGCATCCATTGCTGGCGCTGGCGATAGATGGTTTCGAGTTCGGCATAGCCGATCCGATCGGCGATGGCGCGGAAGGCGGCCCCAGCCTCGATCGGCTGAAGCTGTTCGGGATCGCCAACGAGAACGAGCTTGGCGCCGGCTTTCGTCACCGCTTCGACGAAGAGCGCCATCTGCCGCGACGACACCATGCCGGCCTCGTCGAGAACGAACACCGTCTTGCCGTCGAGCTGATCACGGCCTTGGTTCCAGCGGAGCTCCCACGACGCAAGTGTGCGAGAGATGATGCCCGCTTCCTTCTCCAGCCCCTCGGCCGCCTTGCCGGCAAGTGCTGCGCCGACGACCCGATAGCCGGCCGCTTCCCAGGCCTCGCGCGCCGCCTTCATCATCGTCGTCTTGCCGGCGCCGGCGCGGCCGATCACGGCGGCGATCCGCTCAGGTCCCGCCACATGTTCGATCGCGGTTTTCTGCTCGTCCGACAGACGCTCATGACGCGCAAATGTCGCGGCCAACACTGCCTCGCGAACGCCGTGTGTCGAACGTTGAGACAGCCAGACGGCGCGATTGGCCATCTCGGCTTCGAGCCGGATCATGTCGCGGGTCGTGTACTTGGCCGGCTCACGGATACCACTGGCAAGGTCGAGCCGCTCGCGCTCGATGCGGAAGGTTTCGGGGCAGAGCAAGATCCGAACCATGAGGCTTTGGAACAGCACCGCGTCGTCGACGTAGCGGTGCAGGATCTTCGCCACGTCGCGTTCGTCAAACACGCTCTTCTCTCGCATGATCAGGTCGAGGACGAGTTCGGGATTCCTGTCGATGCGCCTGACGTTTTCGCTCCGCTTGGCGTCCTGCAACTCGAGGCGTTCGAGCTCGATCGGCTGGGCGGCACCATCGGCTTTTCGCTCGATCGCCTTCGTGCCGACGCCGAGATGGATGGTCGGCTCGAGATCGATCCCTTGCTTTTCGAAGGAGCGGCCATCGACGCGAATGTCGAGACCGGCAAGCGCCAGATGCCGATTCTGGCAGGCAAACCAGCCGTCGCGAAATACGTTGAAATCGTCGATGCTTCCGGCCCAGAGCTCATAGACGATCTTGCCGGCGTCGTTGCGGATCGGATTGCCGTCCGGTCCTGTTACCGCGACCTTCTTGGCACCAAAACCGTCAGCTGTCAGTGGCCGCAACGTCGTCATCAAATGAACATGCGGATTGCCGGGCGCGTCATGGTAGACCCAATCGGCGACCATGCCCGTCGCCGTGATTTGCTGCTCGACGAAATCCCGCACCAGCGCGATATTCTGCTCGGCGGTCAACTCGATCGGCAAGGCGATCGTCACATCCTTGGCGAGCTGCGCGTCGGAGCGCTTCTCGAAATCTTCGACCCTGTTCCAGAAAGCCTCGGAAGCGCCGGACACCGAACGATCGGCAATCATCGAGCGCAGCCATTCCGGCGCGTCGGCGGGAATGACGAACTCCTCATGGAGCAATCCCTGCTTGCGGGTGTAGTCGATCGTGCGTGCCTCGCGTTCGAACTCCATCTTGGCGCAATGCCGGTAGGCCGCCGACAGAACGGCGCTGCGGCCGGAGCCACGGGCGACGACGCTGACGGAGAAATGGGGGACGGCCACGGCGGAATTCTTCCCGGTTGCGAACGAAATCAACGAGTTCTTCGGGAGCGGCAGGCCCGCCAGGGACCTCAAGCAAGGGCGTCGCGTCAGCGACGTATAATTGCGCCCTTCGGATCCGCTCCTTCGGAACGGCCGGGATCATTCACCAAAGCATCGCCGCTGGCGATTGCATGATCCACCTAGTGCGTTCCGCACGCCGATCGGAAAGACTGCCCCCGTATCACGCGCATTCTCATCAAGGAGACATCAGGAAATGAAGAAGCCAGCCTCGAAGATCCGCGACGAAATCGCCAAACTCCAGGAGCAGCTCAAGGCCGCCGAGACCCGTGAGGCCGAGCGCATCGGCCGGATCGCCCTCAAGGCTGGTCTTGGCGAGATCGAGATCGACGAGGCAGAATTGCAGGCGGCCTTCGAGGATCTGGCCAAACGGTTTCGCAGAGGAAAGGCCGCGACGAACGGAGGGAAAAGGGGAGGCAACGCCAGCGAAAGCAGCGCATCGTCGACGCAGGACGCGGCTGGCGCGGCTGCGAGCGGGACTGCTGAGGCTTGAGCGGATGGCGCGCACGACGACATCCGACGCCCGCAAGAAAGAGACGCGGGAGAAGATCGAGCTTGGCGGTCTGATCGTCAAAGCGGGTCTTCGATACGAGAAACGCGCGCTTCTACTGGGTGCGCTGATCGATTTGCGCCAACGGCTCAAAGTCGATGAGATGGAACGAGCGCGACTGATGGCGATCGGCGCGGAGGCCTTCGGGAAAGCCGATGAATAGGATCATGCTCTTTATCGTACCCGCCGCGCTGATGTCCCTGTTCACGATCGGATTGACCGGGATCGAGCACTGGCTTTCCGGATTTGGAAAGACGGAAGCCGCGCGGCAGACACTTGGCCGAACCGGGATCGCCTTGCCCTATGTCGCCGCGGCGCTCATCGGCATTGTCTTCCTGTTCGCGAGCGCCGGCGCAATCAGGATCAAGACGGCAGGATGGGGCGTCGTTGCCGGCGGTGTCGCGACGATGATTGTCGCCACCGTTCGTGAAGCAATCAGGCTGTCGACACTCGCGGAACAGATCCCGGCCGGCAAGTCCATCCTCTCTTTTCTCGATCCCGCGACTCTGATCGGAGCGGCGGCGGCGGCGGCGGCCTCATGCTTTGCTCTGCGTGTCGCGTTGGCCGGCAATGCGGCATTCGCCAGCGCCGAGCCGAAGCGCGTCCGCGGCAAGCGGGCGCTGCATGGCGAGGCCGAGTGGATGAAGCTGCCGGAAGCGGCAAACCTGTTTTCGGATACAGGCGGCATTGTCATCGGTGAGCGATATCGTGTCGACAAGGACAGCACCGCGGCGCGCGCGTTTCGTGCCGACGAGCCGGAAACATGGGGCGCCGGCGGTAAATCACTGCTGCTCTGCTTCGACGGCTCCTTCGGTTCGTCGCACGGCATCGTCTTTGCCGGCTCCGGTGGCTTCAAAACGACATCGGTGACAATCCCGACGGCGCTCAAATGGGGCGGCTCGCTGATCGTCCTCGACCCATCGAACGAAGTGGCGCCGATGGTCTCAGCCCATCGGACGAGCGCGAACCGTGACCTGTTCGTCCTCAACCCCAAAAGCCCTGAGACAGGCTTCAATGCCCTCGACTGGATCGGCAAGTTCGGCGGGACGAAGGAAGAGGACATCGCCTCCGTCGCCTCATGGATAATGAGCGATAGCGGCGGCACGCGCGGTGTGCGCGATGATTTCTTCCGGGCTTCGGCATTGCAATTGTTGACGGCGATGATCGCCGACGTTTGCCTGTCCGGCCATACGGAGAAAGAAAACCAGACGCTGCGCCAGGTTCGCGCCAATCTCTCCGAGCCGGAGCCGCAACTGCGCCAACGCCTGCAGGAGATCTACGACAATTCGGACTCGAGTTTCGTGAAGGAGAATGTCGCGGCCTTCGTGAACATGACGCCCGAAACCTTCTCCGGCGTCTATGCCAATGCGATCAAAGAAACCCATTGGCTGTCATACCCGAACTATGCCGCGCTGGTTTCCGGAAAGACATTCTCGACGAGCGATCTGGACGATGGCAACACGGACGTGTTCATCAACATCGATCTCAAGACGCTGGAGACGCATGCCGGCCTCGCACGCGTCATCATCGGCTCGTTTCTCAACGGCATTTACAATCGTGATGGCTCGATGAAGGGCCGGGCGCTCTTCCTCCTCGATGAGGTGGCGCGGCTCGGCTACATGCGGATCCTTGAGACCGCGCGCGATGCCGGCCGCAAGTATGGCATCACGCTCACCATGATTTACCAATCGATCGGCCAGATGCGTGAAACCTACGGCGGCCGGGACGCCGCCAGCAAATGGTTCGAGAGCGCGAGCTGGATCAGTTTCGCGGCGATCAACGATCCGGAAACAGCGGACTACATCTCGCGCCGCTGCGGTATGACGACGGTCGAGATCGACCAGGTCAGCCGCAGTTTCCAGGCGAAGGGATCCTCGCGGACGCGATCGAAACAGCTGGCGGCGCGACCGTTGATCCAGCCCCATGAAGTTCTTCGCATGCGTACCGACGAGCAGATCGTCTTCACCGCTGGCAACGCGCCGCTTCGATGCGGTCGCGCGATCTGGTTCCGGCGCGACGATATGAAAGCGTGCGTCGGAACGAACAAGTTTCACAGGCTCGACGACACGGCTGAAACCCAACCGATCGAGCCGGCGCGCAGTGCAACGAGCAAGGCCGATCAAGGATCATGAAGAGTATCGGAGAAATCAGCATAGCGACGCCCAAGGGGCGGGATTTCGGGAATTCTCGTCGTGCGAGAGCGGGAAATAGCGCAGCCGCAGGAGCCTCAACATAGTGGCCCGCAGGGGAGGCGGGACCGACTGCGCCCCGGGCCTCGCACACCGCATGGGGCACCTTGTTCGTAAACGCAGATGAAACCGAACCAAGTTATGTTGAGACGGACAGAAGAGGACCGACGGTGACGAAATCGAATGTGGTTCCGTTCAGGAGGCCGCGGAAGTCCGGCGGCAAGATCGATCGCCGTAGCCCGCAGGGAAAACCTCGAACGGGACAGAACGGTCCGCGCAAATCACTGATGGCAGTCATCTCAGCCATCGTCGTTGCTGCGGCAGGCTGGCTTGCCTTCAGCGGCGCCGGCAACCTCCCCGGACTGAGGGCCGTGGCCAAGACACCGGTAGGGGACTCGTCGTCGGCCGCGTTTTCAATCTGCGGCGATGGCCGTCATGTGAATTGCGTCGTCGACGGCGACACGTTCTGGTTCCAGGGGCAGAAAATCCGCATCGCGGATATCGACACGCCTGAACTCAGCCCGCCGCGCTGTGAGGCGGAACGGATCAAAGGCGAGGCGGCAAAGGCGCGCCTCCTGGCGCTGTTGAACGCCGGCAATTTCTCGCTGGCGGCCGGCTGGCGCGACGAAGACAAGTATGGCCGCAAGCTCCGGACCGTAACACGATCAGGACAATCGCTTGGCATCACACTTGTTGAGGAGGGCCTCGCCAGGCGCTGGGACGGTGCAAGACACGGATGGTGCGGCTGAGGAGCCGCGAGAGGATCGCTACCGGAGGCCGAAACCGCCCGGCGGGTTCGGGGAGCGTAAGCGAGTAGAGCCGTGCGCCGAAGGCGTCTCGCCCAAGCTTGTCACGACCGTTCGCATGTCATCACCGTTATGAATCGATCTGCGCCGACCGATTCATAAGTGTCGTTGGACGCGATTCCCGCGATCGGCGATTCTGGTCTCATGATCGCGCAACCCTACCATCTCTATGTCGAACGCACGGATGCAGCAAAGAACATGGCGCGTTACTATGCGATGTCGATCGAGCCGAACTTGTTCGGGGATGTCTGCCTGATGCGAAAGTGGGGTCGCATTGGCGCAAAGGGTCAGATGATGGTCCATCATTTCGGCCGGGAAGAGGAAGCTGTCGAACTGTTTCTCGATCTGCTCCGACAGAAGCGAAAACGCGGTTACCGCCCGCGCGCCTCCGTGGCGACTTGAGAAAGGCCCGCCGAAGCGGGCCAAGATGCCTCATCGGCGCCGGTTCCAATCGGTCTCGAAGGACACCTCGATCTCGACGAGGAACGGGATCTTGATGGCGAGCTTCAGGCCGAGCTTGCCCTTGCGGAGGAAGTGACTGATCACCTTGCCGAGGGTGCGCAGCCGGCGGCCGGTGGCGGCGAGGAACTGAGCGAGCTGTTACATGATGGATCTCCTTGTCGATTGCGGTCATCGCGGGTGTGAGCGCAGACCGGAAAGGAGGGATGCACCTGACAAGGCCGAAACGGATGTGGAGGACCTGCCGGCGACCGAATTTTGATCGGCGAGGAGCCGCAGCGCGGCGGGGAAAATTCTGGCGGCGGCAGGTTGCGTCCCGACGAACGGGCTGCAACATCCCCGATGAGAGATGACGGCAGGTCGAAAGGAAGAGGCTCAACTGGTCGTTCTCGCCATCATCGCGATGGTCTCGGCGGCATATCAACGAAGGGCCGCTCTCGCCGCCCTCCGGATGATCGAGCCCGCCGCAGGATCGGTTATGATGCTCCGCACCTGATGTAGCTGACACGGGAGGCATTTACCGCGATACCGGTTTCCCGCGTGATATCCTTGATGATTGGCGCAAGTGAGCCGAGTTCGTCGTCGGTGAGCGCAATCAGCTCAGGATAGTCGATGTCGACGCCGCGATAGTCCGCCGTCAACGCGATGCACCAATCGCCGCCATTGACGCGGTATTCGTGCGTGTCGAAATCGATGTCGAGCTCATCCAGCAGATTGATGGTGAAGCGTCCGAAGATCTCGGTCGCACCTTCCAGCCGGTACGCGGCATATTCGTCGTCGTCGGCGAGAACGCTCTGCTCCAATGCCATGATGGTCCGGATACGACCGGCAGCCGCCTCGAGCCCTTCGAGCAGTCGCTCATGGAGCTTTCGCGAGACGTCGGTATCGCAGCCGAAGCGGTTCGCCCGGACAACGAGCCGGAAACCGGAAAGCTTGGTGTAGAGCGCAAGATTCTGGTCAGTTGTCATTGTGTGATCTCCTTCATCTTAATGACGGAGATCGGCCACTCCGTGGCAAAGAGGGGTCAAGGATCGCGGTACGCGGCTTGCAAGCGGGGGAACCGATTTTTCTGAAGGGAAGTGCAACGCAACGGCGGAAAAATTGGGGGAGACCGCGCCGTCCTTGACGCCGGATTTGCTGGAGTACTGTGGGACGTCATAGAGAGAAGAGACCCACGGTCCCGGAGGGGGCGTGACCGTATCCGGCGTGAGCCGGCGGGAGTGTCGAGGGATGAAATCCCTGACAGCCGGAAGGCCGGTCGATCCGGCCGACAGGCTGATATTCCGGCAGAATGAGAGCCGCCTCAGAAAGGCGGCTCGGCTTCGATGATGCCGTCCTGTTCGGCAAGCGCCACGGCCAGATCGGCCTCGGCGAGCTGAAGCTCCGCTTCGACCTGGCGGCGCTCGACGGCGTCGCAGGCGTTCCTCAACTCGGCGCGCAGCTCCTCGATGTGCTGTTCGATGGTCATCGTCTCATCTCCTTGAGTTCGTGAAAGACGAGACGCCGGGGCGGGAAGAGATGGCGGGGTCAAGGAGCGCGGAAGCGACCGGCGGAGCCGGCGAGTGGGGAAGCCGATTTTGTTGGAGTGGAGGGAACCGGAGCAGAGGCAAAATTGGGGGCACCGCTCGTCCTCGACGCCGGCATTTCTTCCCGGCACGATAGCATCTTCTGAGCAGACATATTCCGGTTCCTGTCCGGATCTCAGTCCCGGTTGGGGCGGGACCAGATCAGCTGGTAGCCGTCCTCGCCCTCGACCTCGGTGAGCGTCGCGTAGATCGGAGCGGGGAAGCTCGGGTCGTCGAGCTTGACCGAGAGGTAGTCGCGGTCCTGCTCGGAGCGCTTCTGCCAGGCCGCACCCAGCTCGACGTTGCCGGCGTAGATGCGGTAGTGCGGGCCCTTGTCGGAGGGATTTTCGACGCGGGCGATGCGGGCCTTGACATTGAGGGCAAGCGTGCGGATCGAGCCGTTGAAGCCGGTTTCGGAGCTGGTGAAGGTGCCGATGGTTGCCATTGTCGTATTCCTTTTGCTGTTTCGGGCCGCGCCCATCGCGGCCTCGATGGCTGTCGCAAGGATCGGGGACGATCGGACCGCACCCCCGGGGTCCCCGTTACGCCTGCGCAACGGGGTGGCTCGTAGGGCCGGAATGAAATGGAGGACGGCCAGGAGAAACTTTGTTGTTCCGCGAGGAATGGGCGCATCGCGCTCAGGGGAAGAAAGTTTTGGAAGGCCGTTGCGGGAGGACGATCGAGGCGAAGCCGGTTTTCGATCAGACATGCCTTATCGAGCCCGCGAAGGCCGTGGCTCGGCTCAGTGGCGGAAGGTATATGATGATGGCAGCCGCCCCCGACTGCCTGCCGGATCCTGCCGTCATCAAGGGAACATCCGTGACACGACGCTTGCCGCCCCCGTAGCGAAAATCAGGATTTCCGCGACACGGGTCTCGTTACCACTCCCGCCATTCTGCGGTGATATCTTCATCATCCGGGAGGCTGAAGCCCGACGCCCTTACGACCGCGTCGATCAGGACACCAAGTTCGTCGCGCTCCAGTGTTTCGATCATCCCGCTTCTGCCGTGGATCTCATTGATCGCAAGAACGATGTCCTTGACCGCTGCCTGGATTGCCTGCGCATCCCGCTGGCTGGTTGCGGCCTTCACCGTGTCGATGAACGCATTCAGCGCCGTTTCAGCCGTGGCGATATCGGCCTCGTTGAAAAGCTCGTCTCCCTCGGCCATGGACTCCCGCCAGCGCTGCGTCGGCATCTGGACCCGCAATGCTTCGACTTTATCGATATTACCAGGCATGATCTTCTGCTTGGGCAAGGACGCTTTTCGGCGCGTGGCCTTGAGCATGGTGCGGTCAGCCTGCATCAGATAAACCGCCATCAGCCGCAAGTCCGCGTCATATTTTGCGATCACGACTATATTGCCGACAGCATATGAGTGAACGAAACGTTCGGCTGAATATTCCGGCAGCGTGCTGCTCTTGCCTTCTCGAAACGGGCCCGTCCCGAGCTTCTCGGCCACGATGTCGCTGCTGTCTCCGAACGTCAGACCGAATGGCAACGCCGACGAATAGGCGCGTTGCACTGCCCTGATCGCATCCGGCCCGGTAAATGACAGGCGAGAGACGATCCTCTCCTCGCCGTCCGACAGGCGTCTTGACCGCACCTCTTCGAATTCGGCACTGTATGCGGAAAGGCTTTCCACCTGCAGACCGAAACCGCTATCGAAACCGCCGAAAAATCCCATCTCAGCATTCGTACGAAAATCGATAGGGTCTAGCTTCTCGTGATGGGCAAGATAAGACTCGACAACTGGGTCGGCAATGCTGCGGCCAAGTATATCGAAATGATTCATTCTCTGCCTTTCCTTTCACAGCATTTCTATCCAACATTACCTTACGGTCATTGTGACGTCGAACGAACGTCCGCTTATGGCAGATACCGTTGAAAAACTCCGACGAGCGGGTGTTGAGATTAGATTGCTATGTCAACCTGTACGCGACCGCCTTCGATAACGACATGGCGGCCTTGAAGCTCGACAAAGCGCCAATCCTCACCAAGTGAACCATCCGGGAAAACCTGCAGGCGGTAACCACCTGACAGCAAGAAGTCGGCCCCGCCATAGTTGTCTGTGTTAACGGCTATGACGACGAGTTGCTCTGTGGCGTTCACGTAGGAGTTTGTCTCCGCGTCGTAGCCTTTCAGCAGAGATGCAATTTTGATGAGCTGTAGGTTTCCCGATTTAGGGTCGTCATCGTTTGGGTCCGTTCCGTCAGCCGGCTCGACGAAACGATCTGATGTCCCTGTGACTATTGTCTTCTCGTCAACGAAGCGCCACGGGCATTGAACATGCAGTGCATAGGCCCCGACAGTCCCTCTGCCTGAGGGATGCGGTCGAATCGTACCAAAATGGAAAACCTTCATGTCCGCAGCGTTGCGGGCAATGCTTAATGGCAGCCCTACCAGTAACTGAAGGCAGTTTTCGAGGCTGACTTGAATATCGTTTTCGGCCATCAAATTGAAACTCGGCTAAATCAGAAAAAAGACGCGCTCGTTGACGGCCCTGTTAGGATGGCTTGCCCTGGGAGCAGCGCATTTAAATCAAACGCGCCTCTTCATCTCAAGTTCTGCTTGCCCTTGCTCACATAATCAGACACTTCCGGTCCCGCATGGCGCCGAAAAAGCCGGCGGCAGCTCGATGCCTGCCACCGGCTTGTCTTTTTGGCCGGTTGGCCCCGCCTCAGTGGCGGGGCCTGTCCAGATCTCAGTCCCGGTTGGGGCGGGACCAGATCAGCTGGTAGCCGTCCTCGCCCTCGACTTCGGTGAGCGTCGCGTAGATCGGAGCGGGGAAGCTCGGGTCGTCGAGCTTGACCGAGAGGTAGTCGCGGTCCTGCTCGGAGCGCTTCTGCCAGGCCGCACCCAGCTCGACGTTACCCGCGTAGATGCGGAAGTGCGGGCCCTTGTCGGAGGGGTTTTCGATGCGGGCGATGCGGGCCTTGACGTTGAGGGCGAGCGTGCGGATCGAGCCGTTGAAGCCGGTTTCGGAGGTGGTGAAGGTGCCGATGGTTGCCATTGTCGTATTCCTTTTGCTGTTTCGGGCCGCGCCCATCGCGGCCTCGATAGCTGTCGCAAGGATCGGGGACGATCGGACCGCACCTGAAAGGCCGGAATGAAATGGAGGGCGGCCAGGAGAAACTTTGTTGTTCCGCGAGGAATGGGCGCACCGCGCTCAGGGGAAGAAAGTTTTGCAAGGCCGTTGCGGGAGGACGATCGAGGCGAAGCCGGTTTTCGATCAGACATGCCTCATCGAGCCCGCAAAGGACGTGGCCTGGCTCAGGGCCAAAGGAATATGGCGATAGCAGCTGCTCGACGACTGCCTGCCGGATCCCTGCAACGGTGGACCTGCCGCCCCGTCCACATGTCAAAATCAGACGTCCGGGAACAGCCGAACGAGGGCGTTGCATTGGCCGTTCTTCGGGCTATCGTCGTGCTCGCGAATCGTCGCCTGGAGGATCTATGCGTCAGCAGCCAAAGCCGTTCATCGTCGAAATCAAACCGTCCCGGAAGCTCAAGCCGATTGACCGGAAAACCTCGATCTGGGGCAAACTGGACCTTACGGCTGATCCTGACACGCTCTCCGCGTTTAAGCCTGAACAGGTGCCGGCCGCTGGCGAGACCAACGACCGACGCTGATGGTCCTCAGGCAGCGAGCCGCTCGCCAGCGGTTTCGGGCTGCAGCGAGTGCAGGAAACTTACCGCCCGTTGTGCATGCGCCGCCGCCTGGAAGATAGCCCGTCGGTCGTCGCTCAGGACCTTGAGCCAGGAGCCGAGGTACGAGGCGTGATCGGGGCGGGGCTCGAGTTCGGGAACAATACCGAGGTCGGCGCAAAGAAAGCAGCTGCCGAGTTCTGCAATCAGTTCCTCTCGCGCCCGCTCGGATTTGTCCTTGGCATAGCGGCTGAGGTCGCGGCCGAGGCGATGCCCCGGCGCCGTCCAATGGGTGACTTCATGACTCAAGGTCGCGTAGTAGCTTGCCGCATCCTTGAAGCTCTCAAATGGTGGCATCTGGATGATATCGGCCGCCGGCGCAAAAAAGGCCTGGTTGCCGCCATGGCGAATTGAAGCGCCGGTGTTGCGGAAGAACCGATCGGCATTCTCGATGCGCTCGACTGGATCGAGAACCGGCAGCGGCCCGTGATGATTCTGGTCGGGAAGTCCGTCGATCTGTTCGACGTTGAACACGCTGTACGCCTTCAGGAAGGGGATTTCCCGCTCAAGCTCGCCGCCGTTTCCGTCGGTTTCGGACTTAGTGAAACGGCTGGCGAAGACGACCGTGGCACCCGTCTCGCCCTTGCGGACGGTAGCACCCAGCTCCAGGACCTGCTTGAACGTCATCCACGTGGATGACGTATATCCCCGGGCGTTGCCCTCCGACCAAAGAAGCAGCACGTTGACGCCCGAATAGGGCTGCCCGTTATGACGTAGCGGCCGGGTAATACGGCCGGTCGTGTTCTCGGCGTTCCACGGCTTCATCCACGGACGTACGCCCTTCGCCAGATCCTCAACGATTCTATCCGTGATGCGGGTATAAAGATCGACCCGGTGTTTCTCCGTATTGCTCATCTTCAAGCCTCCATGTTGAGGCCGCGCCCATCGCGGCCCGTTGCGGAGGGCAGGAGGCAGGAGCCGATCAGCCGGCCGATGCACCGGAACGGCAGGAACTTAAGTGGAGGACGGCGTAGCCGTTGCATCTGCCGGTGGCTCCTGCAGACCCGACAAACGGAACGGGCCGCGACGGGCGTGCCATCTGCCTGATTCCCGTTTCCCGATTGACCGTGTCAGCAACACGAAAACAGGCCGGCTCCGTCAGGGAACCGGCCGTCGTAGCGTTCATCGAAAGGCGGGGACGTAGCCCCGCCGGCAAGGCCTAGTCGAAGGCCGAGATCTGCGCTTCGGCGGCCTTGCGGCCCAGCGAGTGACCCGGCTGCCCGACCGGCCGGTCGAAAGGCTTCCAGGTCTCGCCGATCACCTGGGCATAGGCGGCGACGGCGCCCTCGGCCGCCATTCTGAGCGAATGGGCCTGCACACCCATGTCGGCGGCGAACTCGCGCTTGCGCTGGGCGGCGCTGTCATAGCCGACGGGACCGTCAAGGTCCTCGTCGCGGGCGTCGTTGGCGGCCTTTGCGGTGGCATCGCGCGCCTCGGTGACAGCGCGGCTGTAGAACTGGCCGGCGCCGTGGGCCGAGCCGACGAAGGCGCCGACGATCCGCTGCAGGTGGATCTGCATGGCCTTGTCGCCCAGGCCATCACCGAGCGCATCGGCGGTCTCGATGAGGAGCCGTTCATGCAGGTCGCGGATGCCGTCGCTGTCGATGACGGCGGTGCCGAAACTCTCGGCGATCTTCAGCGCCTGGCTGGCGTCGGGGCATGTCAGCCGGACCATTTCGATGGTGGCGCCCTTGCGCAGTTGCACGACGCGGGCGGAATGGCGAGAGGAGGGTGCGGGCCTGGCCATGATCGTTTCCTTTCGAGGTCGTCCGAACGGGCTCCGGCCCACGCCGGCTTGCCCTTCGGTGCGGTCATCCCGAACCGGCGGAAGAAGGGCGTTTCAGGGTCCGGCCCTGCCTGGACGAGCGGAGCCGGTTTGCGGGCGAAGAGGGCAAACTGCCCTCGAAAGAGCACGCGAGCCTGCTCCGTGAAGGACGACGGAGTCCGGCCGTCCCGCGGCGCGACAGCGGCCTTGAAGCGCACGGCCGCCGGTTCAGACCGCAGCAAAACCGAAGGGCGATCCGGCAGGGCCGGGATCATGAAGTCCTCGAATGAAACGACGGGCGCTGCCGCCTGTCTCCGCCTTTTCCCGCTCGCCGACGTCAAGCGCTCGACCTATCGCTTGGCCGGCTTGGGTAACCGGTAGGATTGCAGCCAGGTTGGACCGTGCGAGTTGCGAAGCCCGCGCAGCAGACCACCGTCATCATGCGGCGGCCCGCCCATCCAGGCGTTGTTGAGGATCGATTTCCAGCGCCGTCCATGCCTGGCGGCATAGGACTGAAGTGCGGCTTCCTGTTCCGGCGTCAAAGGCGGCAGGGTTTCGCGCGTGCGACGAACGGCGCGTGTTTTCGGTCTGGGATCCGCCCGTGCTTCCCTTAGAGCGATCAGCCGCTTGAGTTCCGCGCCACCGGCATTGAGGCAGGCTTCGCCTTCGAGGTGATGGAACTGCCGCCAGAAAGCGGTTCGCTCCACCGGTGATGGGCCGATGCCTGCTCTTCGCTCCAGGTCTCCGATCGTGCTCATGGCGTCCTGCCTCCACGACCGGTAGCTGTTACGACTTTGCCGTCGGAACCGGCTCGCGCCCGCAGCGCGGCGATTGCCGAATCCTGTCGGGCGAGTTTCCTCGACAGCGCATCGATTTCCGGCTGACGCTCGGCGGTGATCGCTGCCAGATTGGACCGGTAGCGTTCGAGGAAGGCGCCTGGCTCCGGCGCCTTGCCGCGACGATATCCGGAGTGACGGCGACCAAGCTGGGGAATGATTGTGGTCATGCGTCGCGTGATCTGCCGGTCGATCAGATCGAGCTGGTGCTGCGTCTGCCGCCGTGCCGATTCCATTCTGGTAAACTGCGCGGCGCGTTGCTCGGAATTGGACATTACGCCGCCCTCCCGCGCCAAGCAGCGAAGCTGGAAGGACCCTCATAGGCGGCATGCCGCGTCTCATCGATGACGAAGCCGAAGCGGCCGACCGTATACTCGTCGCTCGGGACCAGAAAGCGGCGCTCCTGCGCAGGCTCGCCACGCCTGCCCCGATAGCGGCGATCACCTCGGTCATAGGGTGTTGGTCCGAACGCAGTGCTGCGGTGACGATCCTGTCGTCGGCATGTTGCCGTGCGAACGCCTGGGCGTCCCTCTCGTAAGATTCGCCCGGTGCGAGCGGCCGGCCGAAGATCGTTTCCCAGGCATCCGGCCAGCGGTCCCGGATCGTTTTGTCGGCGCACTTGCGCTCATAGGTCGTGAACAGGTCCGGAAAGGCGAGAGCGACGATTGCCCAGGCGGCGTCCTCTTCATACCAGCCGCCATCTGTCCTGAGCATCGGGTGGACCTTGGCATTGCGGGCGTCGGAGAGCCTGAAGCCACCATGCCCTGCCGTCGTATGGCACACGATTCCGTCGGCGTAGACGGTGGTGCCCTGCGACGGACCCCATGGCGTGCTGCAGGTCATCCGGACGGTCTGGCGGGACAGGAGCCTGAGTTCGCGGCTGTGTCCGGCCTGTTCGATCATGCGGTTGCGGAAATCGGCTTCGCCCTCGACAGAGCCGTGGTGCGAATAGAAATCATCGCGCTTTAGTTCGGCAAGCGCCCGCGACACGCGCCAGGCACTGGCAAGAACATACTGCCTATCCCGGGCGGGAACCAAGGCGAACACGAGATCGCCGACACGTGCAACAGCCATGTCGTCGGCGCTTCTGCCGAACTCCACCCCTGACGTGTCAGGGGTGGAGCCTTCGAAGGATTGCGAAGGGAGCATAGTCATGCTGCAGCCCTCCCTTCGATCTCATTGGCGGCGACCTCGTCGGCAGTCACCTCCGAGAGAACGGCATGCGGATAGCCATGCCGGATGAGCCATTCCGCGGCCGCCTGCCGATTGTCCGCCAGGTGGACGAGTTCGGCATTAGCGCCGGGACGATCGAAGACGCGAGCTGATCCAAGAGCGGGACGCTCGACGACTTTGAATGTCAGCCCGCTGTCGAGCGAAAAGGTCCGATGGATACGGACGGTGATAACGCCATTTGCGCCGAGATCGCCTTCATGCAGCGTGAAACACGGTGTCAAACTGGTGCTGCCGACGCCGCGCTTGCCTTCCTTGCGAATCAGCCGACCCTGGCTATTGCGCGTTTGCCAAGCTGAAAGCTTCTTCTTGTGGCGCTCGGGCGGTCGTGGGGTACCATCCGACCAGGCGACGATGGAGCCGATCGGGGCGAGGTCATAAATCAGAGACGCGGACATCGCGCATCCTCCTTCAAGTTTTGCGGGTGGTGGAAACGAAACCGCCGCCGGTACGACCGGCGGCGGAAGATCAAGCGGAGAAGGACGGGGCGGCGGCTATTCCGCCGCGATCCCATAGGCCGTTTCCTCCTCATCGGAGGCTTCATCACTCACCGGGTCGGTGACGGGATCGTCATGTCCCGTCTCCGTTGGATCGAGCCCGTCGACACCGATGCTCTCGTCCTGCGCACCATCGCTGTCGTCGCCCACGGCATCGGCGTGCTTCATGAGATCTGTGATGTCCTTCGGGTCAGGCGCAAACAGCGCGGCCGGAAGGACGAAGGCAGCATCGGTCGCGAAGTGATCGACGAGTGCCGCGCGGGTTTCGCGGACCCGCGCCCGCGGGACGAGATTGACCGACTTGGCGGCGGCTTCGAGCGCGTGACGCGACAGGCACAAGAGGAAATCCTCGGTCCCCATGTTCGGAAGGAAACCGTCCGCGCCGATCGCGTCACCGGCAATGCGCGAGACGACACCGCTGTTCGACATGCCGCGCCGGCACGAGAGCACGTCGATGAGAACGGAGCGGGCGGCGACACGCACGCTGTCCATGTCGAACGACAAGCTTCCGTCTGCCTGAATAGAGACGCGCGACATGACGCAGGAAACGCTTCGCCCCGAAGACGGTGTCGCTGGCGCCGGAATCGACCCGAACATTGGTGCCGGCGAAGGCCATGACCAGGAGCGCCATCAGCATGTCGTCCTCGATCGGCCCCCGGGCGAGCGCCTCATGCAGTGCATCGGTACGGAAATCACCGATCATGTCCTGGCCCTTCTGCGTGACCTCGGGCCTGGTCTTCCCGACGACATCGGTGTCGTCATCGGCTTCCGTCGAAGCGTCACCGGCGGGACCGGACCGCCCATCGGTTTTCCTTGGCTCCGGCATCCGGTAGTGGACGCTCTGCACCTTGCCGTCGCGATCGAGATACATCGCGGTGCAATCGCCCTTGGCCGGTTTGCCGTAGACGCGTTCGGCCTTCTTGGGCAGGTCCGGCTGGCCCCAATTGTTGACCTCGACGATGGCGCCCTTTTTCGGAAGGTTGCTCGCCATCCACTCCTGCTGGGCGCCGAGAAAGGCTTCGACATTGGTCGTGTAGCGATTGTCCTGATCGGCCGGGCCGAACAGGTCCTCGGCCCACTCGATACCGTAAGCCAGGCGAAGATCGTCGCCGAAGCTTGCATCGCGAGCATACATGCGGGTTTTCGAGAGGCCGTTGGCGATCTGCCACCAGGCTGCCGTGTCGCCCTTCTTCGGCTTGTGGGCTTTCCAGACCTCTTTCTGCTCGTCGTTCGAGGCGGCCGCGATCGTCCTCAGCTGCTGCTCGTTCGGCATATCGCCCTTGGCCATCTGGTCGAGCATCGACGGCAGCACGTTGGCGAGCAGACGGAGCTTGCGGATCTGGCGGACGGGGAGGGCAAGCGCCACGGCGATCGCCTCCTCGGTCCAGCCGAGGGCGACCAGCCGCTCGATGCCCCTCCATTGGTCGACTGGATTGAGCGGCTCGCGCGCAATGTTCTCGACCATCGAGCGCATCGCGCCGTTGTCGTTGGCCGCCTCGACGACGATCACGTCAATTTCCTCGAGACCGGCGGCGATCGCCATGCGGGTGCGCCGGTGACCGGCTTCGATGACGTAGCCGTTGCCGCCGGCTTCCGGGAAAATGACCGGCGGCTGGATCACGCCGACGGCCTTGATCGTCGCCAAAAGCAGGGCGTCGGCTTGCGGCGTCGACTTCGACTGACGCGTGTTGTCGGGGTTGTCCTTCAGCGCACGCGGATCGACCTTCATGAGTTGCATGGGATGCTCCTTCTCGGGGATTTGGACACGGCCCTCTGCCTGTCCTTCTCGCGTCTTCATCTCTCCGAAGACATCTCCCGGACCGCGGAGCGGGCGGTCGGGTGCAACTGCGGCCGAGCATTCCTGTCACGAAGGATAAGCGGGGCTCGTAGCCCTGCGAAGACGAGTGGCCGGGATTGCGAGCGGCGCGGTTGAGCGTCAGCGGCAACCGGCGGACTGCTCTGCGACCGGTTCACCTCCCTCTGCCTTCTTTCCTTCCTTACTTGCCTTCATTTCGGCGGCTGACGCGCCGGTGCAAAACGCATCGGCTTGCGCGCGACGGGATGTCGATTGGGGTAAGATGGGAGACAAAAAAATGGGCCAGCGGAAACCGCGGCCCATGAAAGTGTGAAGGTCAATAACCTCCAGAGGGGAACAGCTGCTGCGGCGGAACTGGGAGGAAAGCCGCCATATGCATCAGCTGTGTGCGTTATGCTCGATTTTTGAGCACTTGGAAACACTTTTTGTGCACTGCAGCTATGTGGATGCTGCAGTGCTTCCAAAACCAGAGCGGACGGAGGTCCGGCATGGCATCGGACCTCAGGCCGCTTCCGAGGCGGATAAGTTCTTCTCGCGTGCCACGGCTGCCAATGCCTCATCGACGTCCCGTAGCTGCCGGCGCTTGTCGGCGAGTTCTTCGGAAAACGCAAAAAGGCCGCCCTCGCGCGAGCGGTAGGAGGCGAGACGCCGCTGGGCGTCATGCAGGCGATGGCGATAGCGTTCCCGCTCCTCGTCAAAACCACCGAGCGCGTGCTCGAGGCGGGAGATGGCGCCGACCGGGGTCACGGTCACCGGCAAATCGATCTCGTAATCCGCTCCGGTGCGCTGGAGAAGGGTCGTGTAGCGATACCCATCGTCCCTGCCGAACCGCTCGCCGGAATAGACGAGGTCGAAGCCTCCGATCGAGACGATGACGCTATCGTCTTCCTGCTGGAGCTGAACAAGGGTGAGAATTTCCCTCATCAAGGCGCGACCGGCTGCTTTCCGTTCGTTGAAAGCCTCATCGACGACAGTCATGGCGAAGGCTTCGGCCGCAGTCGGAACCAGGCGCTCGATGTCCGTGCCGATTTCCGCAATCCGTCGCACCGAGATCTCGATATCGCGTTCCGCGTCGCGGATCTGCCGGCGCACCGCATATTGATCGTCGTCATGGGCGGCACGCAGCCGTTCGAGGCGAGCGATATCGGCTTCCAGCCCTGCCTTCTGCATCAGGCGTTCGTCGCCACTCGCAATCGCCTTCGCCATAGCGAACTGATTGGCCGCCCCTTCGCCTAGATCTTCCAGCCGCCGGATCGAGGTGTCGCCGGACAAGGCGGCCGCGATAAAGCGGGCCTTGCGTTCGTTGTTCTGCCACATCGAGGCGTCGAGGGAGCCCTGGGTGGCGTAGGCGAAAATATCGACTTCGTCATGCTGGTTGCCCTGACGCACGATCCGGCCCTCGCGCTGCTTGATCTGCGAGGGCAGCCATGGGACGTCGAGATGATGCAGCGCCTTGAGACGGAGTTGGGCATTGACGCCGGTGCCCATCGTATCAGACGAGCCGATCAGGAAACGGATCCTGCCGGCGCGGACGTCGCCAAACAGGCGCTGCTTGGCCTCGGTCTTCTTGTAGTCCTGCATGAAGGCGATTTCGGAGGCCGGAACGCCCAGGCGGACGAGCTCGTCCCTGATCCAGCGATAGGCGGAAAAACCGCGGCTCTTCTCGACATTAATGGTGCCGAGATCCGAAAAGATCATCTGCGCCGCACCCGGCAGATCGAAAGGCTTGCCGTCGGGCTGGAGATACGTCCTTTGCGACGTCTCCTGCCAGATGCGGAAGGTATTCTGGACCAGCAGGTTGAGCTTGTTGTCGGGCTCGTTGTCATTATCCGCGTCGATCAGGCGGAGATCGATTGCCGCATGGCGACCATCGGTGATGACGGAGAGCAGGATGTCGTCGCCGGGCTGCGCCGGTCCCTCGCGCATCTCGATCGCCTTGATACGGGCGTCGAGGATCGTCTGGTAATCCTTGAACGCCTGCGTCGGCTTGGCCGTCAGGATCTGCCGCCGGCCGGTCGAGAGATCAGGCACCCTGACGTAGTCGCGGAGATCCTCGGGCATCACCACATCGGCGAAGGACCGAAACATGGCGATCAGTTCCGGCACGTTGACGAAGCTCGCGAAACGGCTGACGGGCTTGTATTTGCCTGATGGCTGGATCTCGAGTTCCGTCGTCGTGTCACCGAAGGTCGAGGCCCAGGCGTCGAACTCATGCAGCCCGCGCTCGCGCAAAGCGTCGGACCCGAGCAGCCTTTGGACCGAGAACATCTCCCCGAGCGTGTTGGTGATCGGCGTGCCGGAGGCGAGAACCAAAGCGCGGCCGGGGTTCCTCGTCTCGATGAAGCGAGACTTGACATAGAGGTCCCAGGCACGCTGCGAACCGTTCGGATCGATGCCTTTCAGGGTCGACATGTTGGTGGCGAAGGAAAGCTTGCGGAATTCCTGCGCCTCGTCGACGATAATCTGGTCGACGCCGATTTCGGAAATGGTCAACAGATCGTCCTTGCGGGTGGAAAGCGCCTCCAGTCGTTCCTTGAGCCCTTCCTTGAGCCGCTCGAGACGCTTGCGGGAGACACGGTCCTCGCTGTCGACCTTGGTCAGCAGCTCCTCGTAGAGCTCCAGCTCATCCTGGATCATCTGCTGTTCGAACGCCGACGGCACGGCGATGAACCGGAATGCCGAGTGGGTGATGATGATCGCATCCCAGGTCGCCGTTGCCGCCCGCGACAGGAAACGAGCGCGTTTGTCCTTGGTGAAGTTGGTCTCGTCGGCGACGAGGATGCGGGCGTTCGGATAGAGCGCGAGAAACTCGCGCGCCGCCTGAGCCAGGCAATGTCCCGGGACAACCAGCATCGCCTTGGCAATCAGCCCGAGCCGACGCTGTTCCATGATCGCGGCCGCCATCGTCATGGTCTTGCCGGCGCCGACAGCGTGGGCGAGATAGGTCGAGCCCGACGAGATGATGCGCCAGATGCCACGCTTCTGATGCCCATAAAGAACAAAGGCGGCAGAGGCGCCGGGAAGTTTGAGATGCGAGCCGTCGAACTTTCTTGGCGCGATATTGTTGAAGCGATCGTTATAGACCCGCGCCAGCCGGTCGGTGCGATCAGGATCGGTCCACACCCAGTTCTGAAAAGCCTGTTTGATCTTCTGCAGCTTGTCGCGAGCCGCCTCAGTATCGACGACGTTCAGCACCCGCCGCTCGGCGTCGGTATCCTTGACGACGTCGAAGATCTGCGGCACGCGGCTGTTCAGCGCATCGGCAAGCAACTCGCCGGCGTGGCGTCGGTCGGTGCCCCATTCGGATGTGCCGGCCGCCGTCCATCCAAGTTGCCGCGCCTCGACTGTCCATGAGCCGAGTTCCGGCATGTGATGGATCCTGATCTCGGCACCCATGGTCTCGTGGACGAAGTCGACGATATCAGCAGCCGGAATCCAGGGAGCACCCAGCCGAGCGGTGATGTCAGAAGGGCGAAGGTCGGCGGGCTGCACCGCCTGAAGCGCACGGACGTTTCGCTCATAGGCGGCATCGAGACCAGCCGCGGCTTCCGCAATCCCAAGCTTAGTGCGCACGGCGCCGGAGAGATAAGCATCGGAGGTCTGCCAAGAGCCGTAGGCGGGATCGCAGAAGATTGTGTCGCCGAGCGCATCGAGAACCGCATCCGTGTCGCAATGCAAAAGCTCGGCGATATGATCGAGATCGATGCGTCCGCGCTCGTTGAGGACCACGGCCAAGGCATCGGCGGCGGAGGCGATGACGGGCGGGGAAGGGGGCGCGATGACGCGTTCGGAGAAAATCGGCCCGGGCCTGGCGGTGTCGGTTTCGAGGTCATAGTCCTCGATGGAGGCGACCAACCAGCAATCTGGATCATCACGAAAGGGCTGCAGGTTGGGCTGGCGATGGGTTTCACGAACCTCGCCCGTCATATCATCTTCGATGATCGAAACCGTCGTGTGGTTGATCGGGCCAAAATCACGAACGAAGCTCGACCAGGCGATACGCAGCCGCACTTGGCAGTCCCGCCACGGCCGGTCCAGTTCCTGGGCTTTCAGGACCTCGCGCACGGCATCGCGGATCGGGATCAGTTTGCAAATGATCCGGACATGCTTTTCGGAAATTCCCTCGCCACTGCGGGCCTTGCGCACATGAACCGGAACAGGCACGCCGCCGACGACCTGCATGAGACCATGTCTGACGTCGACAAAATAGCTGCCTTCGCGCACCTTGGCGTTGTCGGGGCGGAGATCGACGATCTCGGCAAGTTCGTCCTCCAGATCGATGTCGATGGCCGTCGGCTCGCCGTCATAAAGGCCTTCCGGAAGAAGCGCGACGGCTGCCGTCAGCGACGCGTCGAGCTCCTCGCCGGCTCGTGGCCGGCACGTATAGGTCTCCCCTAACGGGCCGGAGGTGAGGGCATGACCGCCGAGCACGAACTCTGGATGCTGCGCGAACCAGCGGTTCACGCGGATCACCCCCTCGTCCTCGACAGCCGGCCGGACGTCCTCCAGGTCGAGCCACGAAAGGTCGCCTTCGGGCTCGCCCGTCTTGCGCTTGCGGAAGAAGAGGATGTCGACCACGACGTCCGTGCCGGCGTCACGCCGAAAACTGCCTTCGGGCAGTCGAATCGCGGCGATCAGGTCGGCGGACCAAAAGCACCGAACGCGGTTACGCCAAGACCGAGTCCTGATGACATAGCGCTGCTATCAAACATATCGAGGGTGAAGGGGTCGTTGCTCATCGAAAAGTCCTTGTGAACGAGCGTCATCGATCTGCCGCAAGGGGCAGTCGAGGAACGCGAAGGGGTGGAGAGGCCGCCAGCATGGGCTGCGCCGCGATCGTGGGCCGAGCGCGATTGCTTCGCGCACGGATGCAAACGGAAACTCTCAAGCCGCAATCGGCGAGCGGAGGTGGCGCAGTTGTACCGGCAGTTTGGCGGCGATCTCGTCGTCGCTGAGATCTTCCAGCAGCTTCAGAACAGTGCCGTCTTTGCCGCCGTATAACATCACGGTGCGCTTGCCGCGTGAGGCCTCCGGCCAGCGCTCGCCCGCATAGCCGCGATAGTCGTCCGCCGTGCTGCTCCAGATATGCTCGAGGCGCTCTTCGCGCGTCATGGCCCGGACCGGCCGGCTCTCGCGCTCGATAATTGCAAGGCGCATGGTCTCGACGGACGAGGGATCGGACAGGTCGCAATAGCCGTGGAAATAGCGGATCGCCTCGTCGATCCGGAGTGCGAAGAACACTGAGGTCACCGAGCCGGTCAGGAACTCGCGCATCGCGAACATAGAGCCGCGGATCCAAAGCGGCGGCAGGATTTCGAACATGTAGTCGTGCCCGTCTTCGTCGATCTCGAACCATTCGCCCGCATAGAGCGGCATCGCGTGGTCTTCCCAGCGGTTGGGCCGCTGGAGATGACGGTCAAACATGCGGAACATCTGCGGTCGGCTTGCGACGCCCTGGAAGACTTTTTGGATTGCGGGAGAGGGGTTCATCTGCAGCTCCTTCGGAGGTTTCGGGCCGAAGCGTGGCACTGTCCTCTCGACCTTGCCTTCCTCTTCAGTCCTTCATGACCCCTTGGCTGCCGCCGGCATCGCGACCGTCCGCGTCAAGGGCCGGCTCCGCCGGGCGAAGCTTCCCTTGACGCGGACCGCGCGCATGCGGCACGCCTCCTCCTTCCGTCCTTTCCCTCTTTTCCCTTTCCATGATCTTCAGGGACTCGTTCCAATCCTCCTCGGGCGGCCGAAGTCGCGTCCAGTCGCAGCCGACATCATCGGCAAGCGTCCGCAGCCGTTCGGCAAACATGTCGCCCTGCGGATTGGCGTCCGTCGCCGCAACCAACTGGACGCCAGGCTTCGTAGCCAACTCCTCCAAGGCTGCCTCGGTGGTCGGCGACCATCCACCGCCAGTGCTGAGATAAAGCGTGCCCTCTCGCAAACCTTCGATCGCTGCGAGGGTCATGGCATCGATCGCGGCTTCCGTGACGGCCAGGCGCGAAGCGCTGTCCGAACCAAAGCGGAAAAGAACCTTGGTTCCCCCGGATGCAAAACCCCGGTATAGCGGACCCCGCGCTTCCCAGCCGGTCAAAACCCCGGCCTGGTCCCGGTGCAGCGCCCACATGCTGCCTTGCGGACCTTCGCGCAAGAGATCGCTTTTGATCGCCGTTCGCAGCACGTTCGCTGGCAGGCGGCGCTCGCGATTGAGGTATCGCCATGACGCGGAACGCGGCCAGGGATGCCGGCGGGACTGCCAACGATCGGGAAGAGAGAGGTCAGATCTCTCGCCATGTTTCGCCGCCCGCCATTCCGGCTCCGTGATCTGAAAACCGACCAGAGCCGCGACCCGTTCTGCGCCTTCGAGAAAACCGACCCGATCGAGATGCTCTACGAGCCGGAACACATCGCCCTTCGCCTCGGAAAGAGGATCGAACCAACCACGCCCTTCATAGATGACGATGATGATCTCACCGCCGCGGCGGAATTTGACTGCCCGCCGTGTGCTTTCCTTCGCGTCTATTGCAAACCCGGCATGCTCAAGCACCGCCGCACATCTGACCTGCTCGCGCAACGCTTCTATTTCTCTTCTCTTCATTTTTCCTTCCGATCGCCCGGCGATCGGCCTCCATAGCCCTTCCTTGCCCGTCGGTTCACGGACACCTTCCGGCAGGCCCCGCAGAGCAAAGACTGCAAGGGCGCGGGCGCGCAATTGTCGGATCATGCAAGCTGACATTGGCAGCGGCGAAGCTTCCCTTGCGGCTTGCCGCTCGCAAGGGGCAGCCAGGCGGCGCCGGCTCAATGAGCCGGCCATGGCATGTACTCATGCACGATCGCCAGATCGTCGTCGGCATCGATCTCGTCGGAAGGCAGGACGCCATATTCGCCGTCAACCTCGAAGAGGGTGACCGGGACCATGAGGTCACGGGAGAGCTGGAAGGCGTGTGACTGGGCGAGAGAGAGATCGTGCGACATTTGAGAGGCCTCCTTCGGGAGCGGGCCAATTCCCGCTCGATGGCTCCTCAAGAGGCACGGGGCGCGGGCGCGATCACCGCGCGACGCGAAGCGGGAGCGGCCGCAGCTTGCTAGCGGACCCTTTATGGGTTGATCGTGGAAGATCCGGAACCGGGCCAGGACGCCATCGGTAAGAGCGGGATTGGCTTGCTTCCGTTTGGGCCACCGTTTGACGCACGATTTTCGAGCTTCGTGCCAGGTCGTCGCTCCCCGCAGGCCGCTTACTCGTGTCTTCGATTTAGTGGGTCAGGTGTTGGCTGAGCGAAGGACTCTGCGTCGCCGCGTGACCGAATGTCGCGTCAGCTTCAGTCGTGGCACCGCCTAAGTTCCGATGAGTCGTGCCTTTCGCGGTTTGCGGAACCCGACCCTGCAAGCGAGAGCGATGGTGCCCGGAGACCGAATGCATAGTTCGCCGCCGACCCAATCTGTCCGCTAAATTGGATTCCCGGATGGCCGCGAAAGCGGGTGTCCACCCTCGGGCGGCACACGGAGGAGTGTTGCCGGATTTCTATCGCGGCGCGTTTCACATCAATAACCGAGCGGCACTCTGGATTGGCTTCCCTTTAAGCTCGGCATCACTTCGGTTCTCACTATGATCACGCTCAAGAAGCGATGACACTATTGAAGCCTATCACGGGTTCCCTCAGACAACTCCTTGAGGATCAGCGCGCAAGACGTCGCACCAGCATCCAGCACGCCGAGCGATCGTTCGCCCAGCCTGCTGGCTCGGCCGATCCGCGCGATCAAGTTCACCGTCGAATCGCGGCCACTTTCGGCTGCCGCAACGAGGAGTTCCAATGCCTCGTCAAAGGATTTTCCTTCTGATGTCGCTTTGTCAAAAGCTTCAACAGCAGGCACCAACGTGTCAAGCAATGTCTTGTCGCCGACTTTGGCCGAACCAATTTCTTGAATACCCGTCAAGCCAGCATGCAGCATTCGGCTGAACGTCTTGTTGTCGATCAGGTCGACCTGATCGATCTGCTGGGCAAACTCGGTGAACATCACACCGTAAAGCGGACCCATAGATCCGCCGATCTCGGTCATCAGGACTGTTCCGAGGGTCTCAAGCGCTTTTGCGAGCGATAGCTCCTTGCCGCGTATCCGGTCGGCCACTAAACCGAAACCTTTCGCCATATTTATTCCGTGATCGCCGTCGCCAATCTTGCCGTCGATCTCGCTGAGGTAGGCGCGGTTATCGATGATCGCTCTTGCCATGGAGACTACGATTTCTCCGGCTGCCGCGTTATTCATTTTTTGCATTGTTCCCTCCTTAAAGTGTCGCCGCGCAGCGAACCTCGACCTCCAGTAGCGACTTTAGCTCTTCATCGAGCGCCATGACCGTCAAAGTCGCTCCAACCATCTCAAGAGACGTGAAGTAGTTACCAACATACGCTTTGTGGATCCTGAGGCCGCGGCCGGAGATTTCCTCCTCGACTGTGTCGAAGAGAATGTAAAGTTCGTTCAGCGGTGTCGCGCCAAGGCCAGATACCAGTACGGCCACTTCTGTCCCCGAGCCGAGATCATGGTCATCCAGCACGATCTGGCACATATCCTTGGCGACCTCTGATGCGCTCTTGAGCGCTTCTACTCGCACGCCCGGCTCGCCGTGATGGCCGATACCGACTTCAATGGTGCCAGGCTCGATCTGGAAGTTCGGATGTCCGACCGCTGGAAGAGTGCACGGCCCCAATCCGACACCGACCGAGCGGCAATTGTCGATGGCCTTCTGCGCTGCGTCACGAACCTCGGATAGGCTGGCGCCCATCGACGCTTTCGCTCCGCCGACCTTCCACATGAAGATCTCTCCGGCAACGCCTCGGCGCTTCGCCTGCTCCTCCGCGGGGGCGGAGCATACGTCGTCGGTTGCAACGACCGTGGCAACCTCGATGCCGTCCTTTGCGGCGAGCTTCATCGCCATCTTCACGTTCATGTTGTCTCCGGCATAATTTCCGTAGAGGACAACGACCCCTTTTCCACCATTCGCTTCGCGTATGGCATCCTGAAAGCTCTTGGCCGTTGGCGACGAAAACAGCTCGCCGACCGCGACCGCGTCGAGCATGTTGCGGCCTATATAGCCAATGAAGGCAGGCTCGTGTCCGGAGCCACCTCCAGTTACGACACCCACTTTTCCTTGCGCGGGCCGGTCAATCGCCGTCACCACGCGTTGGTTTTCGGCGAGGCGCACGATGTCTCGGTGTGCCTTCACAAAGCCCTTGATGGTATCTTCCACGACCTCATCGCGGTTGTTTACAAAACGTTGCACTGCGTCCTCCTCCAGACACGGTCATTGATTGTCGTTGAGCGCTCGCCGGACGACCTTGAGCGACCGAGCCAGCGAGTCCTCGATCGTTGACAGCGGCACGGGATCTTGGCGGCGAACGGGCTGCGCCTGCCGATTGCGATGCAGTCTCAAGGGAAGTTCAATACTGACCGGGAGGCTGTCGAGCTTTGCGATTGCAGCCAGGAGGCGCTCGCACCCGACCTTGCCGTCGCCGATATCGCAGAAAAACCAACCTTCGTCGGTTTCACGGACATCCTTGATATGGGCGTGCGCCGATTCCGGCAGCGCCAGGATTCCATCACCTGCGAGATCGTCCATGTCCGGTCGATGTGACGCCGTGTTTGCGGCGTCGTAATTTAGCTTTAGAAAGGGCGATCCGAATTCCTCAACAAGAGAAATACCGTCCCGCGCGGTGTTGATCAGGCTATCGCTGCCGTCTCCTGGGTTTTCCAGGCCAACGACGATATTAAAGGCTTCTGCTCTTCTCAGTATGATCTCGACGTTGCGACGGAATGTTGCCTCTCTTTGTCGGGCGGCGGCGTTGGTCGCAATAACCTTGGCTCCAATCGCCGCGGCGAATGCCATGCGGCCCGTGAATACTTCGACCGAATCTTCGAAACCGAGGTCGATGTGCGACGACATAGCGTGGCATGAGAGCCCTGAAGACTTAAGCGCGCTGCGCCAACTGGTCATCTCTGAAGGTATGAAGGCGGTCTCGTCAAAGGGTTCTGTATACCTTTTGATAAAGGCCGGCTCGAAATGCGTGAACCCGAGGGAAGCCGCACTCTCCAGTGCGGCCTCTCTGCTATGCCCATCGTACGGCGCTCCGGATACGGAGATCACCCGTTCAGCCATGCATTCCTCCGTTCGCGAAGAACGGAGCAAGGGCCGTCCCGATGGGCAAAATGTTGAATACGCTTCATCCGGACAAGCGAATTCTATCGGTCAATGCATGAATCCATCTCAACAACTGCATCATTTGCGTTAAATTTCCTCATGGAATATAGAGGAAGGGCGTCCTCCAGCGTACTGAATGTCTCCAGTGGGAAAGGTGGTGAGGCACGCATAAACGGGAGGAGGGGTGATGAGCGCGTTGGAGTTTCCTTCGCTGCGATCGCTACAGGTGTTGGAAGCTGTCGCACGTCTTGGATCTTTTGGAAAAGCCGCCGAGGAACTGAGCATCAGCCCCTCGGCCGTGAGCCATCAAATGGCCGCGCTGGATTCGGAGCTCGGAATTGCTTTATTTCATCGCTCCGGGCGTTCAATCATGCTGACTGACGCGGGTAGGGCTTACGCCGAAGAGATCAGCGCCTCGTTTCGAAGGATCGAGAGCGCCACGCGCAATTTCACGAAGAAGGGCAAAAGTGACATTCTGAATATCCATTCGGTTGTCAGTCTCGCTTCGCAGTGGCTCATGCCCCGCCTGGCCCGGTTTAGCGCCCGCTATCCGGAGATCGATCTTCGACTGCACGCTTCTGGTGACCCGGCCGAGCTGAGGACCGGCAACGTCGATATAGACATCCGCTATGGAACCCAGCCCGTAGAGGTTGGCATCGCCGTTGAGCCCTTCCCGCCTGAGCCGATCATGGTCCTGTGCGCCCCATCGTTGGTCGAGGGCGCAAACGGACTACGCTCACCGCAGGATCTCACCAGATTTCCGCTCATACACTCCGAAGTGAACCTCTATCGCTGGCAGGATTGGGCGGACGACCACGGCGTTACGCTCAACATGGACAGAGGACTACGTTTCGATAGATCTTTCATGTCTATCAACGCGGCCGCAGATGGACTCGGCGTTTGCCTGGAAAGCCTCGTACTCGTCCGGCAAGATCTTAAAAGCGGAAGGCTCGTTGCGCCTTTTGGCCTGGAAGGCCCCAGGATCAATTGCCATAGTCTCGTGTACTTACGGTCCAGGGCGAGAACGCCAAAGATCGCTCTGTTCAGACGATGGATCGAAGAGACCCTGGCTGCCGACGCGGCTTCTGCTAGTGAAATCGACGTCGGCGGGACGGGAGTTATTCACACTCAAGGTCGATGATGCGCGACTGGTGGATCAGACGCGCATCACCGACTTCAGGCAGTGGTTTAGCCGAAGAATTTCCGGAGTTCGCTCGCTATGAATTCGGGAGCTTCTTCCGCAACCCAGTGACCGGAGCCCGGGATCACTCCGCCTCGAACGTCACTTGCCACCCGCTGCATTGATTCCATCGTCTCGATGCCGCGGCCAAAACCACTGTCTCCGCCTAGGGCGAGGACCGGCATTTCGAGCTTGCCATCCCTCTCGAGGAATAACTCGTTGTCATGGACGTCGGTTGGAAGGCCGCGATAATAGGCGAGAAGTGTGCGCAAGCCGCCGGGTTTCAGGTAGGTACGGAAGTACTCATTCTTGTCTTCCTGAGATAGCACGTTTGCCCGGCTGCCATAATTGTCAAACAACCATTCCAGATAGATATGCTCGCGACCGCCGAACATCGCTTCGGGCAAATCCGGCGTCCTGAAGAAGGGGTGGTGCCAACGCCGGCCGCCTTGCGACATGTCCGCTCCATCGCCAGGAATGGTAACGTCCAGGATCGCGAGCTTGCTAACAGCCTCCCGGTGCTGCGCGGCCAGGGCAAACGCCACCGGGCCGCCCCAGTCGTGTCCCACAAGATTGAAGCGATCGATCTTCAGATGTTCAGAAAGAAGCTCCCACACGTCTGCGGCAACGGTTTTCTTGTCATAGCCATCGACGGGCCGGGAAGTGTCGCCGAGGCCCCGCAGGTCCGGCGCGATGATCGCGTACTTGTCGGCGAGGAAGGGGATCACGTGCCGCCATTCGTGCGAACTCTGCGGCACCCCGTGAAGGAGAACAAGCGGCTCGCCGGATCCTGCGGTCAGGTAGTGCATGGTGATGCTGGACAGTCGCGCGTAATTGCTTTTGATCTCGGCACTCATTTCTTTGCCTCCTTCTGACCGGCGGTCATTCCCCGATACGCACGAATGACCTGACTGTCATCTGCCGAGCCTGACCCCTGCCCAGACGCGGCAATGAAGAACTGATGCGCAACGGAGGCGAGCGGCAGGGCGGCCCTGGCAGAGGAGCCAGCGGCAAGCACGATACCGAGATCTTTCACAAAGATGTCTACCGCGCTCGTTACCTCAGGGTCCTCCAAAAGCATACGCTGGCCACGATCGTTGAGCATCCAGCTGGCAGCCGCCGAGCCGGACACGATCTCGAGTACCGTTGAGGTGTCGAGGCCAGCCCTTTCGGCGAGCGACAGCGCCTCAGCCGCCGCCACCAAGTGTACGCCGCACAGCAACTGGTTGACCGCTTTGGCAACCGATGCCTGGCCAGGCCGCTCCCCGAGATAATAGATCTTGGAGCCGAGCACGTCGAAAAGATCGCGGCTCATTTCATAGGTTTGCCTGTCGCCAGCCACCATGATGGAAAGCGACGCGCCGCGCGCTCCGGCGACGCCGCCGGAAACAGGCGCATCCAGAAACCGGTGACCGCGAGCAGTCACGGCCTCGGCGAGCTGTTCAACCTCGCCGGGAGGGCATGTTGACATCAGGACGACGACGCTGGCCCTGGTTGAATTTGCCAGCGCGCCCCGTTCGAAGAGGGCTTGGTGCGCCTGGTCGATGTTGACCACCATCAACATCAAGACGTCGGTCTCGCTGGCGGCTTCCGTAGCGTCTGGATAGGCAGTCCCGCCACTGTCAGCGAAGCTTCTTAGAGCATTCTCCGAGATGTCAAACCCCTTGACCCTGAAGCCGCTTTTCAGGAGATGCGACGCCATGGGCAATCCCATGGAGCCGAGACCGATAAAACCGATTGTCGGTTTTCCCGGCCCTCGTGCCGGGCTCGGCTTTGTTTCTAAAGCTTTGTGCACTTCCGGGTCTCCTCCGCGATACTGGCACGTCATAGGCCGGCACATTCCATAGGCGGGTGCCGTACTCGCATACGAAGCGGTTACCATGGCCGCTTCGCCCGCATCAAAAGAGTTTGTGCGGTGAACATGTGACCTGGATTCATGTTGCCTGACGCCTCTACCGGGAAACCTTTGTCATCCTCCCGCATCTCGCCGAACTTCCCTGAGCCCAGTTCACCAATGCCCCGTGGCAATTCATTTGCAGACGTTTGGCGCAAGCGCCTATTTTAAGTCCAGCCGCATACTGGGAAGCTTCCACCTTTCAAGGGACATCATTCAAAGGTTAGGCGACCTGCGAGTGCTGTGGGACGCTTACGAGGAGAGCGCCTGCACAGAAAATTCCCAAAAACATCGACATAGATCAACACGGTTAGAGGAGGAACCAATGATCACAATGAATCGACGGACGCTTATTATGAGTTCCGTGGCGATGACCGCCACGCTCGCGACGCCGCGCATCATGCACGCGAGCTCGCCTGAGTTTTCGTTTAAATTTGCCAACATCATGCCCGTTGACCATCCGCTCAACACCCGCATGACCGAGGCTTCCAATAAGATTAGCGAGCAAACCGACGGCCGGGTCAGCATTCAGGTGTTTCCCGCGAGCCAGCTCGGCACGGATGCGGACATGCTCAGCCAGCTTCGATCGGGTGGCTTGGACCTTCTTGCGCAGACAGGCCTCATCGCAGCCACGCTCGTCCCGCCGGCGGCCATCACTGGCGTAGGATTTGCCTATCCCGACTACGCGCAGGTCTGGAAGTCGGTGGATGGCGAGCTCGGCCGGAGCATCCGGACGGCTTTTGAGAAGGTCAACCTGATCGCCTTCGAGAAGATGTGGGACAACGGCTTCCGGCAGACGACCTCGATCGGGAAACCGATCAAGTCGCCCGAGGACCTCAAGGGCTTCAAGATCCGCGTCCCTCCTGCGCCGCTCTGGACATCGCTTTTCAAGTCTCTCGGCGCCGCGCCGACGTCGATTCCATGGGGCGAAACCTATTCCGCACTCCAGACCCACGTCGCCGACGGTCTCGAAAACCCGCTCGCTGGCATTTACTTTGCCAAGATGTACGAGGTTCAAAAGTATCTCTCCCGGACCAACCATATGTGGGACGGCTTCTGGATTCTCGCCAATCGGGACAACTTCGAGATGCTGCCTGAGGACTTGCGTGACATTGTCGTCACCGAGATCAATCGCTCGGCTCTCGTGCAACGCGCCGATGTCGAAAAGCTGAATTCCGAACTCCAGGCAGAGCTGGCGAGCAAGGGTCTTGAATTTATCGACGTCGATGTTTCCAAGTTCCGCGCGACGCTGCAAGCTTCGTCGTTCTACTCCGATTGGAAGGGGCGTTTTGGCGAGGAAGCATGGGCGTTGCTGGAGTCTACCTCGGGCAAATTGATCTGAGGCGTTGACATGGCTACTTCTGAAAATGTCAGCCGCCCGGTGATCTGCACGTGGCCAGTCCTGGCGAAAGCTGAAACGGGTCTGGTGCGCCTGATTGAATTGATCGGCGCAGCACTTGTTGTCGTCGAGGTACTCGTGCTGTCGGCGGGCGTCTTCGCCCGCTATGCATGGGGCGAGCCACTCATCTGGTCGGACGAGCTCGCCTCCATGTTGTTCCTCTGGCTTTCGATCGTGGGCGCGGTCCTCGCTTTTCACCGCGGACAGCACATGAGGATGGGTGTTATCGCGGACGCGATGCCACCCGTCGTAAGGGCAAGACTGGAGGTGGGTGCACTTGTCTTTTGCCTTTCGGTCTGCGTGCTTCTTCTGCCCAAGGCCACGGCCTACGCTCTTCATGAAGTTCCGGTCGTCACTCCCGCGATGGAAGTTTCGGTCGCATGGCGTTCGTTTGGTCTTCCGATCGGACTTGGCCTGATGCTTATCCTTGGCATGACCAATGCCCTTCAGCGCATCAGGCTGAGCGATTTCTTGATCGGGGTCCTTGTAGCCGCATGCTTGATAGGGTTGGCGATTGCGGCGAAACCGTTGATCATGGCGATGGGCAACTGGAATCTCGTGCTTTTCTTCGTAGTCTTCATTGCACTAGGTGTGCTGAGCGGCGTACCAATCGCGTTCGTGTTCGCTCTCGCTGCCATCAGTTATGTGGCTCTGGGTACGAGCCGTCCGATAAGCGTGATCGCGGGTCGGCTTGATGAGGGAATGTCGCATCTTCTCCTGCTGGCGGTCCCGCTGTTCGTGCTGCTGGGTATGCTGATGGAGGTTACGGGCATGGCAAAAGCGATGCTGAACTTCCTGGCGTCCTTGCTCGGACATGTCAGAGGCGGCCTGTGTTACGTCCTCGTAGCGGCAATGTACCTGGTATCTGGGATATCGGGTTCGAAGACCGCCGACATGGCTGCTGTCGCCCCGGCACTGTTCCCGGAGATGAAGGCGAGAGGATCAAAGCCCGGCGATCTCGTGGCCCTGCTTGCGGCTACGGGTGCGCAGACGGAGACGATCCCGCCGAGCCTCGTATTAATCACCATCGGATCGGTTACGAGCGTATCGATTTCGGCCCTGTTCATAGGCGGTCTTTTGCCGGCATTCGTCTGCGGATTGATGCTTTGCGTTGTCGTCTGGTGGCGCTATCGCAACGAGGACATGTCGGGTTTTCGCAAGCCGCCAGCCAGGGAGATCTTCCGCACATTCCTGATTGCGCTTCCGGCTTTGGCCCTGCCTTTTATCATCCGTACAGCGGTTGCCGAAGGCGTCGCTACCGCCACGGAAGTCTCGACAATCGGCATTGCCTACTCGCTGCTGGCAGGCCTCCTCATTTACCGCCGGTTCGACTGGAAGCGGGTGGGTCCGATGCTGGTGGAAACGGCGGTCTTGTCCGGAGCCATCCTTTTCATCATAGCGGCGGCAACGGCTGTGGCCTGGTGCCTGACTCAATCGGGTTTTTCGCGTGGCCTGGTTCAGACGATGGCGGGTCTTCCCGGAGGAGCGCCGATCTTTATGATCGTGTCGATCGTCGCGTTCATTGTGCTCGGTAGCGTGCTGGAAGGCATTCCCGCGGTGGTTCTGTTCGCACCCCTGGTATTTCCGATCGCCAAGGGATTGGGGATCCACGACGTGCACTATTCGATCGTGGTCATTCTCGCCATGGGAGTGGGCCTGTTCCTCCCGCCGTTCGGCGTCGGTTATTATGCCGCCTGTGCAATCGGCCGTGTGAACCCGGTGGAAGGCATAAAGCCGCTGTGGGGGTACATGATCGCCCTGCTTCTCGGGCTTGCGATCGTCGCGGCGGTGCCCTGGATCTCGATCGGCTTCCTGTGACGTGACCGCAGGCGGCCGGCAGAGAAGTCGGTCATTCTACGGTCGTAACCATGTCGGATAAGGTGGAATGCCGGGCTGGCAACGTGCTTCAGAAGCATGCTGCTGGCTCCGCAACATGTCCGGGAAGAAATATAGTGACCACCGGAAGATCGTGACGTCGTCGCGGTTTTCCGTGGCATCTTCCTCAAGGAGCGGTGCGTCCTTCGAGAGCAGAGGTAACATCTCTCCTCCGACCGCTTTCTGAGCACCCGTTGGCGACCTGACGCAGAGCCACTCACATGACGATGAGGCAGCCAAGGAAATCCGCGATAATCTTGCCGATATTCGGATGCGAGCCGCGTCCCGCAGTCAGGGAGCCAAGAGTTCTTCCGAACTCACTGAAAGCCAACGGGATCTGATGGCCGAAGCAACGCGGCACCCCGAAACCAATTGATTCGATTGATGAATCGCAGGTCCGAGCGAGATCATTTGTTGAGCGATGCTCATTGAAATGGACGTGCAATTCAATTGTCCTAGACCTGCCACTTGATACCTTTCCGATGCAGTCAAAGCCGAAATCCGTCGCAAGATAAGCGCGATGCATATGCGCTCGCACTGCAAACGCATTTTTACAAATGGGGAGGAGTGAAAATGGGAAATGAACGTTTCGAGATCGACCGCCGCAACTTACTATTGGCAGGAGGAGCTGCTTTGAGTGGAGCCGTTTTGGGTGCGAACAATGTAGCGGCTCACGCTGAGGCGAGCCCCGTTTCCGGCGCACAAGCTCCAGACTTTTATCGATTTGCCATTGGGGACGCCCAGGTAACCGTCGTATCAGACGGCCCACTTCCGCTTGGCGACCCGACACAAAGCTTTCTCGGCATCCCGGCCGCCGAGATAAGATCCATGCTGACCCACAGCTTCTTGCCCGCGGATGAGGTCGTTCTCGCTCAGAACGCACCTGTCGTGAACATCGGTGGCAAGCTGATTTTGTTCGACACGGGGATGGGATCGCTCAAGCAATTTGGCCCCACGACCGGCCGTCTCAAGTCTTGCCTGGCCGCCGCGAATATTGCGCTGGAAGATATTGATGCTGTCGTCTGTTCGCATGCTCATTGGGACCACGTCGGCGGAATCTGGGGCGACGACGGGAAACCAACGTTTCCACACGCCCAGGTGTACATCAGCCAAACCGACTACGATTTCTGGACCGACGAGAAAAAGCTTGGCGGCGAGCTCAACGGTCTTGTTAAATCCGCGATCCACAACCTCAAACCCGTGCGGGACCGCATAATTTTTTTCAAGGACGAACAAGAGTTTCTTCCGGGTATTCATGCCATTAGCGCTCCTGGACACACACTCGGCCATAGCTGCTTTATGATAGAATCAGCAGGCAAAACAATGTGCTATGGTGGCGATCTCACTCATCATCCGGTGCTTCTGTTCGAAAAGCCTTTGATGGAATTTGCCTTCGATACCGATCCCAAACTATCGGCTCAATCCCGTGTGCGTATTTTGAAAATGTTGGCCTCCAATAGAATTCCCTTTATGTCCTACCACTTCCCATGGCCGGGCTACGGGCACGTTGGCATAGCGGGAGACGGTTTCGAGTATTTTCCTGAGCCACTACATCTGAGCCTGTTGGACTGAGTGGTAGAATGGCGCGAGGGCAATGCCTTCGCGCCAATTCCATCGGGAAGGCGGTCGAACGAAACATCCCATGGCGTAGTTGCAGGCGACAAGCAGAGGGCCTGCGCTTCCATCGCATTATTGGACAGGAAGTCGCGCGGGAACGGCAACTGAAATCATGAGCGATCGGCGGACCGCACCTAAAGGCCATTCCTGATCGGAAACATATCCTCGCCGTAGTGGTGAAGCCTTGTGTGATGCCGTCGGCATAGCCAGCGCACCTTCAAAGGGTCGTCGTATTGATCATGATGGGCGTCGACCATTTCAATCCCGCAGACCTCACATGCTTGCTTTTCCAGCTCGCCTGCCTTCACGGCTCGCTGCACGGCAAGATGAGCATTATATTTCGCTGGATTAGCACGGCGCCAATTTGCTTGGCGGGTGTCGGTTTTCAGCATCGCCGCATCCCGTGCCTGTAATTTTGCGCTCTCGACCGACAAATACCTGGAAAGGGCTGCAAGCTCAAGTTTCCGCACAGAGCGACGGCGTCTGTCCGTGGCTCTGCGTCCGAAAACAAGATTTCGCATTGCCAGGAGTGATCAGAGTTGGGCCATCGAGATCGCACTTTGCTGCCCACAATCTTCGCACCGGTGGATACGATATCGCTCGGGTCGATCGGTGCTCCCGATCTTAGCGCGCGGGATGACTAAGCTGAAATTTCTGCTCGATACAAATGTCCTGAAGGAGATCGGTCGAGCCGAACTGCACGAGAATGTGGCAGCTCGACTCGATACGTTTTACGATTCCGATCTCGCGACAAGCGTGAGTTCAGTTCGAGAGACTGCGAAAGGCATCAAAAAAAGCGTAGGACCGACGCTGTCGCGAACGTGTCCGCCAACACTTCCGACTCCATCTTCGCCGCCTATGAAGGTCGTATCCTTCCTGTCGATGACAATATCGCCCGTCTTGAGCCATTCTTTCACTCACTCACCGAGCTTCACCGCCACTGCGCTCAGTGACTCAACCACCAACGCAATCATTTATTCTCTGCACAATCAGAGCGCCAAGACAGCGCCCTTTTGCGTGACAGCCCCACTCAAACGGACGTCAGTAGCCGAGAACCCAGCCATAACTGCAAATTCCCCCGTCTCTACCTGCCAGCGCCGCTCGGTCGTGTCGAAGAAGGCAAATGTTCGGGCGTCGAGAACGAAACTTATTTTTCGTTTCTCACCAGGTTCCAGGGCGATTTTCGAGAAGGCTTTCAGTTCTTTTACCGGTCTGGGTACAGATGCTTCAACATCCCCGACATAGATTTGCACCACTGCCGAACCCGGACGCTCGCCAATGTTGGTTAATCCCAGTGTTACTGTCACCGCGCCAGCAGCATCCGGTAGCTCTACCGTCAGGTCCGACATCGCAAACCTTGAATAACCGAGACCATGACCGAACGGGAACAGCGGCTTAATGCGGAGGCGATCGTAGTGCCGATATCCAACGAACACACCTTCGTCATATCGCACATGGCCATCCTTGCCTGGATAGACCGCGTCATCCTCGGTATGTGTGGGATTGTCAGCCCAGCGCACGGGGAAGGTCTGTGCCAGTCGGCCGGAGGGCTCGGCCTTGCCGAGGAGCACATCGGCGATCGCGTTGCCAGCCTCCTGGCCGGGATACCAGCATTGCAGTACTGCACGAGCACCGGAAAGCCAGGGCATTTCCACCGGTCCACCGGTTTGTAGTACGACAATCGTGTTCGGATTGGCCGCAATTACCGCCTCAACAAGCTGGTTCTGCAGACCAGGAAGTGCAATGCCGCGGAGATCGGAGCCCTCGGTATCCCAGTCGCCCGTTCTGCCCACGAAGACTACCGCATGATCAGCCTTTGCGGCGACGGCTGCTGCCTCGGCAATCTCCGCTTCGGCCGAGAACCTGCCTATTCCTACCCGAATTGCGGCGATATAGAGGTTGACGTGATCGTGCCGGGCGTACTCGGCAACGACCTCGTATGTACGGCCGGCTTCGAGCGTGACGTCACCCACGACCTCTTCGCAGCCTTCTTCAAAGAATGTGGTACCGCGTGTCCAGGAAGCCCAGGCGTCCACCACAAGCTTGCCGTCCACATAGACCCGGCCAAGCCCAGCCGAGGTCAGCCCGACGCGATAGACGCCCGCTTCTGACGCCCTGAAAGTGGTGCGCATCCGGGCCGAAAAGCGATGCGGATCGACCGTGCCCTCGGCCACGGGGGGCAACCAAACACCAAGGCTCGATGGTTCCTCGACAACCTTCACCGGCTCTCCAGCAAGTTCCCTTCCTTGGAAAAATTCGAAGGTTGTCGGGTTTTCGATCAGCGGCTGAAACCGATAATTGCTGCAGCCCCGAGCGTAGAACAGGTTTTCCTCACCCAGCGCGTCCACCAGCCCCTGCCACGGACTGACGACATAGTGAGGGTTCAACTGTGCCGAGCCACCTCCCATAACCTGCGCGATCTTGGCATTGGGGCCGATGATGGCGACAGTACCTTGCTGAGCCAATGGCAGGATGCCGTCATTCTGCAGCAGAACTGCGCTTTCCGCTCCCGCACGCCTGATGAGCGCCCTATGTTCCGGCCGATTAATGGCGTACTCCTTAAATTCGCGATGATCGTTGATTGCACCGGTGCGTTCCATCAACGTCAGGATATTGTGCACACAGGCGCGGATCGTCTCGGCACTTGTCTCGCCCGCTTCGACCGCGGCCAGTAGCTTGGAGCCGCGATCGCGGGTAGGGCCCGGCATCTCCAGATCCAGCCCGGCATTCACAGTGGGTGCGGTCGAACGCGAGCCGAACCAGTCCGACATCACCACGCCGTTAAAACCCCAGTCACCGCGCAGAACTTCGTTCAACAGCCAATGGCTTTCCGCCGTGTAAGTACCGTTTAGTTTGTTATACGAAGACATCACGGCCCAGACCTTTGCCCGCTTCACCGCCGCCTCAAAGGGTATCAGGTAGACTTCGCGCAGAGTGCGTTCATCGATATCTGAAGAGATGGTTGTACGTTCAATCTCGGACTCGTTGCCGACGAAATGTTTTATCGTGGCACCGACTTTCTTGGACTGCAGACCTTCGATATAGCCGACGGCAAGTTCCGCCGTCAGTATCGGATCCTCAGAGAAGCACTCAAAGTTGCGGCCGTTTGTGACGCTGCGCTGGATGTTAACGGTGGGGGCTAACGAGACGTGGGCACCTTTTGAAAGAACCTCGTCACCTAGGGCACTGCCGATTTCCTTGGCTAGGTCCGGGTTCCAACTCGCTCCGATGGCGATGCCCACCGGGAAAGCCGCTGCAGTCACACCTCCGACAAAAGACCCCGCCCCGCGGGCGCCGTTGGGGCCGTCGGTCAAGCGCAATCTCCCTATCCCTAAGCGGTCGATGGGCGGTAAAGACCAGAACGTATCGCCGGAAAGTAGCGAAACCTGCTCGGCCAAGGTCATATTATCGAGCAATGCTTTCGTATCAATCATCTTCTCTGCTTCCTCAATCTCAATACTTACCTTTCCCAGATCGGCATCTCGAGATGCATATTGGGGAAGCTGGTGATCTCGGCGCCATGGAGCCGTCCATCCATGAGAAGGACGGCCCGTTTGTTCACCAAGGCGTCGCGTCCCGCCGTCGCGAGGACGACGACATGTTCGCAGCCTTCACATAGCCGAGATGCAGTCACCGCTTTCCACTGAAAACAAGGACATCGCGATTTGATCGATGTCAGCAGTGAAAGTTGTGCTGCGGCAGCGCCGGTTCTGTTACGGAGTTATTCCTCCGCAAGTTCGTGAGACAGTTTGAACCTTAGCAATGTTTATCAGACAATCTGTTGACAGACAATCCTCGGTCGCGCAGCTTTCGTGTCGTCATTGATGATTCGATGCTTCCATCGGAGGCGGATCCCGATTGATGAAGTTTCTTCACCGCCTATGGACAAGGATCGACCACAATGGACAGGCTGTTGTCCCGTTTCCGGCTACAGACCAAAGTAATCATTTTCGTACTGCCTTTCATAATCAGCATTTGCGCGGTGGGGTTTTTGGGGCACTACGCCGCAGGTCTCCTACAAAGCCGCCTGGAAACCTCGAGCCAGGTGATGCAGGTGCTCTCAGGTTTCCGTGACGTCTCCGCCTCGATGAGAGAGTTTCTCGACGAGGCGTCGGAGGAAAGGCGCGATCGCGTGAAGGCTGACCTGCTCGCCCAGCAATCGCATCTGCAGGCTTTAGTGACGAATGCCGGAGCTACGGCGGAAAGCGAAGGCCTCCTGTCGGCAAACGCGATCATGCGGGACGTGGTGGACAATTTTGGCTCTCTCTGGAGCATCCATGAAAGCGAAGAGCAACTGATAACCTCGATCGCCAATCATTCTGAATCGCTGGTTTGGTCGCAGGATGAAATGCTCAGGCTAGCTGACGAGTTGAGGAAGTCCGGCGAGCAGTCCGAGGGCGCCGCCAAATCGATGTTGCGCGATGCCGACAGGGTGACAGGCTATGCAACCTTCTTCCTTGATCTTGCCGCGGGCTACCAATCCGCCGGAACGACCGAGCTGAAAGTCAAATATTTGCGCGGCAAAGTGGGCGAGTTGCGTCGGAGCGCCCGAAATCTGAGGGCTTCCTTGCCGTCGGACGACACAAAACTGTCAAGCTCGGTCGATGGCGCGGTGAAAAGCGTAACACAACTTCTGTCGCAGGGCGCCGCATCGAACAACGCCGTGGGCCTCGACACGGCAATGTCCGCGTTCAAGGAAATCTCCGTCGCGATTAACGCGGTGGCGAACCAGCAAACAAAGAAAGCAATCGTCGAGTTCGCAGGTCTCGACCAACGTTTGGCGAAGATCAGCAGCGCCTTGGACGGCAGCCGAAGACTTTCGGACTCCAGCTATCTCATCAGGATAAACCTTGCGCGCTTCATAGCCGACCCTACCGAACAAAACCGCGCGCAGCTCGTCCAGAACTTCGACAGAACGAAGAAGGAGATATTGGACATTTGGAGTGCCGCTTCCGACCTCGACCTTTTTAAGGCAGTCCAGAATACGGTCCCTCCGGCGGTAGAGGGTATGACGCAGGACAGTGCGAAGCTCGTCGAGATCTCGGAAGTCAGGCGTGCGCAATATAGGCAAACGACAGACCAGTTGAACACCATATGGGGCCACCTCACGACGTTTGCCGACGCCCAGCGCGCAAAGGCCATTGAAGAGACGGCTTACGCGAATGCCATTGGCCTCATCACGACATTTGCAGGCGTCCTCGTCGCGCTTCTCGCTGGCTTCGGGATGATTGCGACTTTCAAGAAACCTGTCGTCCGGTTGACCGACGACATGCGGCGTTTGTCCGAAGGGGACCTTGACATCGAGATTGGCGGTTCTGAGCGCGCTGATGAGCTCGGAGAAATGGCCCGGGCACTCTGTGTCTTCAGGGAGAATGCCGCGAGGAAAATCGAGATCGAGAACGACGCTGATCGTCAACGATCGGCTTCCGAAGCTGAACGTCGGCACAACGAGGCGGAGAAAGCTGAGATCGACAAACAGATCGGCGACGCCGTCGACAGTCTCGCCGCTGGGCTGGAGAGGTTATCCAACGGTGATGTTTCGAGCACGATCGATCAACCGTTCTCCGGGCGGCTGGAACAGTTGCGAAAGGACTTCAACAATTCGTTGCTGCGTTTGCAGGCGACGATGTCGGAACTTCGCGGCAACATCGTGCTCATTCGGCAAAATGCAGACAATCTCAGCAGTGGCGCCGATGATCTCTCCCGCCGCAGCGAGCGTCAAGCCGCGTCGTTGGAGGAGACCGCGGCTGCGGTTCATCAACTCACCGCGACGGTGCGTTCGTCGACAGAGCAGGCGCAAGCCGCAGCCCGGCTTGTAAAGGAAACCAAGCAGGCCGCGGATGCGTCTGCTTCAGTGGTCACGAACGCGGTCGACGCTATGGGCCGTATAGAAGCGGCTTCCGGCCGCATTTCGCAGATCATCGGCGTTATCGACGAAATAGCGTTCCAGACCAATCTCCTGGCACTCAATGCTGGCGTCGAGGCCGCGAGAGCTGGAGAAGCGGGGCAGGGCTTCGCGGTCGTCGCCCAGGAAGTCAGGGAGCTTGCCCAGCGGTCGGCTCTCGCCGCCCAGGAAATCAAGGAACTCATCGCGAGATCGACCGAGGAAGTCGCCTCCGGATCGCGATTGGTGAACGAGGCGGGCAAGGTGCTGATTGCCATATCGTCGAATGTTGCCGGAATTTCCGAAAGGGTAGAGCTTATCGCTGCGGCGGCCAGGGACCAGGCGGCTTCCCTTATTGAAGTGAACCAGGCCGTTGGCGAGATCGATGACAGCACACAGCGAAACGCTGCCATCGCCGAGCAAGCCCACGCCGCCACTCAGGAACTCACAAAAGAGACCCAGCGGCTGATGCAGCAGGTCGAACAGTTCAACATCGGCAGGCCGAGGGGTCACGTGCTTTCGGTCGTTTCCTGACGTCGTAGACGATTACCAATATTGTGTTGACAGATTTTCATACAATCTGTCAAATAGTGCAGCCAATCTGGGAGGATAAGCGGCGTGCTCAATGACCAAGCGCATCAGACTAAGTTGCCCTATTTCTATCCGTTCAAGTTCGGAAGCGGCGAAATAGCGGTACTTTCGGACGGACCGTTGGAACTGGGCGACCCGCGGGAGAATTTCCTCGGGGTCGACGCGGCCACGGTGACGGAAATGCTCGACAGGAACTTCCTGTCAAGTTCGTCGGTGACCCTCGAGCAGAACATCCCCCTGGTCAAAATCAACGGAAAGACCATCCTGTTTGACACCGGGATGGGGACGTCGAAGATATTCGGGCCGACGACCGGCCGCCTGCTGAAGAGCATGCAGGAGGCAGGGATCGACCCGTTAGAAGTCGATGCCGTGGTGTTGTCCCACGCACACATCGACCACACCGGCGGCCTTTGCGATCAGGACGGAAAGCTTAATTTTCCGAACGCGGAGATCTTCATAAGCGAAAGCGACTTCGATGACTGGACCGACGGAGGCAAGCTTGATGACGGTTTCAAGGCCCAGGTGGAAAATGCCCGGAGGAACCTTCTTCCACACCGTGATCGGATAACGCATTTCGTGGACGGTCAGGAGTTTCTGCCGGGCGTGCAGGCGGTGCACGCTCCAGGCCACACCTTGGGCCACTTCTGCTTCCTCATGCAATCGGACAACGACCGGCTCTGCTTCCTCGGCGATCTCACCCATCATCATATCCTGCTGATGGAACGCCCGTGGATGGAGTTCAAGTACGACACCGATCCCAAGCTCTCGGCGCGCTCGCGCACCCGGGTGCTGGATATGCTCGCGACAGACCGCATACCAGTGATGTCCTATCACTTTGCGTGGCCCGGACTCGGCAACGTCGCCCGGGAGCGGGAAGGCTTCCGCTACGTACCCGCCGCCATGCAGATGCTCTCGAGATAGGAATACCCGACAATGCAGATGAAATCCGTCATTCTCCGAGAGTCAGGGCTTCCCAAGCCGTATGCAAGTTCGCGACCTCTCAGTGTCGAGACCGTCGATCTGACGCCTCCGGGCAATCTTGAGGTCCTGGTTAAAATCAAGGCCGCTGGTGTGTGCCACTCCGACCTGTCGGCGATAAATGGCGACCGGCCCCGCCCGCTGCCTGTCGCGTTGGGGCATGAAGCATCCGGCATCGTCGAAGAAATCGGACCCGGTGTCGATACAGTGAAGGTTGGCGATCACGTTGTGATGTCGTTCCTGCCGATCTGCGGACACTGCGATTACTGCGCGGGAGGACGCGCTAGCCTCTGTGAGCCTGGCTATCGCGCAAACGCCGCCGGGACATTGTTGAACGGTAGCAAGCATATCCGTCTTCGCGGCTACGATATCAACCATCACAGCGGCGTATCGGCGTTTTCGGAATACGCGGTCGTGTCGGCGCACTCGGTCGTCAAGATCACCAAAGACGTGGACGTCACGATGGCGGCCCTGTTCGGATGCGCCGTCATGACAGGCGTCGGTGCGGTCGTAAACACGTGTGGCGTGAAGCCGGGACAGTCGGCCGCCGTCATCGGCCTTGGGGGCGTGGGCTTGTCGGCGGTCCTCGGAGCGGTGGCCAGCGGGGCAAGCGAGATCGTTGCCATCGATTTGATGCCGGAAAAGCTTGAGCTGGCTAAGTCGCTGGGCGCGACGCGTACCTTCCTGGCAACCTCGCCGGATGTGGTCGGCGAGGTCAAGGAAGCGACACGCGGGGGAGTGGACTACGCCATCGAGATGGCAGGGTCGAGCAAAGCGTTCGAAACCGCTTATGGCATTACGCGGCGCGGCGGCACGACAGCCACAGCGGGTCTGGCGAACGTGAACACCAAATTCGAGATCTCGCCGCTTCCTCTTGTCGGGGAAGAACGCATCATCAAAGGCAGCTACATGGGGTCCTGCGTGCCTTCGCGCGATATTCCCCGTTATATCGACCTGTTCCTCAAAGGTCGGTTGCCCGTGGAGAGACTGCTGTCCAGCACCGGCCCGCTTGAGGAAATCAACGAGGCCTTCGACCGGCTGGACCGTGGCGAGGTGATCCGGCATCTGCTGGTTCCCTGAGCCTGCGGAAGGAGCGAGAATTTGAGCGACTGGAAAGTCCTGGCGATACATTACGGCACTGCGGTTCGCCCCGTTGGCGAACTCGGCCTGGAAGCAGGAGATCCCCACGACGCCCCGGGCAGGATCGAGTATTTCGTTTGGTTGATCCGCCATGGTGAACGTCTGGTCCTGGTTGACACCGGGTTTAGCCCGCAGGAGGCTGAAAGGCGCGGGAGGACCATGTTGATCCATCCGGTCGAGGCGCTTCGCCAGCTCGGGATTTCCGCATCGTCCATTACCGACGTCGTCATCACGCATCTCCACTATGATCACGCGGGAAACCTTGCGGACTTCCCCGAAGCCCTGTTCCACTTGCAGGATCGGGAGATGGCCTACGGTACAGGACGATGCATGTGCCATGATCGTCTTCGGCGTCCCTTTGCAGTGGACGCCGTCGTCGATGCGGTCCGTCTGACGTTTTCCGGCAGCATGCGCTTCCACGACGGGAACGGCGAGATTATGGAGGGGCTCACCATCCATCTCGTCGGCGGCCATTCCAAAGGCCTCCAGGTCGTGAGGCTGGACGATGGCGATGAAATCGTCGTCATCGCATCGGACGCACTCCATTTTCAACGCTATCTGGAGCATGACGACGTCTTTCCGCTTTTCGCCGATTACGCCGACGTACTGGAGGGATACCGAACTCTCCGTGAGCTATCAGGACCGTCCGGAGTACTTGTTCCAGGCCACGATCCCGCAGTCCTGACGGGTTTTCGATCGCTGTCACCCGATCTCGCTTTTGCGAAGGTTCTGCGGTAATGGGGACGCGTGGAATGTCCGGTAAGAGACAAAGCTAGGGCGTTCTTCGCTTTTGTCAGACAATCGGGTTGTCTCATTAGGATAACCCACCATATAGTACCATGACGTGCGCGGCCGCGTTCGGCCTTGGTAAAACGGACTTTTGGATCCAATGGGTGATATGGATTTACAGATTGCACGACAGAGTGCCACATTGCGCACTCAGGTAGAAGATAAACTGCGGCAGGCGATATCAAGCGGTCGTTTCAAGCCGGGTCAGCGCCTCGTTGAGCGAGAACTCTGCGAGTCGATCGGTGTAGGACGGACATCAATCCGCGAGGCGCTTCGACAACTCGAGGCCGAGGGCCTCATTACCAGCTATCCGCACCGCGGTCCCGTCGTCAGCACTATCACTTACGAAGAAGCCGCTCAGCTCTACAGCGTCAGGGCTTTGCTAGAGAGCTATGCCGGAAAGGAATTCGCTGAAAACGGAACCGCCCAGGATATCCATACACTCAATGAGGCGGTTGCTGAGTTTGCGGAAGCGGCGGCAAGCGGCGGTGGGAGCAGGCTCATCAAGGCGAAAACCGCGTTTTACGATTGCCTGATGCAAGGGAGTGGAAACGTCTTCGTCAAGCAAATGCTGACATCGCTCCACAATCGGGTGACTCTCCTGCGCATGACGTCGATGACGCAGCCGGGGCGCTTGAACCACAGTGTGGAAGAGATAAAGGAGATCGCTGCGGCCATTACTGACCGAAACGGAGCGAAAGCCGCCGCAGCCTGCAAGTACCACATCGATATGGCGGCTAAAGTCGCACTGGACTACCTTCGTAAAACCTCCGAAAACGACGGCGATTGAAAAAGCGGCAACAGCCGGTATTGACAGATTGTCTGATAATCTGCTTATTCGAAGTCATGGCGCTGCCGATGCGTGCGGCCTGGCGCTCGTTCGAACAGGGAGGTTGCTTTGGGCACTTTTAATAAATTGCGGTCCCGCATAGCGGAGGCTCTTGGGGATCGGGAATTGCCCCGGCTCACTCCGGACCTGACAATGGACATCGCCTTTTACGTCGGCGATCAGGTGATCGCCCTCAATTTCGCTGAAGGCGGCGCGGCGATCTCGGGGGAAAGCGATGACCCCCAGGTGACAGTGAGGGCCACTGCGGACGCCTGGGAGCAGCTTCTGATGACGCCGCCGCCCGCCACCTTTCACTCCTTCACGGCGTTACAGCTTGCAAACCCTCTCTTCGAGATCGCCGGCTCACCGCTCGCCCTCGCGAAAGCACGCCCGGCTCTGGAACGGGTGATTGAGCTCGTCGTAACGTCCCCCGAGATGAAAGCGGAGCATGCGCAACGCGACCTGCGTCAAATCCGGGGGCAGTATGCCGTCGTCGATATCGATGACGTCCCCCATGAAATATATTACGAAGAAGCAGGCGAGGGGGTGCCGGTCCTGTTTCTCCACACCGCCGGAGCGGATAGCCGCCAATTCTTGCCTCAGCTGGCGGACACCGAGCTTGCGAAAAACTACAGGCTGATCGCGGTTGACCTACCATTCCACGGTCGGTCCATGCCGCCGCTGACATGGGACGGCGCACCCTACAAGCTCACGGCATCGCTGTACCTGAAATGGTGCACGGCCATACTCGAACAGGTGGTTCGCGAAAAGGCGATTGTCGCGGGTGGGTCCATGGGCGCGGCAATGTCGCTGGTTCTCGCCGCGGAACGGCCGGAGCATGTCCTCGGGATCGTGGCGATCGAGCCACCTTTCCGCTCCAAGGGACGCCGGAACCCATACCAGCACAACGTAAACGTACACGGCTCACTTCATAACTCGGCGTATGTCAGAGGGATCATGAGCCCACTCAGCCCCGCAGGGGAGCGCAGGAGGTCAAGCTGGATCTATTCGCAGGGAGCACCCGGAGTTTACCCAGGCGATCTTTCCTTCTACAGCGACGAGTTCGACGGAGCAGTGACAGCTCCCCGGATTGACCCGTCGCGCGCCCCGGTGGCGCTGCTCTCGGGCGACTATGACTACTCAGCCACTCCGGCGGATGGGGCCAGGCTCGCCGAACTTATTCCGGGATGCCTCCACCTCGTCATGGATGGGCTGGGTCATTTCCCCATGTGCGAACACCCGAATTTCTTTCGGAGCTATCTTGTAAAAGGGCTCGAGTTCGTACGGCAAGCCGCGCGCTAAGCGGTCGCAGTGACTCTGGTCGCTCGGTGCAACACGCCGGGCGATCAAATTTGAAAGTGGGCGGGCGCCTACCGAGGCTTCGCAATTGGCGTCCCGGCGATGACACAGCCGGCATCGCGGGCGGCATCCTCACGCTCCCGAGAAATTCCGGTAAGAAATTGGAAAAATTCCTGCGATATCTGAGTGAAGGATCAGGCGCGGCGATGCGTTTAAAAAATGCCGTAGCGGCGTCTCATCGCAGGGTCCTGATCACGCAGCCTTGCGCGTGATCTCTATCTTCCCGCCGCGGGCCTCTGTGTTTCCGACATGTAGTTGCCACAGTAAAGGTGCCTCCCCTTGGTCAAGAAGGAGGCACCCATCAGCACCCATGTGCTTTAGCGCACCAAGTGGTTCCCGATCGACGATCCTCCGTCGACGGTGAGAGTGCTTCCGGTCGCAAACCGCGAGCGGTCCGAAGCTAGAAAAAGCATCGCCTCGGCGATCTCTTCCGGGTCGCCCATCCGGTGCAGGGCTGCACGGGCGTTGAAGTCTTCCCGCAGGGCTTGCGGGTCTGCCGCTTCGGCGAAAATCTTGGTGAAATAGGGCGAGTCGATCGTTCCGGGGGCGACAGCGTTGACGCGGATCCCGTCTTTTGCGTGGTCCAGTGCCATGGCTCTCGTGAGTGCCGAGATCGCGCCTTTCGACGCCACGTAGGCCGTGCGGTTAGCGATGGCTGACACGGCCGTGTATGAGGTCGTGTTAATAATGGATCCGCTGCCCTGTTCCGCCATAATGGGAACCACGTATTTCGAGCATAGGAATATCCCCTTCACGTTCACCGCCATGATCCGGTCCCAGTCGGATTCGGCGATGGTCGTGACGTTTCCGGTCATTCCGAACCCCGCGTTGTTGACGAGAACGTCGATACGCCCCCATTTTTCCTTAACTGACCTAACCATCGCCTCGACTTCGGCGGACAAAGACACATCGGCCTTTAACGCGATCGCACCTGTCCCCATTTCTCGCGCGACGTCTCGTGCGGCATCGATGTTGACGTCGACGACGCCAACCTTAGCGCCCTGGCGCGCAAACAGTTCAGCTGTTGCGCGCCCGATCCCGCTGCCAGCCCCGGTCACCACACATACTTTCGATTCCAGATCCATAATCGTCTCCTCTTTCGCTGTATCGAGAAAACATTTTCGCAGACAATCTGTCAATGACGAATAAAACGTGTTGACAGATTGTCTGCTAATCTGCTTATCTTGGCTATCAAATGACTTGGGGAGGTAACCATGGCTGGTGCTGAAATAGCAGCGCAAGCGGCGTTCAAGACCGCTTTGCGCCGGTTCACATCGACAATTTGCCTGATCACAACGGAATGGGAAGGTGCCCGTTACGGCATGGCTGCAACCGCCGTCCAGTCGGTGACGGCTGACCCGCCGACCCTCCTGGTTTGCATCAACCAATCTGCTTCGATCAGCGGCCCACTCAAGCTTACGGGAAAATTCGCGGTCAACATGCTGCATCTTAGCCATGCGCCTTTGGTTCCGCTGTTCAGTGGAAAGCTGAAGGGAGAGGAGAGGTTTGCGCATGGTGAGTGGATCGCGGCTGGGGGAGTACCCATCCTTGCCGACGCCCAGGCAGCATTCGTTTGCAGCCTCAACTCCGCCGTTACCGTCGGCACCCATGACGTCGTTCTCGGCGAAGTCATCGAGGCCCGGTTTATCGAGAATATTGCCCCGCTTCTCTACGAGGACGGGAAATTGGTTCGATCGGCAGCGCTGATCGATGCTGCCGCCTGAAACGTTTGGCCGAGCTTTTTCGGCCTTTGACATCCACCAAATGCCTTTCGGCCGATAATGAGGAGTTTGATCCGTGACTATTGCCACCGATGTGAAATCGCAAGTGAATGGGCGTCCCGTCAGTGAACGGTTCGAGAAGGGTCTGCAGACCCGTCGGGAGGTTCTTGGCGGTGCATATGTCGACGCTTCGGTAAACAAGGCGACGGAGTTCAACTGGCCGATGCAGGAGCTTGTCACCGAGTATTGCTGGAACGAGATCTGGAACAGGCCCGGCCTCGACCGCCGGTCACGCAGCCTTCTCAATCTGGGCATGATTTCCGCCCTTAACCGCCCCCACGAGTTGAAATTGCACGTTCGCGGCGCGATCAATAACGGCCTCAGCAAGGACGAGCTTCGCGAAGTCTTCCTTCAGGTCGCAATCTATTGCGGCGTGCCGGCGGCGATCGACAGTTTCCGCGTCGCGCAGGAAGTCTTCGAGGACATGGGCATCTGAATGGTACCCCGGCTTTCGGGCCGGGAACAGACCAACTCTGTGGAGGAGACTTCAATATGACGACCAGCGATGATTTCCGCGCCGCCGGAAACCCTATGTTTAACGGCAACAAGCTAAAACTTGGCGTATTTGGAACAAATTGTTCGAGCGCTTGCGCCATCACCACCGCGGAATCGACGTTCGAACCGACTTTCGAACACAATGTCGAAATTGCCAAAAAGCTCGAAGCGGCTGGGTGGGAATGCATGGTGCCGATCGCCCGGTGGCGCGGTTTCGGCGGGCCGACGAACTTCAACGGCGTGAACATGGACACGTTCACGTGGGCCGCGGCCCTGGCTGCCGTGACCACGAAGCTGCAGTTTTTCTCGACGACGCATATCCCGACCCTGAACCCGATCGTCGCGACGAAGATGGCGACGACGATCGACAATATTTCGAAGGGCAGATACGGCCTGAACCTGGTGACGGGTTGGTTTACCCCGGAAATGGAGATGTTCGGCGTTCCTATGATGGAGCACGACACCCGTTACGAATATGCCACCGAATGGATGGAAATCGTTGACACCTTGTGGAAGAAGAACGGTGTCACCTATGACGGCCAGTTCCTCAAGGTGAAAGACGCGTTCAGCGAGCCGAAGCCCTACAACAAGGAGGCGGGCCGCCCGGTCCTCATTTGCGCCGGCTCCTCGGGCAAGGGCCTGCACTTCACCGCGAAGTTCTGCGACTTCAACTTCGGCTTCATGCAGGACATGGAATCGGGCACAGCCTGGGTGAAGAAGGTGAAGGAGCTAGCTCGCGAGGAATACAAGCGCGAACTCGGAACCTTCACCGCGTGCCCGGTCGTCGTTCGCGAGACCGAAAAGGAAGCCCAGGACTACTATGACTACTACGTGAACCAGAAAGGCGACTGGGAAGCCTGCGAAAACATCTGCGAGGTTCTTCAGGTTCAGTCACAGAACCACTCGGCGGAGATGTACCAGAAGTTCAAGGAGCGCTTTATCGCTGGCTGGGGCGGCTACCCGATCGTCGGAACGCCGGAACAAGTCGCCGACAAGCTCGTCGCATTGAGCAATACCGGCGTCGACGGCGCGCTTCTCACGATGGTCGACTACAACGAAGAGCTGCCGTTCTTCAACGACCGCGTGATGCCCCTGCTGAAACAGGCTGGCCTCCGAAACTGACCGTTCCGCGGGCGGCGCAAGCCGCCCGCCACCAATCCGAGATCGAAACACGTTTCACCAATTCCGTGGCTCGACGCCAACGGCGTCAACTGCTGTAGCGGATGTACGAAGGGGAGGAGACCCTACACATGCTGAAGAAGGTTTACACCGCATTGAGCGTGATCATCGGGCTAGGCCTGATGACCACCGCCGCATTCGCGGACGGCTTAGACTCGCTACCACCGGACCAGAAGAAGCTCTACGAGCTCTTGGACCCGGCAATTCCCCTCGGCGGTACGCCGCTCAAGGATTTTGTTGCCAAGCGGCCGCCGCCGTGGAAAATCGGCTACGCGTCCACTTATGCCGGCAACACGTGGCGTGCCCAGATCCTCACTGAAATGAACGAGGTTCTGCTTCCGAAATACAAGGAGGCTGGACTGGTATCTGAGCTTGTCGTCACGCAGTCCGACCTGAAGGACGCGACGCAAATCCAGCAGATGCGCCAGATGGTCGACGACGGCGTCGATGCCATCATCATCTGCTGCTCGAACGTGACTGCCATCAACCAGACCATCGAATACGCGCACTCCAAGGGCGTCCCAGTGTTCTCCTTCTCGGGTTACGTGACATCGCCCTACGCGATCAACGCGACCGAAAACAACACCCAGGGCGGCTACACGGCCGCGAAATGGCTGGCGGAGGAAATCGGCGGCAAGGGCAACGTGCTGACGGTCTCGGGCATTCCGGGCTTCGCATCGTCGGACAGCTTCAATGTCGGTGCCAAGAAGGCGTTCGACGAGTACAAGGACATCACCGTCGTGGGCGATGTCGCTGGCAAGTGGACCGATCAGGTCGCCCAGGTCGAAGTCCAGAAATTCCTCGCGACGAACCCCACCGAAATCGCAGGTATCCTCGTCCAGTCGGCGTCGGAAAACGGTGTGGTCAACGCGGTCCAGCAGTCCGGCCGCGACATGATGCCAATCGTTCTCGGCGGCGAGGCGTCGGCGGCGTGCTACTGGCGCAACAATCCCGACTTCATCAGCAAGAGCTTCCACTTCTGGCCGCCGCGGGCCGACGCTCGCCTGGTGTGGGACGTGATGATGCGGACGCTCCAAGGCCAGGGGCCGAAGATCCAGTCGATCCTGCGACCGGCTCTTCCCTACACGATCGACGATGTGAAGGAAGCAATTCCGGAAGATTGCGATCCGAACTCCACGGCGTGGATCGAGCCTAAGGGCGATGCATGGTGGCCCGCGGACGTAGCAGCACAGTACTTCGAGCGCCCGGAAGATCCGCTGGCCTGGCGGCCGAAGAAGTAATCGACGACCTCCCAAGTTGTCCCGCGACCTCCGCGCCGGCATCATCCGTCGGCGCGGAGGACCTACGATGAGGAACCAGAAGTTGGAATTCCACAAGATACAGCGTTTGCCCCCATACGTCTTCGACCAGGTGAACCGCCTCAAGACCAGCGCGCGCGCGGCCGGAGCCGACATCATCGATCTTGGAATGGGCAATCCCGATCTTCCCACGCCAAAATGGGTTGTGGACAAGCTATGCGAAGCGGTGCAGCACCCGCGCACGCACCGCTATTCGGCTTCCAAGGGCATTATCGGGCTTCGCCGCGCCCAGGCTGCGTATTACGCCCGCCGGTTTAATGTGAAGCTTGATCCGGATACCCAGGTTGTTGCGACGCTCGGGTCCAAAGAGGGGTTTGCGAACATGGCACAGGCCATAACCGCCCCCGGGGATGTCATTCTCTGTCCGAACCCTTCCTATCCGATCCATACGTTTGGATTTCTCATGGCAGGGGGCGTGATAAGGTCGGTACCGGTCGAGCCGGATGAGACCTTCTTCCAGCCTCTCGAAATGGCAGTGCGGCATTCGGTACCGAAGCCCCTTGCGCTCATCATAAGCTACCCGTCGAACCCCACTGCTCGCGTCGCGACGCTCGACTTCTATAAGGACGTCATCGCCTTCGCGAAGAAGCACGATCTCATCGTTCTGTCGGATATCGCCTACGCTGAAATCTATTTCGACGGTCCGCCGCCGTCTGTTCTCGAAGTCCCCGGCGCGATCGACGTGGCCGTCGAATTCTCCTCGATGTCGAAGACATTCTCTATGCCCGGTTGGCGCGTTGGGTTTGCGGTGGGCAACGAACGGCTCATCCGAGCGTTGACGCGCGTGAAATCGTACCTGGACTACGGAGCATTTACGCCGATCCAGGTCGCCGCCGCCTATGCCCTAAACTCGGACGGGGAGGACGCCGCGCGGGCCCGAGACATCTACAAGACGCGCAGAGATACACTGGTCAAGACATTTGCCGATGCCGGGTTCGACGTTCCAGCTCCTGCGGCGACGATGTTCGCATGGGCCAAGATACCGCCGGATTTTCGACACCTTGGCTCGCTGGAGTTTTCGAAACTCGTGCTCGAGAAGGCACAGGTCGCGATTTCGCCCGGTATCGGTTTTGGCGAGATGGGTGACGAATACGTACGGCTGGCTTTCGTGGAGAACGAAGACAGAATCCGGCAGGCTGCACGGAACCTGAAGCGGTGGCTTTCTCCGAGCGCACGACTGCCACAACACGATAGAGCGATGAAAGGATTTTGAAGATGCCTATCCTCGGATCTTGCCAATGTAAAGCGGTCCAGTACGAAGTGTCGGAACTGGACGGCCCGATGTGGAACTGCTTTTGCCAGACGTGCAGAAAGTCCCATGCGGCCGATCATAACACTGCCGCCAAGGTGAAGAGTGAGAACTTCAAGCTGCTTTGCGGCGAGGACGTCCTTCACAGCTTTGAGTCGAGCCCGGGGAAACTGAGGTGGTTCTGCTCACGCTGTGGTTCGCACGTTTATGCCGAACGGCCTGCCAACCCGGAGATGAAGGTGCTGCGGGCAGGCACCTTTGACACTGATCCTGGTTCGGTTCCTATGTCCAACGTCTGGCTGTCCCACGCCAGACCGTGGCTTGCTCACGACCCCGCGAAGGAAAACTTCGAAGAGTTCCCGTGATCCGTTCACGGTTGCGCGCGCCTAGGGGCTGATCGAGAATGAGTTCGATCTGCCCCCCAGCGTGGAAGGGCTGGATGATCGAGTGGCACTTTCCGCGTTCGACGCGTGGAGGTTGGAGTGTTCCGTATGCCCCAATCGAAACGGTCGCCTTCATCGGAGTGGGTGCGATGATCATTCCATGACCGGACACTCAATAGCGCTTTGGTCCTGGCTTGATGGCGAAGGCCGCCAGATCGTAGAACCTCTGACCGACCTCAGGCATGTGACGTGCGTTTACAACTTCAGGGCGTCGAGCAACCAACCCATTTCATCGAAACCAACTCGACATCCCGATAAGGGCATGGCGGCTCTATTGACAGATTAGCAGACAATCTGTCATTCTATAGTTCACAGAGTGAGTTCTCGGAGCGTTCAAAACGGCAGTCACAATCCAGCAAGAGGCCCGGGCATCGGATGCCCTGGCGCGGTTTGCTGCTGCCTAAAGGGAGGATGGGCATGACGAATGACGTCGCCGTAAGCATGACGGCCGTGGCCAAATCGTTTGGCGAAACGAAGGCTTTGAAGACATGCGATTTTGTCGCCAGGGCAGGAGAGGTGCACGCGATCGTTGGCGAGAATGGCAGCGGCAAGAGCACCATGGCGAAGATCATGTCCGGAGTTATCGCTGCCGATGCAGGATCTGTCCTGATCCTTGGTAAGCCCATCACCTCGCCAGTCGATGCCAAAGGGGTTGGTCTCGCTACAATCTTCCAGGAAGTCCTTGTCGCCGATGAGGCGAGTGTCCTGGACAACCTTTTCGTGGGAAGCGAGGACATGTTCTCGTTTCGGAAGTCCTCCAAGGAACGTGAAAGCGTTGCGCAAAGCCTTCTGCACCGTCTGGTCGGAAAGCATGTCGATCTCAGGCAGAACGTCGGCGATCTTCCGCTCAGCATCAAGCAATGGATCGTGATTGCCCGAGCCGTTTTGAGGAAACCCAAGGTCCTGATCCTGGACGAGTCCTCGGCTGCACTCGATCTCGACGCGACCGTCCGCCTCCACGAAGAGATCGATCGGCTGCGGTCCGAGGGATGCGCGGTTATCATCGTCACGCACCGCATCGCCGAGCTCGTTCGTATCGCCGATCGGGCGACAATACTGAGAGACGGTTTCACTGTCGGTGTCCTTGAGAAATCCGAGATCACCGAGGCCAACCTCCTGCGCATGATGACCCCTCAAGACCGCCAGATTTCCGCCGCTGCTTCAAAGTCTGCACTGGGCCTGTCAGGTGATCGCAAGGAGGTTCTATCCGTGCATGGTGCGCGCCCCCAGGAGGCATCGCAACCCTTCGACTTCGTCCTTCCGCAGGGATCCATTGTGGGCGTTGCGGGACTGGACGGCCAGGGCCAGGACGCCTTCGTGCGACTGGTCGCAAGGATCATGTCACCGTTCGGAGGAGCGGTCCGGATCCTAAACAGGGAAAGCACCGGTCTCGTCGAAGTCAACACGCTCGACGACGCCGCGAACAAGGGCATTGTGTATGTATCCGGCGACCGGAAGCGGGAAGGAATTTTCCCACAGCAAAGCATTTTCGAGAACCTCGCCATCGGTATCTACCAAAAGAACCTGGGGCCGCTCGGTGTCATCAGGCGGAAAAAGCTGAAGCAGACGTTTGCCCGGGAGGTCGAGCGGCTCCGCGTCAAGATCGGGCACCCGGACAACCGGATTACATCCCTTTCCGGTGGTAACCAGCAGAAGGTCCTGATCGGTCGTGCCTTCGCCAATGATCCCAGAGTGATCGTTCTTAACGACCCTGCTCGGGGCGTGGACCTCAACACCAAGCGCGACCTGTATCGCGAGCTTCGGCTGTTTGCCGAAGGTGGAGGCTCGGTAATCTACCTTTCGAGCGAGATCGAGGAGTTTCTCGGTTTCGCCGATCGCGTCGATGTCTTTCACAAAGGGAGCATCCATCGCTCCCTCGACGGCACCGACATCAACGAAGAAACCATTCTCGCTGCAATGTTCGGCCGCTCGGTTGCCGAAACTACGGAATTCTCCAAAGAGAGAAAGGCACACTGATGTCGCAACGTTTTGTTCCTCCGCTCGACAGGTCGCTGACCGTACCGCTCGTTCTTTTCGGAGTGTTGCTCGTCGCCGCAGCCGTGCTCTCGCCGCGGCTGTTCACCGCAACCGGAGTGGGCGGAGCAATCATCGTCGCAGCACCTTTGATCCTCACGACGCTGGCCCTGACACCGATCGTGATGGCAGGCCGCGGTTCGGTCGACCTTTCCGTTGGCCCACTGATGGGTTTCGTGAACGTCACCCTGATAGGCTGGCTCTCGGCAAGTGGTTACACGTCTCCGCTCGCGGTGATTTGCTGGGTGGTGGCAGTCGGCGCACTGTACCAGTTGCTGCAGGCGCTCATCATCATCTACGTCCGGGTCGCCCCCATCATCGTCACCCTTTCCAGCTTCCTCGTCCTTTCAGGTTTGAACCTCATGGTCATGTCAAGGCCGGGCGGCGTTGCGCCGGACTGGATGATGACGTGGGGAGCAGGAACCACGATCTTATCTCCGGTGCTGATCATCGTCCTGGCGGCGTTCGCTCTTTGGGCCGTTATGCGCCGGACCACCTTTTACTCCCACCTCCGCATGACAGGCGCCGACGAACGGATGGCCTACACGAGCGGAGTGAAAGTCGACACCGTACGCATCTGCGCCCATCTCCTCGGCGGCGTCTTCGTCGGCCTTGCCGCGCTCAGCTATACGGCATTGATCTCTTCGGGCGATCCTACCCAGGGAAGCAGCTACACGCTCCAGGCGGTTACCGCCTTGGTGCTCGGTGGCGCAAATTTGGCTGGCGGGAGAGGGGGGGCTTTGGGGTCGACGCTTGGTGCGCTGAACATGTTCCTCATCTCGTACCTGCTTTCCGCCTTCAGTTTCGGAAGCGTGACAGGGTTCGTGACGCAAATGGCTTTCGGCCTGATCCTCGTGGCATCGCTCCTCGTCAACGTATTCATGACGGCCCGGCGCCCGGCTTTCTAGGGAGGACTTGTAATGACTTCACTCGCAACGGAACAGACGATGAGCCAAACAGGACGATCGGTAAAGCTGCAGCGCAGCATCGTGATTGGCTTTGGTCTGCTTGCCGCACTTCTCGTGCTGGGTACGATCCTTGTTCCGGGGTTCATTTCGCCCCGTAACGCGCGTTCGATATTGCTGCTTGCCGCTTTCCTGGGGCTTGCATCGTTGGGACAGACGCTATGTGCCATGGTCGGCGCGCTTGATCTCTCCATTCCCTATGTCATCGGGGGAGCGAACATTCTCTTCCCAAGCCTGTTGGTCACCGGCATGCCTGCCTGGCTGGCCGTGATAGTGGTCGTTCTCCTGGGAGCAGCAATCGGGGTCGCGAACGGCTTTTTGAGCTTCAGGCTGCAGGGCCAGGCTCTCATCATGTCCCTGGGGGTCGGCTTCGCATTTGTCGGTGCGGTACAGCTCTACACCTCCATCGGTTCCGACTACGGCGGCACGGTTTTCGCCCCCGTACCGAACTGGCTCCGGAATTTCGCCGCGTTCAACGGGAAGACCTTCGGGCTATCCCTGCCGCCGGTGGTGCTGGTTTGGCTGCTCATAACGCTTGCGACCATCTGGGCTCTGTACAACACCTGGTTTGGCCGCTCCATCTACGCGGTTGGGGGCAGCAGGACTGCAGCGGCACGGCTTGGAATTTCCGAAACCAAGGTCTGGACCAGCATTCACGGTATCAGTGGGGCCATGTCGGCGCTAACGGGGGTATTGCTGCTCGGGTTTTCCGGCGGCGGCTTCGTTGGCGTCGGAGACCCCTATCTCTTCACCACCGTTGCGGCCGTTGTGATCGGCGGCACCTCGTTGCTTGGAGGCGCAGGCGGATACGGGGCAACCGTTCTCGGGGTACTCGTATTGACTGTAATGACGTCCCTGCTGGTCGGGCTGGGCCTGAGTTTTGCCGCGCAACAGGCGATCGTGGGTCTGCTGATCGTGCCGATGGTGGCGGTCTACGCTCGCACCCCGCATATCCGCAACCAGATCTGATCGGAGGGTCGCCAAAATGAAGATTGTCGCGATAACCGGCAATGTCTCGCGCCCCTCGAAGACGCGGGCGCTCGGGGAATACGCACTCTCGAGCGTCCCGCCCGGTCACACACGGTATCTGTTTGACCTGGTCGATGTTCTCCCGGTGTTGGGAACCACCCTGTGGCGTTCGGAGGCTCCTGTTGGACTCGCGAACGTTCTTGACGCAATCCAGTCTTCAGACGTCCTCATCGTGGGTACGCCGGTCTTCAAGTCCTCGATGACCGGCCTTCTCAAGCATCTTTTCGACCTCTTCGAAATGACAGCCCTGCAGGGGAAACCCGTTTTGATATTCGCAACGGGTAAGGCCGAGGCCCATGGCGAGCATGTCGAGGCTCACCTGCGCTCATTGATGGGCTTCTTCAAAGCCGAGGTTCGCGGTGACTTCATCTACGCGATGGACGGCGACTTCCCCGATTCGGCACCGTCTGCGGAACTTCGGGAGCGGGTCGACCGCCAACTCGCACGCACTCTGGGCCATGTTTAGTTCAAGGAGAAGAACATGAAGTTTGCTTCCATCGAGAGCGCGGTTAAAGCAATCGCCGCCGGAGAGATGATCATCGTCGTGGACGACGAAGACCGGGAAAACGAAGGCGACATCCTCGTTGCCGCGGACAAGGTGAGAAACGATCATGTTGCCTTCATGATGCGTTATGCGCGCGGCCTGATCTGCGTTCCGATGACCGGGGACCGGTTGGACGAACTGGATATCCCGCTCATGGTGGAGCGCAACTCGGATTCTATGCAGACAGCGTTCACGGTGTCAGTCGACCTGATAGACGGCGTATCGACCGGGATTTCCGCAGAAGACCGCGCCAAGACCATCAGGGCGCTCGCCGACGCATCAACGACGCCGGAGGACCTGTCCCGGCCAGGCCACATATTCCCCCTGCGGGCAAACCCGTCGGGTGTTCTCGGACGCCCCGGCCATACGGAAGCCGCGGTGGATTTCGCGCGGCTGGCCGGGCTCGAGCCAGCGGGTGTCATCTGCGAAATCGCCAACGACGACGGCACTATGGCGCGTCTTCCCGAACTCAGCGAATTCGCCGCGCGCCACAACCTTCTCATGGTGACCATCGAAGCCCTGATCGATTATTGCCGCGAGATCGATGAACGCGGCCCTCGTGTAGAGGATGCAGCCGCGGCGGCGGCGTTGTCGAATGTTTCGTATCTGGCAAGCAGACGTTCTACATGCCCCCAGCGGGAGAGCGGAACTACTACGTTCGCAGTCTCCGATACAGCACAAGAAAAGCGCGTTTCGCAGGTGCCAACGGGGGGAACGGACCTTGGGTTCGCTGTGCGATGATTGGGCATGACAAACCGTGACCCGCTTTATCGCCCCCGCCGCTTTCCTGCTGAAATTATTGCGCACGCGGTGTGGCTTTCTTTCCGTTTTGCTTTTGCGCCTGCGGGTGATCGAGGACATGCTGGCCGGTCCTGGGATCATTGTCTCGCACCAGACGATCCGCCTGTGGGCAGAGTAATTTGGTCGTACCTTCGCCAACGACAAGCTTCGATCCTACCACGCTGTAAAACGAGAGTTCATGCCGGATGTAGTGCTTCGGCTCCACCCTGTTCCACACCCCACCCCATGACCTCACCACGAGCCATCGTCGCGAACTGGGAGTAGCAGCGATGAACCTATGGGCCCAAATTGCTCGCGCATCACTGACAAAATAGACCGGCGTCATGGGCTCGCCTCTTTGCCCTTAAGTCTAAGATTCCCGTCGAAGTGACGGCGAGCACCGGCTGCGACCCCTCAATTGCCCTGTTCGCTCGTCGATGGCGAAAGGCCGACCTCATGCTTGGATACCGTTTCGGGAAGGAAGTGATGATGTGGAGAGTTGAGAGTGTCCCCTCTAAGATTGATCATTTCTCGCTCAAAGGCACTTGCAGCGAGGAACTCGCGGAAGCCCTTTCAAGGCTTTCCCCGCAATCTCCAACACATGTACAGGGCGACAAGACGATCGCCTACGATATCCATGCGATTACCAATGGCCCGATTGCAGTTATTGCCGCGCACTACGAGGGCGACCTAACGGTCCAGCACCAGGGACCGGCGGAGGCAAACATAATCATGCTTCCACTACATGGGCGATCCGTCGTTACCGTGGACGGCAGACAAATCCCGTCAGAGGGAAAGCGCGGCGTTTTCGTGAACAGTATGTCGGCGAGTACAACCCAATTCATTGGGCCCAGGAAACATTTGGGTCTTAGGATCTCCCATGATGAACTGACGCGCCGTTTAGCACGTCGGCTCAATACGCCAATAAGAGGCAGCCTCGATTTTTCGCCAGAAATCGACCTGTCGGTCGGGTTCGGCTCCCTTTTGGTGCAACTGGTACCAGTGCTGTATGCTGGATTGCGAGACGGAACCCTCCTTCAATCGCCGATAGCACTTAATCACCTCACCGAAACGACGATGGAGCTGTTGATCGAAGCTGCGCAGCATCGCTACTCACCTGAGTTATGCCGCGTTGTTGAACCACCCTTACCCAAGGCCGTTAAGCGGGCGGTCGACTATATGCGTGCCAATATTGCTCGGCCGCTATCTCTTGAGGAAATCGCAACGGCTTGTGGCGTAAGCCGACGCACTCTTCAGAGCGGTTTTCGCAACTTTCGAAATACGACCCCTCTGGCATTTCTGCAGCACCTACGGTTGGAATCAGTGCATCAGGAACTGATGACAGGCGAGCCTGGCCTCTCGGTCAAGCAGGTCGCTCTGAAATGGGGCTTCATTCATAGAGGCAGATTTTCTGCTGACTATCGCAAGCGCTATGGAGTATATCCCTCTGAAACATTGCGTATATCCGAGGCGGATTGCGCCGACTGATCTACGATCAGCCAGCGCGCTCGACCGTCTTCGAGGCTTGATAACAACAGAACTCTCCAGCAAACCGACTGGCTCGGCCCAAGATCTGTCTTGCGGATGATCCCCTGAACGCAACGATGTTCCGATCTGCGCAACGCAGTTTCAAACCAGTACAGGGGTTAATCATATGGTAAGTCTGCCGCGCTCAACTCACACGTAGCGGTCGATTTCACGATGTTCTTGACCGCGTCGCTAACGGAATCCGGTGTAATTTATAGTCCACGAGGAACATATGTCGAGACTGCCGCTATCTATACTTTTAATTATTTTGGCAATTATCCCGTTGGCGGCGTTCGTACTCATCGGAGTATCAACATCACTGGGATATTACCACGATTACTCTATGTTCCGAAGCGCACAGACAACGCATCAACTTGGGCGGGAAGGCGGATTCCTCGCCCAGGCTATAGCGGCGGAAGCGTTTGCAGGCGCCGACGTCCGTCGGGCAAAGCGAGCCGCATCGGACAGGGCTTTTACAGCGGTCTTTTCCGCGTACGACTCTTGGAAAAAGGCATTTGACGATCCGGCCATAGAACGGGCAGTGCAGATCATTCGTGAAAAGCGGGAGAATATCGATAGCTTCCGCCGGCGCGTCGATGACGGAACGGCTGGCGAGGCGGAGGGGGCCGTTGCCTTGCGCCCAGCTGCCGTTGCTGGTTTGGAGCTCGTCCGTCGCACTGGGGCGACTGTCAACGATTTGGATTTGTCACGCCAAATTACGGGTTTTCACGCGCTGATGCAGATCACGGAAGCTAGTTTGCTGGAGATCAGGCCCGGCCGAGCCTACATCAAAAATTCAGCGATGTCCGTCGATTTATTTTCGTCCCTCTTACAGTCAAAAAATCTAAAGCAGCTTTACGTGCCTGCGATGCACGAATTTCTCCCTGCCGATCTCGTCAAATCTTATGACGACTTCGAGGCCAGCGCCGCAGGCAAGTTCATCGCGGGCGTTCGCGATCAGATGTATGCGAACCAGCCGGGCGTTTCCTTCCCCTCTGAGACGTTGGATCGATGGAATGAAATCACCCAACAGCGGGCTGCTTTTTTGACCGAGCTCATAATGCGCACCGGCGACAAACTGGACGAGATGGCATTTCAGCGGTACGCCGATCTTCGCAATGCCTTTATCGCTTACTCCGGCGCTACGCTTCTGATCATGTCTACGGTACTCATTCTGTGCATTTCGGTCTTTCGGAGAATTTCAAGCTCCATTCGGACTCTGACCAGCCGAATGAAGGCACTAGCAGAAGGCGATATGTCGGCGCCGGTGCCCTTGACGATTCGACGCGACGAGATCGGGGACATGGCGCGTTGCCTTGAGTTTTTCCGCGGCGCGGCCATACAAAAAAATCAAATGGAGACATCCGCGGAAGCTGAGCGCATTCGTTCTGAGAAAGAGAAGCTGGATATTCAGATAAGGGCTGAAAAAGAAGCAGAAGAGCGCCTCGTTCGAGCGACGACGGCATTGGCAACCGGGTTGAAGCGGATGGCGGATGGAGACTTGATTTATGAGATTGAGGAGCCCTTAGCGCCACAGTTTGAAAGGTTGCGCGGGGATTTCAACGCTTCCATTCGTCAGCTCCGGCACGCGCTTGTTACCGTCGGCCATTCAGTCGAAACGGTCACGAATGGCAGCTCGGGCGTCTCGGCCGCATCTGAAAATCTTTCAAGACGCACCGAGCAGCAGGCGGCTTCGCTCGAGGAAACTGCAGCCGCGTTGGAGGAAATAACCGTCAACGTCGCATCGACCACAAAGAGGACGGCCGAGGCGCGCGGAGCCGTCCAACAGATGCGAGATCATGCGGAAATGTCCGGTCGGGTTGTACGCAATGCTATCGGAGCCATGCATCGCATCGAAAACTCCTCCAAACAGATTTCGCAGATCATCAGCGTCATCGACGCGATCGCCTTTCAAACGAACCTCCTGGCGCTGAACGCCGGTGTCGAAGCAGCGCGTGCTGGCGACGCGGGAAAAGGCTTTGCGGTTGTTGCCCAGGAGGTCAGGGAGCTTGCGCAGCGCTCAGCGACAGCGGCGAAAGAAATCAAGGAACTGATCGACAATGCAGCTCTGGCCGTCGACGAGGGCGTAAGGCTCGTGAGCGAAACCGGATCGGGCCTGAGAACGATTGAAGAGCTTGTGCAGGATGTAAATCTTCATATGGACGCAATCGCAACGGCCTCCCAAGAACAATCGTCGGGCCTGCGCGAGATCAACGGCGCGGTTAATCATATGGACCATGCCACTCAAGAAAATGCGAGCATGGTCGCGGAGATGAATTCTGCAGGATCACACCTCGCCCAAGAGAGCCAAAGCCTAGCTGCGCTTTTGAGACATTTCCACTTCAAAGACGAGAGCGGGGATTTCAAGCCACAGAAGGTCACAGGCGAACTTGGTAAGAGTTTCCCGGCCGGTCAGACAATGGTTGACCGCGGAAACTATCCGATGCGCCGCGGTAACCTGGCGCTCGCACCTTCGAACGATGATTGGCACGCGATCTAAATCATTTGGGCGGCGTCGCCGACCACAGTCAAATACACATCTTTGATGATTCTGAATGAGAGCTATATCCCGGTGGGGTAGCGGCATAGTACCCTCCGCCAAATGACTTGTGCGGTCCTTACAAAAAGCTGGCTTGACGCATGATTGCTCAGCCACGTGACAGAGCAGGACAGGCACATGAAACACATACGTCAATCGGAACGCACATCCCGCCCCGAACAGCCTGTGGAAGCGCAGATGGCGACTGATGCTCAAATCAATCAGGGGCGTGGCGCCTTCCGCAACGCGGTCAATGCCAGCCCTCCACTTGCCACGGGCACGGCACCGCCATTTTCGGAGGCCTCCAATGTCCGGCCATCGCACGGTCACGACGCAGATGTCGCGAGACTGAAGCAACCGTTTGACAAGTCTTTTCGGGCGAATCCCCGGCATCCTGCGACAAACTTCGACATGCCACTCAACGCCGAAGAGATGTCCAGTGCCGTCGTACTCGACGCGATCCCGTTACCCGTCTTCTTCAAGAACAGGGATGGCGTACATCTTGGTTGCAACAGGGCGTTTGAAAGCTTCTCCGGTCGCTCAAGAGCAGAGATTATCGGAAAAACCGTTTTCGATTTGGTACCCGCACCCATAGCCGAGACGTATGCCGCGTTGGACGAGGCGCTTTTTGCAAATGGCGGTGTTCAGCAATATGAAGCAAAGGCCACTGCGGAAAATGGTGGCGTAGTTGATCTTTTACTCAGCAAAACAGCGATCACTGATATCGCCGGTAACAGGATCGGCTTGGTTGGCGCGATGTTGGACATCACAGAACGAAAACGTGCGGAGCATGATCTCAAAGAGGCTCTTGAATTCGCAGAGGGAGTTATCGCAGCCATTCCTGACGTTCTGTTCGAGGTAGATGCCGACGGTCGCTACCTGCAGGTCTGGGCAAGGAATCAGGAGCTCCTGGCGCAGCCAAAAGAAGTGCTGCTCGGCAAGCTTGTCCGCGATGTGCTCCCTCCAGATCAGGGCGACATCGCTATGCTGGCACTTGAAGAAGCCGATGAAGCCGGCGCCTCCTACGGTCGTTGTGTCCGTATCGCCCTACCAAACGGCGAATCTCGTTGGTTTGAACTATCGGTGGCAAAGCGACCAAGCAGCGATCACTCAACCAATACTTTTCTGGTGTTATCTCGCGATATTACCGAACGAAAGCACGCCGAAGGCACAACTATTGAAGCTCGGGCTCGCCTCCTAAGTGTCCTGCAGACCATTCCGGATATGGTATGGCTGAAAGACGTAACAGGCAAATATCTGTTGTGCAATCATGCCTTCGAAGGATTGGTCGGCAAGGCAGAAGCGGAAATCGTTGGGAAAACGGACTATGATCTGTTTACGCCCGAACTCGCCCAGTTTTTTTGTGACAAGGATGAGGAGGCCATGCAAGCCGGCCGCATTCTCATCAATGAGGAACGGTTCACCGCTCACGAGGACCGTCGATCAACGCTTTTGGAAACTCGTAAGGTTCCGGTATTCACGGGGGGAAAGCTGATGGGGATTCTCGGCGTCGCCCGCGATATCACCGAACTGGACACGTCTCGTAAGAAAATCCGTCAGATGGCATTCTATGATTCTTTGACCGGCCTCCCTAACCGGACACTTTTCAATGAACAGTTACGCGAGATGATCAGGGACGCGGCTTCGGCGGGCCAGCGAGCCGGGGTGATGTTGATCGACATGGACCATTTCAAAGCGATCAATGACACTATGGGACATCCCGTCGGTGACGATTTGCTGAGGCAGGTGGCGACACGCATGAAAGAAGGCGTCCGTGCCAGCGACACAGTGGCGAGACTCGGTGGCGATGAATTTGCAGTCTTGCTGCCGAATGTTCAGGACAATGACGATTTGGCTCAAATTGCCAGCAGAATGCTCGCCGCATTTGGCGAACGCTTCATGCTTACCGACAGGGAGATCTTTGTATCCTGCAGCATCGGGATATCGGTATTTCCAAATGACGGCGATGCTCCCGACGATTTGGTGAAATATGCAGATTCTGCGATGTATTTGGCGAAGCGCTCGGGGCGTAGCAACTTCCGATTCTACTCAAGGGATCTCACGATTGGGGCTGAAAAGCGCCTGGCGCTAGAATCAGACCTACGCCTAGCTATGAAACATGGGCAACTTGAACTCCATTATCAGCCAAAGGTCCTATTAAACAGCGGAAAGGTGATCGGTTCAGAAGCACTGCTTCGATGGCATCATCCGAAGATGGGAATGATCCCTCCGGGAGAATTTATAGGTGTCGCCGAGGAAACCGGACTGATCATCGATCTTGGACGATGGGTGCTGCATGAGGCGTGTCGCACGGCTGCCATCATGAATGCAGATGGACTGCCCCCGCACAAGATCGCGATAAATTTGTCTCCTAAGCAGTTTCAATGCCCGCATTTGTCGCAAACGGTGGCGGACGTATTGCAGGAAACCGGTTGTCGTGCGGAGTGGATCGAGGTCGAAATAACTGAGAGTCTCCTGCTCCACAACTGCGAGGGCGTTTCGACGACACTCTCTCAGTTGCATGCGAGCGGAATTTCCATAGCGATCGATGATTTCGGCACCGGCTACTCATCTCTGAGCTATTTGGCTAACTTTCCCATTGATACCCTCAAGATTGATCGGTCATTCATCAATCGATCAGACAAGCGAAGTAGAGAACTGGTGAAGGCAATTCTCTCGATCGCGCGCTGCCTAGGGCAAAATGTGGTCGCTGAGGGCGTGGAGACGGTCGATCAAGAAAAATTCTTGGTTGAAAGCGGCTGCGCTGTGGCACAAGGATTCTACTATAGTAAGCCCGTCCCGAAGTCCGAACTTCTCGTCGCAAACGCACGCCCCGAGGCATCTAAACGTTAACGGACCTTGGGATTCGCTGTGCGATGATTGAGCATGACAGACCGTGACTATTTTATCGCCGCCACCGCTTTCCTGCTGAATTATTGCCCACGCGGTGTGGCTTTATCTCCGTTTCCCTTTTGAGCCTAGGGATGGTCGAGGACATGCCGGCCGCTCGTGGAATCATTGTCTCGCACCAGACGATCCGCCTGCGGGCAGGTAAATTTGGTCGTACCTTCGCCAACGACATTCGCCGCCGCAGTTCCGGTCGGCTCGGCCACAAGTGGCATCTGGATGAGGCCGTTGTTTCGATCCGTGACAAGAAGCACTGGCTCTGGCGAACCCTAGATCAGGACGGATTTGTTCTGGATGTGCTCATACAAAGCCACCGCTATACCAGGCGGCCATGCGGGCCGCACATCAGCCTGCTGCTGATGCTTGTTTCCATTCCAATCGTGATTGTTGCCGTGGCGCTGCTGATTGTGCGCGTGAAGCATGCGCTCGAGGCCGAAGCATAAACGTCACGGAATTTGATGTTCCGATGTGAGGGACGAGGGCGGACCGTCATTTTCACGCCATTGGGGGCGCAAGAAAGTGACCTTTATACAATGATTCTAGAGGCTTAGCGAAAATCAGGTAATCAACATTATGGAACAGGATCAGTAATAGCCCAGTAGAATATGCCCAGCATCCGGGGCGAGAGTGCCCAGGCCGGGCACATCGTCGTTCCTTCGGAACCGGATCGTTTCTAGAATTCCTGCTGACGCGACCAGCGGCATCCCCCATGTCGTCAACCCCGCCCCAGGCCGGGCGGGGTAGCGTTTCGCAGCCTATACAGCGTGCAAGATCAGTTTGTTGGCCTCCAAGAAAGCGGATCTGCTGGATTGTCGAAATATTTAGCGGCAGCGTCAGCAGTCCACCAAGCTGCATCCTTCGGTTCGAGCCAGTCTTCACTATTGGGATCGCAATCGGCTGGCAAATCCGCTTTTACATCATCGATCGTGTAAGGAATTGCCGGTCGCAGAATGGACTGTATCTTCGGACCTTGGCCCTCCAGAGTGCGCATCATCACGTCCCATACGAAACGAGCCTCGGAGCGCGGCGGCCAGAAGTGAAAGCTCCTGCTTACAAATTCAGGATTCTTACGCCAGAAGCATGATGCCGAAGCCTCTCCGCCAAGCACGATCGGCACTATCTCGCGCCCGGACTGGCGGACGGCGTTGATCACACCAGACTCAGCTCCCGACTGAACAATAATACCGTCAATTCGGCCAGGGTTAGCGGCGAGAAATTTCTGCAATTCTGATTGTGCGACGCTGTCTGTCCATTTCCCGTCAACCTGTCCGACGACGTTGATCTCGGGATAGTACTCCAAGGCTTTTGTGGCGCCGACCTGGAAGCTGTCTGAGGAGGCGAAGCCAGTGATTCCGGACACAAGCAACACATTGCCGCTGCCTTCGATCTCTTCAGCCAACCACTTTGACGCCTCAAAACCGCCTTGCATGTTATTCTCTGTCGCATTGATTGCGAACGGCGACGTCACATAACCGGAGTATGAGATAACAGGCACGCCTTTCGAATAGGCGTACTCTATTGTCGGGTTGAGCGCTGTAAGGTTGGAGCAGCATATGATTATGGCGTCGACACCATCATCTACCATCTGCCGCATTTGGCTGATCTGGGCGTTATCATCGAGATTGGACTGTGTAACGACGAGCTCGGATACCAGCCCAGCTTTCTTAAAAGTCGGCAGAAGCTCATTTGTAAACTCATCAAGGACGTTCGCACGCCATGTGTTATCAGCGTAGCTCGAGGCGTAACCAATTTTCCACGGTGGCGCTCGCTTTGCTCTGAAATTCCGAAATACAGATTCTCCCGTGGGCAACCGCGGGTCCAATAACTCGTAGGTCTTCCGCTCTTCCCGTGGCAGTTCACTAAGCCCACCAGCCTTCACCGTCAGCGGCATGGCCAGCGTTGCGGCGAGAAAAAATCCAATAATCAACTCACGTACGCACACGGATAGACACCTTTCAAAGTCTGAGCACTGAAAGATAGTTTCTTTGTCTTTAGGTTGACCCGGCCGTGCTGAATCCTGCGCGACGGAGAGCGACAAAGAGCTACCAGGAGAGAGACCGGCGCATCGAAGCAAAATCGTGCGCTCGGTTATGTGACCTTCATTCGATTGGATGGCCGCATGGCGCGCCATCGGAATGCTTCGAATCTAACTACGGCTGCCTTATGCAGCGAGACTTACCCGATGAGCCGGCCTATCATCTGTCAACTTGAACCCAGCAAGCCGTTCGCTGAGTTCGATAGTCTGATCAGAAAGCGTCTTCGTTGCAGCGTTTGTCTGCTCAGCCATGGTTGCATTCTGTTGCGTCCCCTGATCAAGAACATTGACGTTGTTATTGATCTCAGCAAGCGAAGTCGCTTGTTCGCGGCTGGAACTCACAATCTGGTCGATGCGATCAGAAATCTGCACGATTGATGCCGCTATACTGTGCAGAGCCTCCCCGGTCCTGCCGACGTAATCCGAACCGACGGCCACCTCTGACGAAGATTCTGAAATCAACTGCCGGATCTCGAGCGCTGCGGCTGACGATCTTTGGGCAAGCTCGCGTACTTCTTGTGCAACGACCGCGAAGCCTTTTCCAGCATCGCCGGCACGAGCTGCTTCAACGCCGGCATTCAGCGCAAGCAAGTTCGTCTGGAATGCAATCGTGTCGATCAATCCTATGATCTGACCGATCTTGTAAGATGCATCCTGAATTCGTGCCATGGCGCTTATAGCATCAGTTACAATGATGGCCGCGCCCTCTGCATGTTCCTTGACTGCAGAAACAAACGCTTGTGTCTCGCAGGCATTCTCCGAGGAGTTCCTCACCGTCGCAGTCACCTGCTCAACGGCTGCTGCGGTTTCTTCGAGAGAAGCAGCTTGTCGTTCAGTCCGGCGCGACAAATCATCAGAGGCTTTGAAAAGTTCGTCGGTTCCCCATTTGATTTGTTGGGTGTTTTCGTCGATATGGGACACGGTATCCCTGAGGACGCACAGTGAGTGGTTGAAGTCACGCCGCAGTTGCTCGAGATTGGGATGGAAGTGGCGGTCGATGGTCTGCGAGATGTCTCCTCGCGCCAATCTAGAGAGTGCCTCCCCGAGTGTTTGTACAGCGTTGGACACTTCTTTCTCAAGCTGAGCACGTTCAAACTCACGATCCGTCCGCTCCTGATCAGCCGTTTTACGGTCGTCTTGCGCGCGCGCTTCAACCTCGAGCTTCGAGACCGCATTTCCGCGAAAAACTTCAAGCGCGCGAGCCATATCGCCAATTTCGTCTTTCCGCTGGCAGCCAACGATGTCTGATTGAAGATCACCGGTTGCTAGCCCCTGCATGCGCCTTGCGATCCGTTCGATTGGAGCGCGCAATGTCACCATCAGGCCGGCTCCGGCCAAGAGGGCGACCAAAACACCGGAGACGGTAGCAGCTGCGGACAATAGTCGGGCGAAATCACTTTCCCGGTGAGCGTCATGTTCCTGAGTCGACGCGAACGACACGAGATTTTTCCATATCGACTGGACGGTTTTATCCGCCTCTGCGTATTGCGCCTGCCGCCCTTCCGCGATCTTGACCAACTTCTCGGTATTCTGTTCGATGGCATCCCCCTGTAAGTAGAGGACCTCCTCCATTTTGGGGAAGTCTGGCAATGAACCGGCTACGCCTCCAACCGCTACGGTGTCACGAGTCAGTTTCGTAAGTTGCTCAACGAGTCGCTCCTGGTTTTCAGTGCTGGCCGCCCGCAACAGGTTGTTTATCTCAATCTCTATCGAATCGGCATCCTGGCCTACCGATGCCACTGCCGCAACGAGCGTCTCCGATTCCGCCAATGGCTTATCCAAGGCTCGAACTGCGTGGGTTCCCTCGATCATATGCTGTATGGCGTCATCTCGCAGTCGCGGGGCAAACGCACTAAGGTCGATCCCAAGGCTGTGAAGGAACGCGCTATCCAGCCCGGTATTAGCGACGACCCGGGAGATTGCCTGTTCCAAGTTTGCGACTGCTTGTCCATCATCGCCCGCAACGACGCGCTTGACGGTTTTCATCGCCTTTTTGATCATGAGCGCCTGTTGCTGTGCCTCGGGGGTTTGCATCGCGCTGGCCGGCAGATTCACCAAATTTTCCGACAACCGCTGCATAATTGCCGCCGTGTCGATTGAGCGGGTAGCCTCTCTGAGCATCGTTTTGCCAGAGTTTTCCTGGTTGCGGACCTGCGCACGGACTTTAACCGCGGCCAGCTTCAGGTCGGCCGCGACCTGCTTGATCTCGGTCAAGCTTGCGGCAACGTCACGACGAATGGACAGCTCATCGTTGTGCAGGGACCACATGCGGTCCATGCTGTCAGAAATCGCGGACATCGCGGACTCACTGCTTTCAAGAGCACGAGTGTCACTACCAACGTCAGTGGCGACTTCCTGAAGCGACAGCATCGTGGCGCCCTGCCCCCTTAGACTTGCCAGGGCCTCATCACGGTTCTCCGTAGAACTCTGCGCCAAAAACCGGTTCATGCTCTCAGAGACGTCCCGAAATCCGCTCAAAGTCTCAAGAACTTCGCTCGATAGCCGAAGGCGAGATTGCAGCAATCCGGTCGCCTGCAGGCTCACGACACCGACGGCCGCCAGTATCATGACCAGCGGCACCAGTACTAATAAGACTTTCGCTCGGATGCTGAAAGCGGATAGCAAGCGATCGACGAACATAGGACCTCCAAATGACTAAACCGGGCACTGCCACCCATTTCTGGAGTTTTAGTTATTCGACCTAAACGAAGAGGAAGAATGTTCGAAGGCGGAGATGCAAAGTGCTTTACATCTTGTTAGGATTTCCACGTCGAATTGACGCTCAAACTTTCAACCTTAACGACAAGTTAATGTCTTCGCGAATTATCCTCGGAAAAGACTATCGTGAGGTTTCAGGTCGATGTGCAGGACGTTCCCCGTGAGCTTTCCAGACAGTTCTGGATTTGCGAGGAATTGGACAGCTTGAACAAGTGTCCTAAGCGTCTCACTTTGAACGTAAGATGTAGAACGCGCATTTCTGGTATGAACAGCGTTTATCCGAAGCCCCGAGTCGAAATACTTCTTCGCCATCGCACTCGTCGTAGTTCGTAAGGCCGCGTGGAGCACAGCTTCGCGGTCGGCCTCTAGCAGCGACTTCTCGTCAAACCAGGCGATATTCACAACAGCGAGTTCCTCTCCCTGGAGGCGGGAGCCGAAAGCACTTGTCACCCTTATCAGGTTGGAGACGGCATCAAGCCCAAGATCCGTAGCGGAAAGCGGTTCGGCGCATTCACGGCGACGGAAGGCTATGTTCACCAGAATATCGACCCGGCTCCAGCGTAGGTAGACCTGATCGACCATTGAATTGACATACACGTCCCTATTCAAATTGACCTTAACCGGAAACAAATTCGTACCCGAGACTGCGGTTAATGAACTGAAGTCTGAAGGGTCGAGGTCACCTACGGCGACACGGTAGCCAGTTTCGAGGAAAGACTGCGCAAGACAGAAACCGACCGGGTTTGACGCGCCCACCAACACGCATACTTTGCCTGCATGAGAGCCGGCATCGGTCTGTCCTCCTTCGATAAACCCTTCCGTCGGCGGCGTCCGGCAAGCGTTGTGAGTCTTAGATCCTCGTTTCACGCGGAAAACGGTCCATGTGTGAAACCGTGAGATCCAGCAACTCGTTCGTATCTCAACAGGGAAACCACCACACACTTATCTCCAAATCACGTTGTCTCCCGCCTCTCCGACCCCAAGCAGCCACGAGGACATGGAAAGATGATCGACGGACAATCCATCGGCTTTTTCGACGTCGGGCTTCACGAGGTCTTTGGCGCGCGCGTCGGTTTAGTCTGGCTGTGCCACAGTTGGACCTTCCATGGAACAACCCATGGATGTCTCTGGGGAACGGCATCTTTCCGGAAAGTCCTACGCTTTCACACGCGGCTCTCTGACGCGTATGGCATTCGTTTGGCCCTCAACGCTTGCACGCGCAGCATCGTCGAGCGCACTCGCCATTCTCGCGTTCCACGGTCGAGGTCCGTGGAACGATAATACTGTCTTTCAAAAACTCGCTCATGTTTCGTTCCTTCAATAGCTGCAGGTGACAAGGTCTTTCCGCGCAATGCCCACGAATGCGTGGCGTGCTTCCGCCACGTCACTGATAAATCCCTGCTAGACCTCGTCCTTCAGCGTCTCCTTCTGGGTAATAAGGCGGGCAGAGTGGTGTCCGGAGGTAAATGCCCAAAGCCAGCTCAGCGCGACCGCCATGCGGCTCCGTGTTCCGATCAAAAAGTAGATGTGGGCAAGGCCCCAGATCCACCAGGCGATGGAGCCCTTGAGCCGAAGCCTGCCGAAATCGATCACCGCGGAGCTTGGCCCTATGGTGGCAAGATTACCAAGATGCCTGTACTTGAAGGGAGGCGGCGCTGAGCGCTGCTTAAGGCGGGCCTTGATCACCTGGGCGACGTATTTTCCCTGCTGCTTTGCGGCAGGAGCGATACCAGGAACCGGCATTCCCTCGCCGGTCTTAACGCTCGCGGTATCGCCGACAACGAAGATCTCCGGGTGTTCTGAGACCGTGAGGTCGGGCTGCACGATAGCCCGCCCTGCTCGATCTGTCTCCGCCCCGACCCACACGGCGGCCTTGGATGCCTGCACGCCCGCCGCCCATATGACCGTACGGCTCGGGACGAACTCGTCCCCGATCGATATACCTTCCTCGGTGCAGTCGGTTACCGGCCGTCCCATGCGAACCTCGACGCCCATCGACGCAAGGGATCGCTCGGCGTATTGCGATAACGCCTCGTGGAAAACAGGCAGAACACGCGGCCCTGCCTCTACAAGAAGAATGCGCGCCGAAGTCGTATCGATGTTTCTGAATTCCTCGACAAGCGTCCTTTGAGCCAGTTCGGCGATGATCCCGGCCATTTCGACGCCTGTCGGCCCCGCACCGATTATCGAGAAGGTCAGCATTGCCGCCCGTGCATGGGGATCGGTTTCCAGCTCCGCCTTTTCGAACGCCAGGAGAAGGCGACGGCGGATGGTGGTGGCGTCTTCCAACGCCTTCAGTCCGGGCGCGAAAGGCTCCCATTCATCCCGGCCGAAATACGCGTGACGGGCCCCTGTTGCGAGAACAAGGGTGTCGTAGGGAATGGCATGACCGCCCTTGAGCGAGACGAGCCGCTTCTCGACATCGACGCCCACGACCTCGCCAAGAAGCGTTGTGACATCTTTCCTTCCACGGAAGACTGCGCGAATGGGCCAGGCAATCTCGGAGGTCGCCAGGACGGTCGTTGCGACCTGATAGAGCAGCGGCTGGAACAGGTGATGATTGCGTCTGTCGACGATCGTGATCGAAAGGTTTGGACATTTGAGATCCTTGGCCAATTGGATGCCGGCGAAACCGCCTCCCACGATGACAACTCGATGCTCCATTTCGTCCTCCCGCGAGCCTTTGGAAAAAAACCCGCCTCGGATCGAAGCGCGTCCTTCGGTGTTGCACGATCGCAAGCTCAGTCGCTGATGCGACTGCTCACAATGATGGAAGGGGGGCTTACCAGCAACGGAAGCAACGGTTCGAGAACACGCTTGACGTTCGCAGATTCTCCGTGACGCGCGGCTGCCTCCTCGTTTGCCCAACCATCGAGAATGAAGAACGTATTCGGCTCGTCGGAGCGCTGGTAGAGATTGTAGTAAAGGCAGCCCTCTTCCTCGCGGGCAGGGCCGACAAACTCCTGGAGCAGTGTGTTGACACGGTCCCGGTTACGCGTCGATGTTTTAAACTCAACGATGAGATGCTGTTCGTCGGACTTGCTCGATGGCATGTGGGAGGCTCCTAATTGAAGACGATGACGGGCTTGATCACGCGGCCAGCTTCGGCATCGGCGATGGCCTCGTTGATTTTCTCGAACGGATACTTTGTGATCAGCTTCTGGAACGGGAACAGGCCGGCCTGGTTTAGTTCGACCAGTTGGGGGATGAAGAGCTGCGGGATCTGATCCCCGAGGATGGCACCCTGAATTTTCCGGTTGAAGACCATGAGGTCCAGCGGGATTGGAATATCCTTGCCGAGCGCGTCGAGCCCGAGGAGGACGACATGACCCCCTGCCCGCGTGCATTTGATCGTGTTCAGGATGACGGGAATGATACCCACGGCGTCGATCCCAAAATCGGCACCGCCGCCCGTCAAGGCGTGGATCTGCTCCACGACGTCTGGGTCCCTGCCGTTGATAGCGTGGGTCGCGCCCAACGTCTTAGCCATGGCCAAACGCTGCTCGTTCAGGTCGATGATGATGATCTTGCTGCACCGCCGGACCTTGGCGGCCATCACCGCAGCCATGCCGACCGCTCCCGCGCCGAACACGGCAATGGTTTGACCGATCTCCGGCTTCATGGCGTTGATGACGGTACCTGCTCCCGTTGCCATGCCGCAACCGAGCGGGGCCGCATTCGTCAGGTCGAAATCCTTGGGAAGCTGCGCGGCGTTGTTTTCAGTCGCCAGGATGTGGGTCGCGAAGGATGACTGGCCGACAAAGTTGCTGCCGATGCCGACTTCATCACACAGCAAGGCCTTCTTGCCGTTCGGACGAAGCCCCGTCAGATTGTACTGGGTGTAGTTCTGGCAGTTCATCGGGTGAGAGCGCCGGCAATCGCCGCAGAAGCCACATGAACTCTGGCTGAGCGCAACGTGGTCGCCCACCCTTAAACCTTGGACGTCCGCCCCGATGGCCTCGACGATACCAACACCTTCATGTCCCGGTATGACCGGGGCGGGAGGCCCAAATATCCCATCACGGAGCAACAGGTCGGTATGGCAGATGCCCGTGGCGACCGTCCGCACGAGAATTTCATTGCCTTCTGGATCCGCCAGCTCAAGTTCACGAAACTCAAGCGGAGCTTTCGGTTTTACGGCCACTGCCGCCGTTATCTTCACCATGCTTATCTCCTGCATTCTCCCGCGTTGACACCGGGAATGACATGTTTGGCAGATCCTTGCGGCTAGACGCGACCGACGCGTGCTCCGTAAATGATCGCAGCAAGCGCGATGATCCCGCCCTGGACGATCAGCTTGCCGGGCTCCTGGATGCCGAACACCGTCAACATCGCGAAGAGGAAACTGAAGGCGACGACCGCCACGAAAGGCCCCGCGACGCCACCGCGGTCGACGCCGAACGTCACCCCACCGAGAATCGTCGCGGCGAGAGCGTTCATGAAGGTGTCGAAGCCGGGCTTGATCGTGCCAACGGCCAGAGCCGACACCTGAACCAGGGCGGCGATGCCTGTCAGCGTGCCCGCAAGCGTATGGGAGACAAAAATCGTGCGGGCCAGAGGTATGCCTGTTATCTCCGCCGCCCTCGGATTGTCGCCGACAGCGCGGAAGTAGCGCCCGAGGATCAAGAAGCGGAACGCTAATGCGACGAGAACGGAAATCCCGATCCAGACGATCACGGAGTACGACAGGCCGTAGATGTTCCCGCTCGTCAGGACGCGAAGCCAGCTTGGTGTCGAACCCGGTGCACGGCCCGAACTCATGAATTGGACGATCCCAATGAGGATCGCCGATACGCTCAGCGTCGCGATGACCGCGGAGGCGCGGACATAGGCCACGAGGGCGCCGTTGATCAGACCGACGGCAAGGCCGATGACGATCGGCATCAGGACCGTGACGAAGGGCGGGTAACTGTTGAGGAGCCCGGAGCTGGCGAGATAGATCGAAAAAGCAAACACGCCACTGACCGAGAGATCAATAGAACGTACCCGCATGACAAGAGATTGCGCCAGCACCGCGATCCCAAGCGGCGCTGACTGTTTCAGGATCACGAACCAATAGTTCGGATTGATCAGCGTCGCGCTTACAGCGGGGGCCACAGCGATCAGGATTGCGAGCACGTAATATGCCGGGGGCAAACCGAGCACCCAGGAAAGTATGCGCCTGGCGGTGAGAGTGCGCGATGGCGTCTCAATTTTCGCATCCGTTGTGGTCATCGAGAGGTCCATCTCTTTCAAAGTCCGATCGTTTTGCGACGCTGTGAGACGACGAGTGCTAGCAGCAGAAGGCCCTTCACGACCGACTGGAGGAATGCCGAGACGTTGGCGAGGTTCATCACGTTGTTGACGATGCCGAGGATAGCCGCGCCGGCCACAGTGCCGAGGATGCTGCCGATACCGCCAGCCAGGTGAACACCCCCGAGCGCTGCTGCGGTAACGGATTCAATTCCGAATGTGGCGCCCCCCTTGGGATCGCCCGAGGCAAGGCGACCTGCGAGGAACATCCCGGCAGCGCAAGCAAATAGCGCCGACAGGATGTAGGCCTTGATGACTGTGCGCTCGACCGGGACGCCATTCATGCGGGCATTGAAGTCGTTACCACCCGAAGCGAACAGGTAAAGGCCAAACGGCCTGCGATAAAGCAACCAGGCTGCAACAAACGTGGCGGCGATCAGCCAGAGCAGCGAGTTTGGCACGGGCCCAACGGAACCCGCGACTGACGCCGAAAGCCATTCGGGCACCTTCCCGCCGGGGATAGGAAGAATGATAAGCGCCAATCCCTGGCCGATACCCATGGTTGCCAGGGTCATGATGATCGGGTGGACGTTGAGCCTGGCTACGCCGTAGCCATTCGACAATCCGAATGCGATCGCAACCGCAATGCAAAGCATGACACGGACAACCTCGGGCATGTCGAGTGTCATGATCGTGGTCGTCACGCTGATGATCGAACCAACGGAAACGTCCAGGCCGCCCGTCAGGATCACAAAGGTCTGGCCCAGCGCAGAAATGACGAGAACAGTAGATTGGGCCAGTAAGTTCGACAGATTCTCCGGCGCCAGAAATTCTGGAAGCAGTATGACCGAAGCGACCACCAGGACGAGTAGCGTGCCGATGGACAGCCCGATCGCGCCCGCCCTGTAAGGTGTCTTCAGGAAGTTTGCGACGGTATTCATGTATCCTCCTCAATGAACAGCGGCGCGCGGATCGTGCGCGGAGTTCGAACCGAGTGCGGTTCCCAAAATGGTTTCCTCTGTGGCATCAAGCGCGGGCATCTGTCCGACGATCTTTTTGTCGTGAACGACCAGGATGTTGTCACAGAGCCCGATTAGTTCGGCGTGCTCGCGTGACGAGACGATCACTGCACCGCCACGATCGGCAAAATCGCGAAGCAGCTTGTAGATTTCCGCTTTCGCGCCGACATCGACGCCACGTGTCGGCTCCTCGATGACAAGGATATCGACCCCCGAAAGCAGCCAGCGGCCAAGAAGGACCTTTTGCTGGTTTCCGCCCGAAAGTTTGCCGACGGGCGAGGCTGGGTCGGCGGCCGCAACACGGAGCGACTTTATGACATTGTGAACCCTTAAGACCGAACGCCATGCAACGCTCGCCATGTTCCGGTTCAACTGCTTGCCAAGTGCGATGTTGTCGTAGATCGGAAGCCGAAGAAATAGGCCTTCCTGCTTGCGGTCTTCAGGAATGAAACCAATGCCGGCTGAGATCGCACTCGAAAAGCCGTTGGATACGTTCACACCGATCATGCGATCGTCGCGGCGACGCCGGACGGTCACAGCTGCGGCGGTTTCGACCCCGACGACCGCACGCATGATTTCGCGCTGCCCCTGGCCTTCCAGCCCGGCCAGTCCGATGATCTCGCCCGTGCGTACGGAAAAACCGACTGGCGGGCCATGGTCATTGAGACGAAGCCCTGCGACGTCGAGCATCGGCGACCCAATGGTCTGCGCCCTCGGCGGAAAGAAATTCTGAAGCTCGCGTCCAACCATGGTTGCCACAAGCGTTTGGAGATTGAAGTCTTCTGCCCTGGCTGTCTTTACCCAAGCCCCGTCCTTCATGACGGTGATGGTGTCGCACAGTTCGAACACCTCGTTCATCCGATGCGAGATGTAGACGACAGCCTTCCCTTGCGCCTTCAGATCGCGGATGACCTTGAAGAGATGAGCGACGTCCGTCGAGTTTAGTGCCGCGGTCGGTTCATCGAAAATGAAGACATCGGCATTGGATGTCAGACCTTTGGCGATTTCCACTGCCTGCTGCTGGGCAACCGTCAGCGTTTCCACAATCGCCGCGGCGTCCAGTTGAGGGAAAACGTCGGCAAGCAGCTTGCGGGATCGCTCGACGACCTCGGCGGTGTCTATCGACCCATCGGCACGCCGCGGTTCGTGTCCGAGAAACATGTTTTCGGCGACCGTGAGATTGGGGATCAGGGTGAACTCCTGAAACACTGTCGACACCCCGGCGAGACGCGCTTCCTTGGGGGAACGGAAGGTCACCTCTTCTCCTCGCAGACGGATGCGTCCAGCGGTCTGTTGATAGACGCCGGCCAGAATTCGCATCAGCGTGGATTTTCCCGCCCCGTTCTCGCCCATCAATGCGTGGACGGAGCCGCGTTCAAGCGAAAATTGAACATTCGACAGGACTTTGGCCGCACCAAAGGACTTGTTGATGCCGACCATCTCGACAAGCATACTCATGAACACTTCCATCTGCGAGGGTGAAGAGGGCGCGCTTTGTCCGCGCCCTCCATGCGTCAGGCCTTGAAGTACTCGAGGAGCTTCTCATTCGGCATTTCTGTCGGAGCCCAGTAAGCGTCCGTGAGATCGGAGCGGTAAAACTGTGCAAGATTGTCGTCGACGATCGGCTTGGGCCGGTTGGTCCAGTTGCGCTGGATCGGCTTGCCTTCGAGAAGCGCGAAGGCCGCACGCAGGGCTGCCGTCGAAAGAGCCGGAGGGCAAATGGGCCCAATCGAAGAGAGCTTTTCGTCATTCCAACGACGCATCCAACCGTTGAGCGCTTCTCCCGTGATCGGTGGAATGGTGGAAGCCCCGGCTTCCTGCAGCGCGTCCAAGACCCCGAGCGACATGTTCGCGCCGTCAGTCCAGACCCCGGCGACATCCGGATCAGACAGATAGAGGCTTTCGGCTATCTTCTTTGAGTCCTCGTAGGACCAGCTGCCGTGCTGGGTTGAGGTGATTTGGAGACCGGACTTGCTGAAGACTTCCATCGCCCCGGCGTAACGATCAGCATCGATCGGATGTCCGGCGACGCCGCGCAGCACCCACACTTTTCCCTTGTTGCCGAGCTTATCGACCAGGAACTGCGCCATCACCCGGCCGAAGTAGAAGTCGTCGCCTTGGACCTGCACCGTGAATTCGTCGGTGTCGACGCGACCGAGATAGACGACCGTCGGAATGCCGGCAGCCTTCGCCTTCCTGATGCCTTCCACGGCCGAGCCTGTCGTAAGCGGCGCAATGATGATTGCATCTACCTTTTGTGCGATCAGATCCTCGATGTCGGCGACCTGTTTTGAGGCGTTGAGGTCGGCGCTTCGGAATTGATAGTCGCCGACACGGGCCTTGTTCCTGCTGATCTCGTATTCGGCCTCGAATGCGGTTTGATAGGTGTGCGTCGAACCGGCCAGGCCATAGTGGCTGTGACCAATCTTCCAGGGACCTGACTTGGCAAACTTACCAGCGTCGACGACGGGGTTTTCCCCTTCGGACGGCCAAGTGTCGGGTAGCAGGGTGATCGTATCCTCTGCCCGCAGGATGCCCGGTATTCCGAACGCGCCAGCTGCAATCAAGGCACTGCCCGTCTGTAGGAATGTACGTCTTTTCATCGAAATTCTCCTCCTCTTGCCACCCAACGTGGCCATTTTGTCTGCGACCTGGAGCGCCGCTATCCTCCAGACATCGCCGAATTCTCCCCCAAACGGCAGATCGCATCATTATGAATAAGCAGACAATCTGTCAATAAACTATATTGAATTTCAGCTTTTCGACGTGTCTTCTGTGTTATCATACTGATTTATTTGTTCTTTTATTGCTGCTTGGTTCGATATAGCAATAAGACAAAGCAGCCGCCCGTTACCTCACCCCACGAGCGCGCCAACAGGAAACAGAGGAGACCGCGCCTCGCCGGCGAGGTTCATAAAAGGAAGTTTGGAGCCATAATCGCTACCATCGCCCGGAAAACGAGGCCGCGAGGCAGGAAATGCGGGCACCACCGTCAGCCGGAGCGTTCGATGAACGCCACGTCAGACTCAGTCAATCTGTCAAGCGAATTCCAGTTTTAAGACAGCCAACAATTCGGACCAAGATCTAGATCGGCCGCATGCCCTGAGGAAGCAATTGATATTACATTGATTTGGTTCTTTACATGTCCGTGTAGCGCTCTGGCATGGCCTCAGCGAGCATTTTGGTTCACTGAAGATAATTGACTGATTGTCTGCGAACGCCTACAAGTGTCACCTACCGGCCGAGCGCGCACTGAAGGAGTCATTTTATGAAAGAAGCATACGCTGCAATTTCGCGCGAAAAGGCAAAGCCTCTTGTTCTGGAGTGCATCGGTATCGATCAACCTCGCCCCGACGAAATCCTCGTCCGGATCGTGGCGAGCGGTGTCTGCCACACCGACATGGTTGTTCGCGACCAAGGATATGACGTACCGCAGCCCGTGGTTCTCGGCCATGAAGGCTCCGGCGTCGTGGAAGTGGTCGGGGCCGATGTAAAAGGGCTTTCGCCCGGCGACCACGTGGCTCTAAGCTACGCATATTGCGGGAAATGCGAGAAGTGCCGGGGAGGCATGCCTTATTATTGTGAAGACTTTTTCGGCAGAAATTTCCGTGGCACCCGGCCGGATGGCAGTTGCCCGCTACATGATTCACACGGTACCCAGATCAGCGGGTGCTTCTTCGAGCAGTCTTCTTTCGCCACCTATGCCATCGCCAGCGAGCGCAATGCGGTCAAGGTTTCCAAAGATGTTCCCCTCGAACTCATGGGACCGCTGGGCTGCGGGCTGCAAACTGGCGCCGGAGCGGTTCTCAACTGCCTCAAGCCCCAACCGGGATCTTCCATTGCAGTGTTCGGCGCGGGTGCGGTCGGCATGGCAGCCGTCATGGCGGCGAAGATCGCCGGATGCTCGACCATTATCGTGATCGACCTTAACGATGAACGTCTCGAACTGGCGATTGAACTGGGTGCAACCCACATCATAAACGCCCGCAATAGGGATAGCGTCAAGGCGATCAGGGAAATCATTCCCGAAGGCGCAGACTTCAGTCTCGAATGCACGAGCTCGCCGAAGGTGTTTCGCCAGGCGGTCGATTGCCTCGGCACCCCAGGAACCTGTGGACTGGTCGGATCGTCCGCGCTCGGAACGGAAGGGATCGTCGATATCGGCAACTTTCTGTTCGGCCGTACGCTCGTCGGTGTGGTCGAAGGCCAGAGCATTCCCTCCAAATTCATACCCGAGCTCATCGAATACTGGCAGCAGGGACGGTTCCCGTTCGACAAGCTCGTCCAGTTCTACGATCTCAACCAGATCAACGAGGCAATGGCCGATTCCGAGAGCGGCAAGGTCATCAAGCCAATCCTGCGCATGAAGCACTAAGCTCTCGTCACGAACATTGTCCAGAAGTCAGCCTCCCAAGGCAACGTCCGGCGGGGCCGTGGTCGTCACGGTCTCGCCCGGACACTCTGGAACGCAGGTGTGAGGCGCAACCCCGTTTCATCATTGCAACGCGACCAGGTCGCGGTAACGATAGTGGGCTCTTCCAGGTCAAAATATTAGTCTGCGACGGCGCAATTTCTCGGCGATCCGTGACCCCCTCATCAAGGCCTTGCGGCAGTTGACGACCGCACGTCATTGCAGAATCTGCAAATGTGAAGTGAGGTTCAACTGATGCTGCCCTTGGGCCATAAGAGCACTCGGGCCGGCAGGCCGAGCGTCCCGACACGTGCGCCTTGCGTCGACGTGCCACCAGCAAAATGCCAGACAATCGGCGATGATCTTGCCAGCGAGTGGCCGGTGGCGCGCTTTCTCCGTCCCGTCGAAAAATACCAACGAAACTGTCGAGATGGGTCATCAGGCGTTGGGCCAACGGAAGCCTTAAGCAGACAGACCCACGACAAAGGCGAGTCTAGCCCCTGCCTCTCTCCGCACGTTCCGGCGTTCCATTGCCGTTCTGCCCTCGACGTTCGCCTGAGCAGCGTGATCGGCCGGGTCCTGCTCGCGGTCGGCCGCCTCGTTTTGGAGGCTGTCGGCGCGGTCTTGACCGAGAGTTTCCCCGCCTTCTGCAGAATGTGTCATCGGGCCTCCGTGACGAGCTCAAACCTTGCTGGTGGCGAGCCTTAAGACCCGCCACCAGCCGTTGGACTATGACTGTATGCCGCCCATGCAGACGTATTTCATGGAAAGGAAGTCATCCATGCCGTATTTCGAGCCCTCGCGGCCGAACCCCGACTGCTTGACGCCGCCGAACGGTGCGACCTCCGTGGAGATCAGGCCCGTGTTGACGCCGACCATCCCGTACTCCAGGGCCTCCGTAACCTTCCAGACGTTTCGAAGGTCGTTGGCGTAGAAGTAGGCGGCGAGACCGAACTCTGTGTCGTTGGCCAGTTCAATGACCTCTTCCGTCGTTTTGAACCTGAAGACAGGGGCGAGCGGCGCAAAGGTCTCCTCTCGTGCGACCTTCATTTCCTTCGTGGCTTCCGAGAGAAGCGTCGGCTGGACGAAGGTGCCACCACGCTCGTCCCTTGCGCCGCCCACAACGATCTTCGCACCCTTACCGACCGCGTCATCGATGTGACTATAGAGCTTCGCCACCGCATCCTCGTTGATCAGCGGACCGATGGTGGCTCCATCCTCGAACCCGTCAAGGACCTTGAGCGCGGAAACCCGCGCCGCGAGTTTCTCTATGAAGCGGTCGTAGACCCCGCTCTGGACGTAGAGACGGTTGGCGCAAACGCAGGTCTGGCCGGCATTGCGGAACTTGGACAGCATCGCTCCTTCCACGGCCTCGTCGAGGTCGGCATCGTCGAAGACGATGAAGGGAGCGTTGCCGCCGAGTTCGAGGCTGAGCTTCATGATCTTTTGTGCGCCCTGCGCCATCAGGATGCGGCCGACCTCGGTAGACCCTGTGAAGGTCAGCTTCTTGACGACGGGGTTCGAGCAGACTTCTTCACCGAACATCCGGGCGTTGTCTGTCGGCAGGACGCTGAACAGGCCGCCGGGTATTCCCGCGCGCTCAGCGAGTATGGCAAGAGCAAGGGCCGACAATGGGGTTTCGGCGGCCGGCTTGAAGATGATGGCGCAGCCGGATGCCAGCGCCGGGGCGATCTTGCGGCAGACCATGGCGGAAGGAAAGTTCCAGGGCGCGATGGCCGCCACCACGCCGACGGGCTGTTTGATGACTATCAGGCGCTTGTCGGCCTGATGCCCCGGAATGGTGTCGCCGTAAACGCGCTTGGCTTCTTCCCCGAACCATTCAATGTAGGAAGCGCCGTAGGCGACCTCGCCGCGTGCCTCGGCCAGAGGCTTGCCCATCTCGGACGTCAGGATGATCGCGAGGTCCTCGGTGTTGGCCGTGACGAGGTCGAAGAACTTCCGCATGACGCCGGCACGTTCCTTGCCCGATCGTGCGGCCCACTTTTTCTGGGCGAGTTTGGCGACGTCGATGGCTTCGCGGACGTCCTGGAGTCCTGCGCTCGGGAGGCTCGCAATCACGTCCCCGGTCGAGGGATTGTGGACCTGGATCGTCTTGCCGCTCGCGCCCTCTTTTCGCCAGTCGCCTCCTACCAGCATTTCCTCGCGTACCAGGGAGGGGTCTTTCAGGCGATCCAGTAGAGCGGTGGAGATAGCCATTGGTATTCCTTTCGATGCAACGTTCAAATCTGATTACGGATGTGTGGTGAGCGGGCGTAGATCGCGACCATGGGGACGATCAGCAGCCCTACAACGGCCTGTTGTGCCGGGAAACTGAGCCCCAGGCCGACGAGAAGCGAGGTCAGGACAGTAAGGACGAGGACGCCAAGGACCGTCGCTCCATACCCGCCGGCACCGCCTAGAAGAGACGTTCCGCCGATAACGACCGCCGCCACGGTGGTGAACAGATAGGGATCACCGACCCCGACAAAACCGCCGCCGGAGAAACCGAGGAGCAGCATTCCGGTGAGTGCCGACATCGCCCCGCTGACGCTGTGGATCACTGTCCAGATCTTGAATTCCGAGATTCCGAGGCGGCCGGCGGCCGTGCGGCTCCCGCCAACAGCATAGAGGCTCCGGCCAAACCAGGTGTTGTGCATTATCCAGCCCAGAGCGACGGCGATGAAAGCCCATATGACGATAACCGGTGGAAACGGCAGACCGAAGAACTTGCCGTTGAACGCCGAAAGGTTGCGAAGCCATCCGGGGACGGGCGCAAAGACGGTACCGCCGAACTGCGATCCGAGCGAGGTGTAGATCTGGACCGCCCCGACGGCGGCAAAACCAAGACCGAGCGACATGATCAGCGCCTGACCCTGCAGCCGGAAGCTGAGGGCGCCGTTGCAAGCCCCGACCAAAATGCCAAGGAGAAGCACGACGATCATGGCGACGGGGGCGGGAAGACCCGCCACCATGAGGCTTGGAAGCAGGATATTGGCGCCACCGATGATGTATGGGATGGAAAGATCCAGCGCTCCAACGAGCGCGCAGAGCGTCTGCCCGACAGACGCCAGCCCAAGGAAGGCGGCGAGAAGGAGGATCGATCGCGCGTTCTGCGGCGACACGAAGCCCGGCACGAGCAGGGCTCCAAGAATGAGCAGACACGCAAGGAGACAGAAGCCGATCGAAATACTCTTGTGCTTGCGCAAAGGGCTGGCGCCACGGGTCGCGCCGATTTCTGTGTTCAAGACAGTGGAGATCATTTCCTTACTCCTCACGCGACAGTGCGGCGGCTGATGACGAAGACGTTCACGAGAAGTGACCCAACGAGGATCAGGCCAAAGGCCATTTGCGTGACGAAGCCGGAAACCGTCCCGAAGTTGAAAGTGGACAGAAGATACGAGATGAGGAACATGTTGATCGCGCCGAGCGTCGAGCCGAGCGCACCGCCGCGGCCCCCGGAGAGACTGGCGCCGCCAAGGACCAGCGCCGTCACCGCTTGCAGCGTGTAGGTGCTGCCCTGGGTCGGGTCGCCGGATGAGATCAGCGCGGTGTAGCTCAATGCGGCCAGCCCGGCAAAAACGCCGCCGACCATATGGGCGATGATGCGCACGACGTCGACCTGCACACCGCTGGTATAGGCCATCCGCTCGTCAGCGCCTGTCATCCGCAGGTTGCGGTAAAACATCGTGCCCCTCAGGACGCCCCAGATTGCGAAAGCGCCGAGCAGAAGCAACAGGACAGGCGAAAATACGCTCGTTCCCGCGCCCCAGCTTAGCATCCAGTCTGGAGCGACACCGCCGGGACGCGACATGACCATCAGGTTGACGCCCGACAGAACGAGGAAACCGGAGAGCGTGACGATGATGGGCGCGACGCGCACATAGATGATCACAAGTGCTTGCACCAGCTGGAACGCTGCTCCCAATCCCACCGCCCAGGCAATGATGGCCACAGGGTGCGTGATGCCGTTGCCGACCAGCCACGTAATGAGCGTGACGTTGACGAAGCCCATGAGCGGGCCCACGGAAAGGTCCACCGCTCCGCGGCCCGCCATGACGATCGGTGTTATCGCGAGCGTGGTCAGGATCAGCGGCGTTGCAACCAGAATGGCTCCGGCCAGACCATTGTTCGTGAACAGACCCTGGCCCCGGAAGGCGACAGCGCAAAGGAGGACGAGGAAAAGCCCGGCCGGAACGAACAACGAGCGGTCCTGCGTGACTTGACGGAAAGCGGTTACGGACATCATGCGGTCCTTTCCAGATCGAAATCAACGGAAGCGTCCCGGGCTTTCCCGAACATAGCGGCGAGGATTGGTGCCTCGGCGATTTCCTCGCCGGTCAGGGATCGAAACAACGTTCCCCCGAAGAACACGTCGACGCGATCGGCAAACCCGATGAACTCCTCGATCTCACTCGAGACGTAGATGACACTGCCGCCTTTTTCAGCGAACAGACGTAGCTCCCGGTAGAGGTCGCGCTTAGTGCCGAGATCGACACCGCGGGCGGGGTCATTCAGGAGGATGACTTGGGGATCGTTTGCGAAGGCGCGCCCGATAAGCACCTTCTGCTGGTTGCCGCCCGACAGTGAGGTGATCCTGTTCGACGGGCTGCCGATCTTGATGCGCAGACGATCCACTTCGCGCTTAAACATGGGTTTCAGCGTGGGCTTGCGGATCACGCCCAGGGGTCCGAGCGTCTTCCTGTAGACACCGATGGCGAGGTTTTCGAAGATGCTTTGTTGCGGGAAGATACCCTCGCGCTTGCGATCCCCGGAGACGTAGGAAACGCCGAGCTTGGCAGCATCGTCGAGCGATTGCAGCGCGATCATCTTGTCCGTATCAACCGAGCGGACCTTCACCTCGCCACCGAACGGCTGGATGATGCCGGCCAAGACGCGGATAAAAGCGTCCTGCCCCTGCCCATCAAGCCCGGCTACGCCGACGATGCTCCCCTTGGGAAGGTCGAAATCGAATAGGCGCGCCGACCTGTGCGCGGCGAGACCCGTCGCGGTTAGTATGAGAGGGGCCAATAGCGCCTTCTTTCGGGAGGCGTATTCTGTCGCATCGCTGGCGCGCCGATCTGCCGGCGTCATCATGGACAGCAGGTTTTCCTCGGTAATCTCGTCCTTTCCGAGCGTACCGACAGTTATCCCATCACGCAGGATCGTCGCACGGTCGGCGATACGCACGAGTTCCGCGATCCGGTGGGTTACGATGAGGATCGTCGCGCCCTCGGCACGAAGGCGGTCGATTTCCGCGTGGAGCCGGAGGGTCGAGTCGAGGTCGAGCGCGGCCGAAGATTCGTCGAGGATCAGCACCTGCGGCCTGCGAAGAATAGCCCGTGCGATGACGATCCACTGTTTGATGCTGAGCGGCAGGCTGCCTGCCAGTTGATCGAGGTCTACGGATTTTCCAACGAGCCGCGCCAGGATTTCAGCCGCTTCGGTCCGCCGATCGCCGGTCAACTGCGAACGAAAGACACCGTCACGACCGACATAGAGGTTCTCGAACACGCTGGCCTCGTCGGCAACCAGGACTTCCTGGAAAATGGTGGTCAGGCCGACCCGTTTGGCGTCGACGGGCGAGGCAACCTTTTCACCCAGGATCGTGACCTTCCCTGCGTCCGGGTGCAAAACGCCCGACATGATCTTGGCCATCGTGCTCTTGCCGCTGCCGTTCTCGCCGACGATGGCGTGTACCTCTCCGGCGCGGGCCTCGAAGTCGCACTTCTTGAGTGCCCTCGTCTCCCCGAACGCCTTGGCGACATCTACCATTTTGACTGTTATCTCGCTGCCCATCGCAGACCTCCCACCCGCAACGTCCGCCAAGGCGGCTTTTACGATCATCCAACGGTCCCACCCGGCGGTTAAGCCACCGGGCGGATCCGGCTTACTGGGCTACCGGCTTCCAGGGATCGGCAGGACGCTCGAAGTACTGGTCGGCAATCGCACTTGGGAACCATCCGTCCGCCTTCGGTTCGACGAAATCAGTCGAGTTCAAATCGCAATCCTCGGGGATCGCCGCGCGAACGTCATCGATTGCGAACGGCAGGACTGGGCGCAGGACGGACTGCACCTTTGGCCCCTGCCCTTGGAGCGTACGAAGCATAATCTCCCACATCTGCTGCATCTCGCGGCGCGGCGGCCAGATATGGAAGCCGGCATCGATCCATTCTGGATTCTGGCGCCAGTAACATGCCGCCGAAGCCTCGCCGCCCAGCGTAATCGGCACCATGTCACGGCCCGACTGGAGCATGGCGTTCAACACGCCGTTCTCCTGCGCGCCCTGTGTCAGAATACCGTCAATCTGGGTGGGGTTCGTCGCCAGAAATTTCTGCACCTCGACCTGTGCTACCTGGTCGGTCCACTTGCCAGCCACTTCGCCGACGATCTTGATGTCGGGATACTTTGCCAGCGCATCTTTGGCGGCCTTATCGAAGCTATCGGATGAGGCGAAGCCAGGGATGCCCGACACGAGAAGCACGTTGCCTTTCTTGCCGATCTTGTCTGCGAGCCAGGTCGCCATCTCGCCGCCGCCCTGCGCGTGATTGGCAGCGCCGTTGATCGCGTAAGGCGACGTCACGTATCCCGAAAACGAGAAGACAGGAACGCCTGCCTTATAGGCGTACTCGATCGTCTGGTTGAGGGCGGTGACGTTCGAGCAGCAGATGATGATGGCATCGACCCCATCATCAACCATCTGGCGCATCTGCTGAATCTGGACGGCGTCCTTGAGGTCGGACTGGGTGACCACGACTTCGGATACGAGCCCTGCTTCCTTGGAGCGCGGCAAGAGGTCATTCATGACGGCATCGAGGGCCGCTGCGCGCCACGTGTTGCCGGCATAGCTACTGGCGTAGCCGATCTTCCAGGGCGGTCCCTTCTTTGGTTTGAAGTCCTTATAGGCACTCGCTCCGAGCGGGACCTGCGGGTCGACAACCTCGTAGATTTTCCTCTCGTTGGCGGGGAGCTGGTCGACGCCGTCAGCCCACGTCGTGGTCGTCAGGGCGCCGACCGCGATCAGCGCCCCCATGGTTGCGGTTAAACGGCGTCTCATTGGATGCTCCTCCCAAGAGATTGTTTCAGGCGACTTTCGCCCTGGTTGCGGATGCCTGCTGGATTTCCTCGAGGATCGGCAGCAGGTATTTTCTGAACTCGGTGTAGTCTTCAGTGACCGGGAAATGTCCGAGCTTCTCCATCGTCCAGAACTTGCTGCCCTTGACGAGATCGGCGGCGATCTTGGTGTCGGCCGGGGAGGTATTCGGATCGTATTCGCCCGTCAGAAAGTACAGCATGCACTTCGACGTATCGATCTTGCTCGCCTCTTCGGGCGAGACATTGTGGTCGTAGTAGTAGTAATAGAGGTCACCTGCGAAGACGCCCGGACCGCCGCAGCTATATTCCCACTGGATTTCGCGGACATTGGCTTCTGGTGAGTAGGGCGAGATATTGAGCATCATGGCCGCGCCGATGGAGGTACGATTGACGTTCGGGTTGTCGAATTCCTTCCTGATGCCTGCCATGCCGACATCGACATATTCGGCAGCCGAGCGCAGTGCCCCTTCGACGGAGATGGTCGCACGGAAGTTGTCAGGGTAATTGGACGCCAGATCGATGGCCAGATGTCCGCCCATCGAGCTACCCATGTAAACGGGGCGGTCCAGACCAAGGGCTTTCGAGAGTTCCAGCTGGAAGTCCATCATGAACTTCTTGGTCATGTTGTATTCCTTCTCCCACCAGCGAACGCCATGCGGGGGAAGAGACTTCCCGTGATAGGGCAGGTCGAACGCGATGACGCGGAAGTTCTTGGTCACCTCTTCGTCGCAGAGCGTGTGGCGGTACTGGCGGCCGTCCGAGCCCGCCGTGTGACCGACAAGCAAGGGAATGCCCTGTCCGGCTTCCTCGTAATAGACGCGATATTCGATGCCTTCGATCGTCAGGTAGACGTAACGGCCGGTGATCGGATCATGCCTTGTCATGCTGCTACTCCTTCCGGACGGGCTTCGCGCATCAGGTTCGTCATGCGATTGAGCGCAGGGAGATACGCGAAGGTTTCGTGATTGTTGCTAAGGTACAGACCGTGTTTGATATTCGACGACTGCAGGCATTGGTAAAACGGCTGCGGCTTCTTCTGGAGAAGCGCGTCCCACTGTTCACCCGTGCCGCGGATGACGATCTTGCACTTCTCGTCGTCGTAGGCGGCTTCTTCGACCTTCACCATCTTGCCGTCTTCAAAGTGAAGTGCGACGCTTCGGGTCGGAAAATCGCATTTGATAATGCCGTTGAGATAACGGGTTTCGCGCTTGAACTCGAAGTCCTCCAGCGCCAGTTTTTTGAACTTCTCGAGGTCGATGGCCATGTTCGGCTCCTCCCTAGTTATAACGGCGCGGCCGATCCACGCCTTTCAAACGTTGCCAATATGCCCAGCGGCGGCTTCAGATGCCCATTTCGTTGAAGACCTCCTGGGCGTTTCGGAAGCTGTCAATGCCCGCCGGTACGCCGGCGTAGATCGCGACCTGCAGGAAAATCTCCTGGATTTCCTCCTTGGTGAGGCCGTTGTTGATCGCGCCGCGCACGTGGCCCTTGAGCTCATGCGGACGATTAAGAACAGAGATCATTCCAAGGTTCAGAATGGACCGCGCGCGCCTGTCGAGGCCTGGTCGGTTCCAGATCTCGTTCCAGCAATACTCGGTGACGAGCTGCTGCATAGGCCAAGTGAAGTCGGTCGCCTTACCGAGTGCTGCGTCGACATAGGCATCGCCCATGACTTCACGACGCGTCGCCAGCCCTTGAGCGAACTGTTCCGAAGGGACAGGCCGCTCCTTGCCGTGTGTTTTCACTTTCGCTTCTTTCCTTGCGGTCATTCGACAACGCTCCTAGCTTTACTGTTTGCGGCGAGATAAACTGATTATCAGACAATCTGTCTATATCGCTATATTCGCGAGTTTCCGAGGCTAGTTGTGATCTTCGACGTATCGGATGATGCGGGTGTGGTCCTCGGAAGGGCCCAGCGCCTTCTGTGCAGCATCCCAGGCGTCTGCGGTGCTGGCGAGAGCATCTAGGCGAAGACCAAGCGTCTTGGCGAGATCGGCGGCGATGCGGATATCCTTGGCCATCAGGCCAATGGCAAATCCCGACCCGAACGTCTCAGAGAGGATGAACTGCTTCATCTTCACTTCGGTGGCATTGTTCTTTCCAGACGACGAGTTGAGAATATCGACGATCGTCGCCGGCTCCAGGCCGAAGGCACGTCCCAGAAGGACACCCTCGATCGCCGCGAGCACACCTGCACCGGATACGAAATTGTTAATCGCTTTCATCGCGTGACCCGAGCCAACTGGCCCCGTCCGGAACACCTGTTGTCCCACTGCCTTCAGCAGCGGCTCGGCCTCCTCGATATCAGCATCCTCCCCACCGGCCATGATTGTCAAGGTGCCAGAAACGGCGCGCTTGACGCCTCCGGAGACCGGGGCGTCAACCAGCCGAAGGCCACGAGAAGCAAGTTCGAGACCGAGTTCCCTTGTGTCATTTGGAGCAGACGAACTCATGTCTATGACGACGGCATTCTGCTTGAGGCCGCCACAGGCGTTTTCGCCCAGCAGCGCCTCGCGCACGATCTTGCCGTTCGGAAGCATGGTGATCACGAAACTGGCCCCGACCATGGCGTCAGAAATCGTTTGGGCGGCTTGCCCGCCCGCATCATCGAGCTTTATCCTGGCCTCTTTCGAGAGGTCGAAACCGACGACATCGAAGCCTGCCGAAATGAGATGCTGAGCCATAGGTTGGCCCATCGCGCCCAGCCCTATAAAGGCCACGCGCGTTGCGTTGAGTGTCGATGACATTTTTTCCTCCGGACGCGTGCGAGCGATGAAGCCCGCGTTCCTTTAGAGAGGATTAAAAAGATTATCAGACAATCTGTCAATCGAAATTTTAAGTTTCTGGCGCTGCGTTCTTCCGCAGGTATTCAAGTGCGACCTTCGCAGCCTGGTCAATATGGAATTTGCAAGCCGCCGCCGCCAACGGCCCGTTGCGATTCTGGATTGCGTTCGCAATATCCTTGATTTCGGCAATGCTGTGCGCAAGGCGTCCCGGTTGCGTCATGGTTGTCATTCGAAGGAGATTGATCCGATTGTGCAGAGCTGTCAGCATTTGCCTTACGAACACGTTTTTGCTGCCGTCCATCAAACAGTTGTAAAACGCGTTTTTCGCATCTATGAGCCGCGCACCGACGCCACTTTCGGCAGCGGCTTCGAATTCGACCACCGCGGCTTGAAGTGTTGCTATGTCGGCGGCAGTGCCATGCTCAGCGAACTGCTGGCCCGCGAATCCTTCAAGAAGAGCCCGAACAGTATAGAGTTGCTGCGCTTCCTCGTAGGTGATCGTACTGACGACCGGTCCCTTATGGGGATAGCTTGTGATGATGCCTTCAGCCTCGAGCTGTCGCATGGCCTCGCGAACCGAGGTCCTGCCGACGCCCAGCATTTCGCAAAGTTCGCGCTCTACCAGTCGCTGGCCGGGCTTAAATCGCCCACTGGCTATCGCCTGACGTAGAGTCTCCTCAACTTTTACGCGTAAAGTCGCACTCTGTCTGGATATCTGTAGGTCCGTCTGCATCGCCCGCCAACACCTGTAATCGGCTCACGCCGCGCTAAATCATTCTCTACATATGGAGGCATTCGCTCTTAATATCAATCCAGATTGTCTGAGAGCTGCCAGTCTCAGTTGATCCCTTCGCGACAGCTTTGCCTGCTCGTGTGTATAGTCAATTAGAAGAGACGAAAAGCGGGTGCAGAGGATCGGCTCATCGCGTTAGACAGCCGTAGACTTGCGGAGTTTTAAGGTCGCCGATTGCGTGGCCCGGAGAGGGATCCGACGCGCTCCTAAAGCTGCGGCCTTGAAATCGTCAGCGCAGACACCGGTGATGAAGGCTGAAGATGGCGCATATCGCGCTCGGTGGCCGCTTGCCTCGCAATCAGAAAAACTTCGAAAAAATTGCGAGGCATGGCTAAGATCGAAGGTTGGGCATCACGCATATTGCTGTCCCGGCGTTTCAAAGGAGCCGGGCGATCTTGCTGCCCGTCAGAGGTTCGATCAGCCTCGCGCCCGCATTTCAGCCGAGGCAGTGTCTTCAAGCCATACATTTTCCAGCCATTGCTTGAACGCGTTGACCTTTTCCGACCTGAGCCGCGAGCGGACATATGTGAGCGTGTGGCAACGGAGGTTGGGGCCCGTCATTCCGAATGGAAGGACGAGGTTACCTCTTTCCACATCCCGTTGAAGAAGCCGGTAGCTCTCGAGGCACACGCCGCGTCCTTCGACAGCGGTTGCGATCGCCATGAATGCGTCGCGAAATCGAGAGCCGCGATTGACGTCAATCGCCAAGCCGTGGTCCTTCGCCCATTGCTGCCAGCTGTAAAGCGTCTGCTCCGATTTGATGAGGGTATGGCCCACCAGGTCGGATGGCTTGCGTATGGGCCGCTCGCCATTAGCGACCTCGGGAGAGCAGGCTACGACGATTGTCTCAAGGGGGAACTCCTCCGCCGCGATAGAGCCCAGTCGAGGAACGCTACCGTAGCAGATATCGACATCGACCGAGCCATCGGACAATTTTGCAGGGTCCGATGTCGAAAGAAGCCTGATTTCGATCGAGGGATACAACTCCTCGAACCGAGGCAATCTTGGCATAAGCCATAGCGAAGCCAGGCTTGAAGCGCAGCCAACGCTCAGGACGTCGACGCTGTTGCGCCGGCAAACCTCATCGGTCGCCTGCTCAATCATCGAAAGCGCTTCTGAAAGATCCCGGTGGTATCGCTCGCCAATCTCGGTGAGAGACACGTTTCTTCCAATGCGGTGAAAGAGCTTTTCCCCAAGGTCTTCTTCCATCAGTCTGATCTGGTGGCTGATCGCCGACGGCGTAAGCTGTAATTGGGCAGCCGCCTCCAGAAATGACGCCTTTCTGCCGGCTGCGACAAACGACTGTATTGCACGAATGGATGGAAGTGACGTCATAACGTCCTCGATCCATAGCAATCTGATCTAAGAGCGCAACGGGTCATAGCAATGCCATCTTCCGCGCGGAACGGTGGCCAAACTCGGATCGAATACTCTCACCTGCAGCAATCCGCTTGATGTCTCCGAGAACTTGCGAGAAGTCTCCGAGGCTTGAGGTGCCAAAGCCCATATAGACCTGCTTGAACAGCTGGTAGAGGGTCTCATAACGTCCGCGCGTGCTCGGATCGGGCTCAAACTTTCTGTAGCCCACGCACATAGCTGCCTGAGCGCTCTCGATCGATCCATGATCTTTGGACGCAAGAGCGGCGAATATTCCCGAACCGAGACCCGTCGGGATACCGTCAGGGACCAATATCGGCTTGCCTATGACATTGGCATAGATCTGATTGAGGATGTCGTTCCTTTGCGGGATACCTCCCCCATTGATGACGCGGTTGACCGGAACGCCGTGTTGCTCCATCCGCTCCAGGATAACCCGTGTGTGGAAAGCCGTTCCTTCAATCGCGGCGTACAGTTCGTCCTGTGCGGTATGGCCGAGATGCCAGCCAAGCGTCATTCCACCAAGATCAGAGCGGACGAGAACCGTCCGGTCCCCATTGTCCCAGGGGAGACGCATCAGACCGGTCTTTCCGCCTTCGATGCTTTCGAGGCCTTCAGCGAGTTTGGATACCGTTGTGCCCGCACGTCGTGCAATTGCATCGAACAGGTCGCCGGTCGCAGACAGGCCCGCCTCAACTCCTACAAGGTCTGGATGGGCACTCCCTGGGACGACGCCGCAAACACCAGGGATGAGTCTCACACGTTCACTCACGGCAATGATACAGGTCGACGTACCGATGACATTGACGACGTCCCCCAGACGGCAGCCAGCGCCAATTGCATCCCAATGGGCATCAAACGCACCCGTGGGAACTGGGATCCCGGGGGTTAGGCCGAGTCGTTCGCCCCAGTATGTGCTGAGCCCACCTGCGATCGAAGCAGAAGTCTGATATGTTCCGCCAATCTTCTCGCGCACGCCGTCGAAAAGCGGATCGACGCGGGACAAGAAAGCCTGCGAGGGCAAGCCACCCCATTTCGGGTTCCACATCCACTTGTGTCCCATGGCGCAGACGCTGCGCACCATGCGAGCCGTGTCGGTCACCCCAGTGAGGACCGCGGCAGCCATGTCGCAATGTTCCACGGCGGTCCCGAAGCGTTCGCGCTGGTCGGGGTTGTGGCGCATCCAGTGGAGAAGCTTGGCAAAGCCCCATTCGTGGGAATAGGTCCCCCCGCACCATTCAATTGCCTCGATATGCATATCGTGCGCCATGGCCGTTATTTCTTCGGCTTCGGCTTTGGCGCGGTGATCACACCAGAGGTAGTAGTCCCCAAGAGGCTGCATATTTTCGTCGACAGGCAACACCGAGGACCCCGTCGTGTCGACCGCAATCGCACGGACTGCCTTGGAATCTACGCCACATTTAACGGTTACTCGATTCATGGCGAGCACAAGCGCTTCCATATGATCGAAGTGGGACTGGGTTGCCAGGTCGGGATCGGAACGCCGCCGCTCGAGAGGATATTCCGCGACGCAGGTTCCAAGGGAGCCCTTCTCAGAATCAGCCAGCGTTACCCGCACGCTCAAAGTTCCGAAATCAACACCTGCTACAATCGACATGATAAACCCTACTTGGAACCGTCTGGCTGGCCGTAGGTCGACGACTGGCCGTGCTTGCGTTGATAGTGGCGGTCCAGCAACGCGCCGGAAATTTCTGGATCGTCCTGGTTCAGCTGCCGGGAGTGGAAGGCAATCTTGGCGACAGCCTCGAGCATCTCCGCGTTATGAACGGCGTCGGCTGCGTCCGTGCCCCAGCAGAAGGGACCGTGATCGTTAACCAGGGCTGCGGGGACGGAGAGCGGGTCATTGTTTCCGAGTGCCTCGATGATGACCTTGCCCGTGTTGCGAACGTAACCGTCTTTGATTTCGTCGTCGCGCAGCTTGCGAGTGACGGGGATCGTACCGTTGAAATAGTCCGCATGGGTCGTTCCCATGGCAGGAATTCCTCGGCCGGATTGGGCCCACACCGTCGCGAAGAACGAGTGCGTGTGGACCACGGCACCGATGGACTTGAAGCTCTTGTAGAGTTCCAGGTGCGTATCGAGATCAGACGATGGCCGCAGCGTGCCCTCTAGGATATTGCCGTCGAGGTCGGTTACAACGATGTCTGCGACCTGCATTGCACTGTAGGAAACGCCACTCGGCTTGATGGCGACAACGCCCTTCTCGCGGTCGATAGCGCTGACGTTTCCGAACGTCGAGATGACAAGGCCGCTATCGTAGAGTGCGGCGTTTGCATCAAGGACGGACTTGCGGAACTCGGAATATTTCATCATCGTCTCCTCAGGCCTTTTGGCGGCGACTGAAACGATCGGCTGCCACGGCGATCAGGATGATCGTGCCGATGACGACCTGGTGCCAGAAGGTGTTCACGTTGAGCAGGTTGAGCCCGTTGCGGACGACCGCCATCAAAACGGCACCCACGGCAGTTCCAAAGAGAGTGGCGCGTCCGCCGGACAAACCCGTTCCGCCGATAACGACGGCGGCGATGACATCTAGCTCGTACCCCTGGCCGGCTTCAGGCATGGCGGCTTCAAGGCGCGAGGTGAGCAGAACGCCCGCGAAGGCCGACAATACCCCGACCAGTACGTAAACGGCGATCTTGATCTTGTCCGTGGGGATGCCGACCAGCCGGGCAGCGTCCGGATTGCTGCCGATCGAGAGAACGAAACGGCCGAAACGCGTGTAATAGAGAAGGTAGAAGGCGATCGCGAAGACGATGGCGGTCAGAATGACCGGAACGGGAACACCGCCGACATAGCTCTGGCCGATCATTCGGAAGGCGGGGTCGGAGGCGCCCACGATTGGAATACCCTGAGTGTAGACCATCACGATACCGCGGCTGATGACCATGATGGCCATCGTGGCGATAAAGTCGGTGATACCGACCTTGGTGATCAGGATGCCATTCACCAGTCCGATCACCGCACCGACCGCAATCCCCCCTGCGCATGCCAGGGGAACGGGATAGCCAAGCACAATCAGGTTTGCGGTCACAAGACCGCTGAGAGCGAGTGTCGAACCGACGGAGAGGTCAATGCCCCGCATCCCGATCACAAAGGTTGCTCCAAATGCGATCACGGCAATGGGTACAGCCTGACGAAGAACGTCAGTCAGGTTGCCGAAGGTGAAAAACCGCGGAGCGGCAAAGCCGAGCGCCACCAGAAGAACGACGAAGGCCAGGTAAACGCCGGCATTGCCGCCGCTGCGAGCGAGCGTAAGGGGCGAGCGCGGGCGTGTAGCAGCAATATCAGCCATGGGTACCTCCCTGAAGATGATGGCCTTGCGGCGGCCTTACCGAATGAAGAGCAAGTGTTTCTTCCTTGGAGGTCGCCGCATCGACGACCGCCGAGATCCGTCCTTCGAACATGACCGCGACCCGGTGACACAGTCCAAGCAGTTCCGCGTTGTCGGCGGACACCACGATGACAGCACAGCCGTCTTTCGCAGCAGCCTGAATGAGGGTGTAGACCTCGGCTTTGGCACGCACGTCGACGCCACGCGTTGGCTCCTCAAGCATTAGCACCTTTGGCTGGGTGAGCAGCCAGCGAGCAAGCATGACTTTTTGCTGGTTACCGCCGCTCAGCGATGTGATGTCGGCAGCGGCGCCATCGCATTTCACGCCGAGCTTCGAGATGTAGCCGGAGGCAATCTCGCGCTCCTTTTTCGGCATCAACGTGATTTTGCCGAGCGTTCGAAGGTTGGCGATCGAGAGGTTCCAGCCGACATTATGTTGTGGGAAAATCCCCTCGGTTTTACGTTCAGCGGGCAAGAAGGCGACGTGTTGACGAATAGCGTCAGTCGGGTCCGTAATTGCCGCTTGCTTTCCCTCGATCAGAATCGAGCCGGTATCATGAGGAATCTGCCCGAAGATCGCCCGCAGAAGCGCGCTCTTGCCTGATCCTTCCAGGCCCGTGACGCCGAGGATTTCACCCTTGGCTACGGAGAAGGTGATGTCTTCGAAGACACCCCTTTTCGTCAAACCGCGAACGTCCAACGAGGGTTCGGACCTTGCCGGGACGCGGGGAGGAAATTGTTTTGCGAGAGACCCGCCGATCATCGCACCGACGACCTTGTCTACGTCGAGGTCCGATACGGGCAGGTCCGCGACCGTGCTGCCATCGCGCAGGACCATCACGCGGCTGACGATGCCGAGGAGTTCCTGGATTCGGTGAGACACATATATGAGAGCTTTGCCTGCCTGCTGAAGCTTCTTGATGATGGCGAACAGCTGTTTGCGTTCGACCTCCTCGAGCGCTTCGGTCGGCTCGTCCATGATGATGATATCGGCATTGCTGCTGATGGCTTTGGCGATCTCGATCATCTGCCGATGCGAGAGGCTGAGCTCTCGAACTGGCCTGTCGAGAGGCACGTCCACGCCTAACTCGCCCTTCAGGATACGCGAGGCGGCTGCCCGCATGGCCGAATGGTCAAGCGGCGATGCACTTGAGCGCCCGCGGCGCAGCTCCCTGCCAGCGAATATGTTTTCGGCGGCATCAAAGTCCGGAAACAGGCTCAGTTCCTGGTAGATGATCGCGATGCCTGCCCTGGACCCGTCTTTGGGATTGTTCAGATCGACCACCTTACCTCTGACAGCAATGGTGCCTTCGTCGCGTGCATATGCACCGGAGAGGATTTTCATCAGCGTCGACTTGCCTGCGCCGTTCTCGCCAACCAGGCCGAGAACCTCGCCGGGTTTGAGTACGAGGTCGATGCCATCAAGCGCCTTCGTGTTGCCGAAGCGTTTGGCGATGCCTTTCATCTCGAGCAGCGGAGCGTTTGTCATTCAGGTCGCCCTTTTTTAGTGGACGGCCCCGCGCAAGGCAGGGCCGCGTATTGTCACGTCTACTTCTGCTGAACGTAGACGTAGTCGTTCTGATCGAAGGTCTTGATGTTCTTCGCATCGTAGGTTTTGGGCGCCACGAAGATCTTCTTCGGCAGGGCGTTGCCCTTCATCGCGAACTCATCCACCGCTCGAATGATGTTGCGACCTTCTTCCTTGGCCCCGGTGTCGACCGTTGCTGCAAAGTCGCCGGTGAGGATCGCGTCGTTGGCTTCCTTCATATTTTCGTAGCCGACGATCGCCACCTTGCCGTTCAGCCCCTTAGCCTTGAGGGCCTGCAGACCGCCAAGGGCCATCTCGTCGTAGAGCGCGACGAGGACTTCGATGTCGGGGTTGGCGGTAAACATGTTTTCGGTCACCGACAGGCCCTGGGCACGAACCCAGCCAGCCGGCTGCTGAGCGACGATTTTGAAGTTGGGATGCTTCGAGATGATCTCGTTGAAGCCCTTCATGCGCTGGCTCGTATGCGGACCGGGCAGGCCCTCCAGTATCCCGAGCTTGACTTCCTTGTCGCCATAGGTGTCAACCAGCCACTGCGCCTGCGCACGACCGCCGTCACTCTGGTCGTAGCCAATATCGCTGACATAATATGGATTATCGGCGACGGGTGAGTTGAAGAGGAAGATCGGAATGCCCGCCTCGGTCGCGCGCCGGATCGAGGGGAGCAATGCGCCTTCGTTGTATAGGGCAACCGCGATCGCATCGACACCGTCGTTGATCCAGGCTTCCATTGTTCTGATCTGGTCGTCCGTGGCAGACTGGCTGCTCGGAGCCTGCACGAGAAGCTGGATAGCGCCGTCGCCACCGCGCTTGTCGATTTCTTCTTTCACGCCGGCTAGAACACGCTGATAGTAGGTGTCCATCGCCGTCGGCAGGAAACCGACCTTGAGCGGGCGGTTATCCTTTTTAACAGGTTTCACTTCCTGGCCTGTGGGCTTAATGTCCTTGTCCATCAAGATGCCAGGAAACACCTTCGAATAGTCCGCCTGCTGTGCAAGCGCTGGGCTGAAGGAAAGCGAAGCGGTGAGCCCGAGAGCAGCACCGAAGATTAACGTCCGTCTAAAAATTGTCACATGATCCTCCCTGGTGGTGACAAGACAAAGCTTTCCCATCCGCGGAACGGGTCCGCGGCGAAACTTGGCAAACTGAGATTCAAATTTTCGGCTTAAAGTCCCGGTGCGATCGTGAAGACCACCCGGATCGGGTTAGAGCCGTAGTTTAGGCACTGGTAGCTGATGCCGCCCGGCAGGAAGAAAGACTCGCCGTCACGGATGTGAAAGGTTTCGTCGGTATCCGCCAAATAGAAGGTCGCGGGGCCTTGCAGGATGTAGAAGACTGCGTCCCCTTCATGGCTGTCGGGTTCGCTCGCGCGCGGTCCAACGCCACCCACGGGGATAGTTAGCTCTCCGACGTGCATGTAATCGTTGCTGACGCAGAACTGGACAAGAACGGGATGATCGCGGCCGGAGACGATGTGCAGACGATCGCTTTTTGCGACCTTCACCAGGTCGCCCCTCTTGCGCGCCTGTGCGCCGTCTACCGGATAAGTTCCGAGTTTCTCAAGGCTCATCACGCTCTCCCTTCGTGCTTATAGAGACGCGTCGGCCCGTCATAACCGGTCGGAGGGCCATTCTCGTCCCAGATACGGGGTGCGATGCAAAACAGGATAACTGCAGCCTTGTCGCTGAAGTTATAGCCGCGATGCGGAGCGCCCTTGGGGATAAGCACCGCGTCACCGGGTCCGAGTTCCTCGGTCTGCCCGGTTTCGGGGTTTAGGAGATGCACGACACCTTCGAGGACATAGTACACCTCGTCACCCGCGTGAATGTCCGCCGGGTCGAAGTTGCTTCCCGGCGCGAGCTGATAGATGCCGGTCGTCTGCTGGTCCGTGCTGGCGAGCAGGTAGTTGAGGTCGCTAGAATACGGCTTCGTCCCCGTATAGATGAACATCTTGTAGCTATCGCGCGTCAGATGGACAGGCTTCTTTTCGCTGGGCGGATGTGGAAAATTGCCGAAGTAGCTTGGCAGTTTTGGCATTTCAATACCTTAGGTCCGGAGTTCGCGGAGCAGCGACTTGAGAAGCCGCCAGGTCAAATCGACTGTCGTGTGGTTGAGGCGCTCGCGCGTGGTGTGGACGTCGAACGCTTCCGGTCCGATCGACAGCATGTCAATGTCAAGAACCTTCTTTCGGAAAAGGCCGAGCTCGAGACTGGAGTGAGAGACTTCTACATGTGGCTGCTCGCCGAACTCACGCTCGTAAGCGGCTTTGGCGGCGTTAAGCATTCGCGAATGAGGATTGTATGGCCATTCCGGGCAATCCGCGAATGTCTCCACGCTCGCGCCGTTGCCGATGAGTTCCGACAGCTGCCTAATTTTGTCGACAATGTTGTAGCGACGGGAGCTAACGGCGCTTGGAACCGTATTGACGATTTCGATGGCCTCTTCATCGCTTGAAAGCAGCGCCACGGTGTTGGAGCTCTCAACGAGGCCCTCGACCTGAAGGCTCTTGCTCTGGACGCCGTTGGGAAGAAGGTTCAGGGCATCGACCAGCGCCCGGGCGGACTGAGCCGAGAAGACTTGAGTAAACTGTCTCCCCGACTCGCTGACTGTGACCTTGAGGTTGGGATCGCTTGCATTGTACTCAAGCGCAATCGAAGCCGCTTCCGCTTCAATTCTCTGTCTGAGATCGACGATCCGCGAGGCATCGATCGAAATGATCGCCTCCGCCTCACCCGGGATAACGTAACGGTTCACGCCACCCTTGACTTCGGCTACCCTGGCACCAGTGTCCCGGATGACAATCCGAAGCAGCCGTCCGAGCTGGACGATCGCGTTAGCGCGTTCAAGATGGATGTCAAATTCGGAATGACCGCTGCTCAGGCCGGAGATCCGCAGCGAAAGGGCGGTCTGCTCCGAAACGCGCGGTTCCCACTGAACCGGAATCTTAAATCGCACTGAAATATCGCCCGCGCAGCCGGCGAACAGCGACTTGGGATCGTGCCAGTTCATGTCGAGAAGGCGCTTACCGCTAAGCTTTGTGCCGTCGAAGTGTTGCGCGCCGCCCTTGCCGACTTCTTCTTGAACCGTCAGGACGACTTCAAGCGGCGGATGTGGGACATCGTCGGATGCCAGCAACGACATTGCGAAGGCCACACCAACGGTGTTGTCCGCCCCAAGGGTTGTCCCCGTACCATGGATGAAATCGCCGATAACCTGAAGTTTGATGCCTTCGTTTTTAAAGTCGTGGTCAACACCCTCATCGCTCTCGCAGACGATGTCGGTATGCCCGTGAAGAATGACGGTCGGAGAGTTTTCGTAGCCGGGCGTGCCCGGCTTCTTAATGAGGAGATTGTAGATCTCGTCCTGGTAAACCTCGAAGCCGCGCGCCCGGGCAAAATCGGCGATGTGATCGCTAACCTGCTTCTCGCTGTAAGAACCGCGCGGGATGGCGCTTAGCTCTTCGAAAAAACCGAAGAAGATCGCCGGCTCGAGACCAGCAAGAATAGAATTGTCGCGTTTATCTACAGTTTTTCCAGCGGGGAAACTCATTCGGCCCTCCTCCCAATACAGCATCTGAGCAATACTTCTTCCCTCGCCGAACATAGTCCGGCGACCTCGTAAACCGTATTGCGTCTCATCTTACGCGCTAAGGCGATCTAGGTTCAGATGCCCTCCACGCAATGAACCATCTCCGCTTTCAGCTCCTAATTCAAACGCAATATTTCATAAAATAGATGAGCTTTTTTCATCTGAATTCGTTATGTTTGAAGCGCAGGCGGAGGCAAGAATGGACCTCGGCGAGTTTCCACTACCCTGTAGGCGTCTGCTGTAAATTTAGAGCGGGTCTCGCACCGCCGGTACAACAACTCAAGTAGCGTCTGGCTTAGCAAACTTGTTCCCGTCATAGCGATCGAGAGCTTCGAGGCGTTCTGAGGCTGGGTGCAAGCAGCCACTTTCTATCGGAACTCGAACTTCCGCCCGCTGAGATTTTCCCGTCGAGCCGTCATTTCAATCGTCCGGAAGCGGCGCCTTAAGGTGGTCGAGAAACGTCCGGAGGGCGGACGGCACCTGTCGGTGCGAAACGTAGTATGCATGAAAACCCGGCCCAGTAGAGGACCAGTCCGGCAGCACGACTTCGAGCAAACCGGCCGCAAGTTTGTCCTCGACCCGGGCCCGCAGGCAATAAAAGAGACCGCCTCCCTCCTGCGCCATGCGGATGGATAGTTCCGAATCTCCGAGCGTGAGCAGTCCAGGGACGTCTAGGGTAACCATGCGGTCTCCGTCGCCAAGTTCCCATTTGCAGACGTGGTCTGTACCGGTTCGGATCCGAATGCACTCGTGCGTCAAGAGATCTTCCGGCCGCGCGGGCCGCCCTCGTTCGTTGAGATAGGCCGGAGAACCGACCACGATCCATTCGAGTTCGGATGTCAGACGCGACGCGATCATCCCCTCGGGAACTGTTCCCCCATAACGGATGCCCGCGTCAAAACCTTCGGCGACCATATCGATAAAGCGGTCCTCGACGCTGACCTCGACCTCGACATCTGGGTAGTTCTTGCGAAAACTGTGCAGTCGAGGAGCGATCAACAGCTCGGCGGCGTCACGCAGCGTGGTCACTCTCACTCTGCCCGTGGGCCCGCTCCTGAAACTGTCCAGGAGATCCATCGCAGCTTGAATGCCGAGGAAACGGGGCTCCAGTTCGGCAAGCAGTACTTCGCCGGCGGCGGTGAGACTGATACTCCTGCTTGTCCGATGAAACAGACGGACGCCCAGACGGGCCTCCAAACCCCTGATCGAGTGGCTGAGGGCAGACCCGGAAACGCCGCGAAGCGCGGCGGCCTTTCGGAACCCCCCCGCCCGCGCGATCGCGACGAAAGTTTCAAGGTCGGCCAGATCGGCCCGCGTCGATACCATGAGTGATGGATACTCGCACTTGTACTGAATAAGATCGTTCTCGCCGACGCCGACCTTGCTTCAGGCGGCTGGCGTCTTCGATCCTTATTCAACTGGCCCTGTCTTTGGTATGTGATGACCAAGGAAGCAGTCAAAAATTTGACCTCAAATGATCCATGTTGGATCCTGGGAGCGACGACGGGAGATGGGCCGGGTCGCTGAATAATGAGACCTCCGGGATTAGATGGTCATGCAATGAAGATCATCTTGTCCACAGCCACGAGAGACGGCACCGGTTGGAACGGATACCACCTCCGCGCGGGCGGCCTGACAGTCCCGGAGGTTCAAGTTCTGAGCTTTCGAAAACGCCGGCTACCAGTCCTGCCGGGTTGGATGGACGACAATGTCGTTGATCGTGATCTCCGGGGGCTGATCTAGTGCATAGACCACGGCTTCAGCCACCGACGACGGCGGAATACCCTGCTTGTTGAGCTCTCCGGCGATCTTTCTGCCCGTCTCGTCATGAACCTTGTCGGCCCAGCCGGTATCGATCACGCCAGGGCTGATCATAGACACCTGGATCCCACTTCCCACGCCCACCTCCTTTCTGAGGCTTTCGGTGATACCGCGTATGAAGAACTTCGTGGCTCCATAAACGCCTGCCGCCTCGCCGACATGAACGCCGGCGATAGAGCTCATATTCAGGATGCGGCCGGACCGGCGCTCCAACATCGACGGCAGCACGGCGGCGATCGCATGCAGATAGCCACGCAGGTTGGTATCGATCATCTTGTTCCAATCGCCGACCGCGGCATCCTTCCAATAGGAAAAGAGCATGAGGCCCGCATTGTTGACCAATATATCGACCGGGCCGTACGTCGTCGTGGCGAACGGGACGAGGGCCTTGGTACTCTCAAAATCCGTGGCATCGGCAACCTTGTAGCTGGCAATACCTCCGGAACCGGCGATGTCTTCGACAATCTGACTGAGGCGTTCCTCATTGCGGCCGGCAAGGACGACGCGCGCACCTTTTTCCGCCAATCCTCTGGCGGTCGCTGCTCCAATGCCCGAGGAAGCTCCCGTGACGATTGCGACCTTGTCTTTCAGATGTGCCATGATGTGCTCCTTCACTGCGGTTGGGTCAGTTCGGCTTGCCGGGCGGCTTTAACAGGCTCCGGGGTTGTCCGGTTTTCCAACACCTGCCGCTTGGTTTTCTGGTCTCCGCCGACGACATGGTCGATGTCGTTCATGAGGGCCTCGAAGCCCTGCTTGGCGACGAGCGTCTTGTCGTTTTTCTGCTGGCCACCGAGCTTAGTATCGTCCATCCCAGCGTTCGCGTGGAAGTCGCTGTTGGTGGCGCCCGGAAGGAGTGCCGTCACCGTGACCCCGGTCGAGCGCAACTCCTCGCGCAGAGATTCCGCGAACATGTAACCGAATGCCTTCGACGGGCCGTAGACGGTTTCGTATGGCGTGGGCAGGGTCGCCGAAACCGAGGAGGTGATGAGGATCCTGCCGCGGCCGTTCTTGACCATATGTTGGACGACGCGTTTGGCCATATGGACGGTCCCGGTCACATTGATCGCAAGCAGGCGAAACTCATCCTCGAGATCGTTATCGACGAAGGCGCCGCCGATACCGATACCAACGTTCAGAGCCGCGGCTTCCAGTGGGCGCCCCAGCCCCTGCGTGAAGGTCCAGAACCCCTCGACGCCATCGTATGTCGAGGCATCCGCTTTGAACGGATATGCTTCGGCATCAAGGCTCCGTAGCGCATCGGCGGCCTTGTTTACCTTGTCGCTTGAGCCTGAAATAGCGACGTCAAATCCATTCTTGGCGAATTGTTTGGCAAGCTCGAAGCCTATTCCAGATGAGCCGCCCGTGACCATTGCGAGTGGTTTATTACCAGTCATGATTTCACTCCTTTGGTTTTATCAGCACCACGATCGCCTCGAGGCGCTGGTGACCTAATGCCCGTGGAGCCGGTTGGTTACATGAGCAAAATCGATCGGGGCGGTGAATAAAAATCAACCACCGATCTGGCAGACACCAGAAGTAAGGGACCTTTTGGTCGCGTCCGTAGCCAAATTGACGAGGCACTCCCGACGTCACGAAGGCACCCAAGAGTGAGCACGGCTCATCGGTGCGTGCGATCCAGCTCACTTCAAGTGGTCGGCGGAGTGCCCTATGTTGTTAGGAGGTTGAGCTGTCGTTCGCAGCCAGCAGATATGGTCCGAGCACACAAGCACCCGTGTATCGCTGATGCACTTCTTGCGATGGTGCCGTCGGCCGAGAAAATCCACGCGACGGCGTGTCCGGCCCACCTTCCAGCGGTGACGTCCAATGACGGGAAAGACAAAGATGAGCGAGAGAATGAACAGCATCGTTGCTCCTGGCCGCGTTGCGGTCATCACGGGAGCAGCGAAGGGCATCGGCTTGGCAATCGCGAGGGCTCTCGCGGACCGCGGCATGAAGCTCGCATTGCTGGATCTCGACGCCGACGCACTTGAGGATGTTACCTCGTCACTCGATACGGACACTCTGGTTGTGAGCGGCGACGTCTCGGACATATCGGCACTGAAGAGGTTGCAGGACGAAACAGCCTCTCGGTTTGGCGACGTGGCCATCCTTGTAAACAACGCGGGCATTACGCAAGGAGCCGGCCCCTGGGATGATCCTGCAAAGTGGCGACGCCAGATCGATGTAAACTTCGGAGGTGTTTTAGCCGCACAACACGTCTTCGTGCCCTACATGATCAAGGCAGCCCGACCCTCGGCGGTCGTCAACCTCGGCTCCAAGGAAGGAATTACAACTCCTCCAGGCAATGCCGTCTATTCGGTGGCTAAGGCAGCTGTCAAGGTGCTGACCGAACAGCTGTCGCACGAGCTTTTGAAGGAGACGGGAGGTCGTGTATCGGCTCATCTCCTCGTCCCGGGCTACACGTGGACGCCCATGAACATCGCACTCAAGCCGCAGGGCGCTATCAAGCCCGATGAGGCATGGACCGCCGAACAGCTGGTGGAATACTTCCTGGCCCGTCTGCTCGACGAAGATTTTTACATCATTTGTCCTGATAACGCGGTTACGCCGGAGATAGACGCCAGACGGATCCGCTGGGCGGCCGACGACATGATCCTGAACCGGCCGGCGCTTTCACGCTGGCACCCCGACTGGATGGATAAATTCGCAGCCTGGTTGAAGGCAGGCCACTGACGGTGAAATGTTTGTAGAGGAGAGTAATCCAATGCCCAGACCCTATGTAATCTGTCACATGATGTCGCCGCTGGATGGCCGATTGATCGTCAATGATTGGGCCGAGGCAACCGGCCATTCGGTCGATGAGCTCGTGAAGATCTATGACGGCCTGCATGAGAAGATCGGCGCCGACGCCTGGCTTTCGGGAAGAGCGACGGGAGAAGAGTTCGCGGACGCCGTCGACCGCCCCTATCAAGCAACCGGCACGGCCGCGCGACCGATCTCTATCGCCAACCCGGACGCCGGGGAGTTCGCTGTCATCGTGGATAAGGACGGTCGGCTACGCTGGGACAAGAGCGACATTGAGGGAGCTCACCTTGTCGTCCTGACAGGATCTGACGTGGATGATGCTTACCTGGCGGGCCTCACCCAAGCTGGCGTTTCCTATATCGTCTCGGAGAAAGATGGCGTCGATCTGAAAAACTCGCTCGATGTTCTCGGCACCGAATTCGGTGTGAAGCGCTTGATGCTGGAAGGCGGGGCGCGAACCAATGGCCATTTCTTGAATGCGGGTCTTGTTGACGAGGTCAGCCTAGTCATCTTCCCTGCGATCGGAGGCAAGTCGAATACACCGGCCATATTTGAGGGCGGCGAGGATGGGCTTGCCGGCGGGGCGAGGCTCACGTTTATCAGCGCCGAAGCCGCTGGCCTCGGCTCCGTCCATCTGAGATATCGCGTTGAACGTCCATAGGAGACGCCCACAGGAGAAGATTGTGGAAGGGCTCCCCCATCAAGGGCCCAACTTGAGATTCGGGGACAGGTGCCGCCTTGCGCGGCAACTACCCGAAGGATCGTTGGCCATATTCACTTCCTCTCCTGCGATGCCACTCTAAGCTGCACATTGGATCCTTCCAAAGCCGCGCGGATGTCGACTGACGGCTCCTGGTCGGTGATGATAACTTCGAACTCGTCAATGGTGGCCAGGACATGAAGAGCAGTATGATTGAAGCGCTTATGGTTTAAGAGCAGGCAGCGGCGCGCGGCGCTTGCAATCATCGCTCGCTTCGAGCGGACAACGTCATCATCCATATGGTAGACGCGCAATCCAGAAACTGCCGGCGTTGAGATAAAGGCGATGTCGGCGCTGAGACGCGACAGTGCCTGTTCGGCGACGACGCCGAAAAAACCATTGAACTTCATCGAATAGCGTCCACCGACTGCAATCAGGTTGATCCCTGATTCCGTCTTGAGCCGATCGATGACCGCCGCATTGTTGGTGATCACCGTCAGCGGCCTCCTCTGTGGCAGCAATTCCCCGAGCACCGACGCCATAGATCCGTCGTTGACCATCACCGTCATGCCGGGCTCGACGAGTTCAAGGGCGGCCTCGGCCATCCGGCGCTTGGCCTCGCCCTCCTGCTGCTGGCGAAACCGGAAATCGCTTTCGAAATGGCCTCCTGCCTCGATCGTTGCCCCGCCACGGACCTTGCGAAGCATCCCTGCCTGCTCAAGATCATCCAGATCCCGGTGGATGGTCATCTTGGATACAGCGAACCGATCGGATAGGTCGTCCAGATCCACCACCCTCTGCGCGACCAACAGGTCCATAATGGCCTGCCTCCGATCATCTCTCTTCATATTCTAGTCCTCCGGCGCACTAATCCGATCCTTTAACATCAAGATCCGACGCTACAAATCACATGCAAACATCATTTTTCGTTAGTTTGTGTTGCTCTATTCGACAACGCCCCTGACGCTGCTGGCATGATGGGACACGTGAAGACGCATGATGGCGCGATTGCACCGCTCCATGCATGGCCGAAGGCGCTCATTTTCTAACGAAACAGGATGGGTTGGAGGTTCAAGCGCAAATGTCATCGCCATGGAGAATGGTCCCGCGCGTCAGCCGCGCACGGAAGATGGAGGCCTTGTCCTCCATGGCAAACATCGCGGACTACCGGGCCGTCATCAAAGCGGGAATATAGGGCTTCTTCACCGCGCAGATCACCGCTGCGGGCAAGGTGTTTGGAAAAGGCCGGAGTCGCTGACACCCGGCCTTTTCTCTGCTTATCGCCTTGGGAGGACGATTGTGAACGATGGAGCTTAGCGTTCGCGCTGCTTCAAATCGATCAAACTCTTGATACGTCTCCGTCGGCCACACAAATCTCCACGAGCATGAGCTGGCGAGCCGTCAGGCGCGACGGATAGATTTTTGACAGCTGCTCCTCGTGCATGGGAACAATTCGTCGTTCGTTCATACCAACGATTTTGAGCATCTCCTCGGCGGACTCGATCAGACGTGACTGGCTGCCATTGGCAAGGCCCGGCGGCACAAAGCAGGGATCGGTGGCGTCCTCACCCGTGAGGTTGCTGTAGGTGTAGATGACGTCGCCGGACAGGATAAACTTGCCGTCTCCACCGCCGGTCTCCACCACCACATATTGCGATCCTGCGGTATGGGTGTCGAATGCCGGATAGACATGAACGCCTGGCACCAGGTTTTCCCGCTCTCCCTCCACCAGTTCCAGGCGGCCTTCGATGTTTGCCCGGGTCAGATATCCGCCGGATTCAGTCCGGCCTGCAATGAACGGAAGCGCCGACCCTTTGCCAGAATCCACATCCAGGATTCCAATTCTTTCTTCTGAATGAAAATCTTAGCATTTGGGAAGAACTTTAGGCCGCCAATGTGATCGAAGTGCGCGTGCGTGAGGATGACATGCGTGACGTCCTGGGGCCTGATCCCGCATTCCCCGAGAACGATTTCCGGAGGCGTCCAACCGGTAACGCCAATCGAATTGGCGATCTGGCCTCCGAAATCGGCGGCGTCGTGACCGGCATCAACCAGAACGACTGCATCTCCTGTCTTGATGAGAATGTATGCGAACGGCAGGTTCATCGTGCCCTGATTATGGGCGCCGTAAAAAACCCCGCTGACTGGGTGCACTGGGCTTCGAGAGTATTCAAGCACCCAGATCGAATGCGTTCCCATGGTCTTCCTCCCCATGTCCAAGGGACCCTCCACAGCATGCTGTCGTGTCGAAGGTCGACGTGCCTAAGATGGCGGCCGATCGTTTCAGCTCGATCGCCGCGTTTGAAAGCAACCCCAGCAGGGCCGCATTCGAAACCAAGACACCGCGCTGCAGGTGCTCCTCCGCCTCGACAAGCAGGCGATCTGCCCGTCCAAGATGGGAGAGTGCGTGGCCCTGCCCCGCGAGAACGGGTGAGCCCGCGAGCGAGTGACGGACGGATCGCTTTATCTCTGAGGCGCGATCGGCGAGTTCGCCCATCAAGAGGCGCATGCTCTTCTCCTTCAATGCCATATGCATGAAGGAATAGATCGCGAGGAGCTCGCCATATGTCCTGACGAGCGCCTCGAGGCATGCGCGTGCATCCGGCGATGGAACCGAGCCCACGAGCGCTTCACAGCGGAAGCCGCCGAAAACGGTGCCTCCGCTCGCCATCATCGTGCAGCCATCGGCAGCGGAGCATTCGACGGAAGAAGGTTCGCTTCAATCAAAGCGTCCCAAAATGCAGCGGGTATTGTCTCGTTGATCGCCTTGACGTTCTGATCGACTTCGGATGCGCTTTTTGCCCCCATGACCAGCGTCGCCACTGCCGGATGCGCATAGACGAATTGCATCGCCGCTGCAGGCAAGCTCACCGCATATCTCGAACAAATGCTCTCGATGGCGTTGACCTTTTCCACGACGGCCGCAGGAACCTTGCCGTAATCGTAAGTGGCCGCAGGACCGCTTATGCCGGTCGCCAGGATCCCGGAATTGAAGATCCCGCCGGCGATCACGGAGACGTTCCGCTGGAGCAACTCGTCGAACGCGGCCTCAAGCGGGGCATGGTTCAAAAGGGTGTAGCGGCCCGCGATCAACGAGCAGTCGATCGGAAATTCACGGGCGACACCCACGACGGACTCGGTCTCGTTGACACCCAAACCAATGGCCGAAACGGCTCCGCTGGAGCGAAGTTCGTCCAGTGCCTTGTAACCTGAGGCCCGCAGCTGATTCCAGTAGAACTCGCTTTGGTCGCCGTGCCATGCCCGACCAACGTCATGCACGAGAAGAACGTCAATATAGTCTAGGCCGAGGCGCTGTTGGCTATCTTCGAATGCGCGCATCACGCCGTCATATGTGTAGTCGTAGGTGTCGAGAAACGGAAGCGGGTCGATCCACTCTATGCCGTAGACGGTCTCAAGCTTCTTCGTCCTGCTGGCGGGCTTCAATACGCGACCGACCTTTGTGCTCACCACCACGTTTTCGCGCAGCTTGTTCGCCCGGAGGGCATGGCCAAGATAATGCTCCGACTTGCCAAAGCCGTACATCGGCGCGCAATCGAAGTAGCGGATTCCGGCCGCGTACCCGGCGAGGATCGTTGCTTCGAATTCGTCATAGGAGACATCCGCGTTGAAGCCAGAGAGCGGCACAGTGCCAAGCCCCAGCGAAGTCACCTGCACTTTGCTTTTTCCGAGCGGTCTAATTTCGAGTTCGGTCATGTGGTAATCCTTAGATGTCGATGGGAGGCGTCGCGAGGATCTGACCCCAGCGATGCCGTCATTGTTCGGGTAAGGCCCGGTCCACTTGCATGCAACGTTGAGGCGTTTGCCCCTAGCGCCACCAAAACTCTTGATGAACCCCCGCAGCGACTCCTCAATCGGCAAGGTGTAAGGTATAAGGTCATACCTATTCGAGCAAGTTTTTTTATGCAACGGCATCCAGATTTTCGAACTATTTGAAAATTGTTAGCCTAAGCTGGGCGCGGTGCCGCGGCCCTTCGCAGACGATCATTGATCGCCCATCCAAGGCCAGTCAGCGGGATTGGAGCGAACGCAATTACATCATTTGGCCCAGCCGAAGCGTCGGCCTCACTCATGACGGTGTAGAGGTTGCGGGCAGCTTCATGAAGGTCACCAGAAAAAGACAGCGTGAACTGACAGCCCTCGCTTTCTGGACCGAAACCGACCCAGACCATGTTGCCGGAAGGACGATCGACATTCATCTGAACTGCGGCTTCCGGAGCATAATGGCTCTTTAGCTGGCCTGGAGCCGAGACTTTCTGGGGAGCGCTGTCCTCGTCAATCGGACCGAGCAATGCTTCGAGCGCCTCCCGTGTAACCGACCCGTGGCGTAGAATGGTCGGAGAACCGACCAAAGATAGAATGGTCGATTCAAGGCCATGATAGCATGTGTCTTCTTCTACGATCCCCGAAATTCGTCCGTCCAACTGGCGGGCAACCTCCGCAAAGCGCGTCGACGTGACCTTCCCGGAGCGATTGGCCGAAGGCGCTGCCACCGGAAATCCGACGGCTCGGATCAGCCGCTGGGCGACGCTTGACGACGGAAATCGGATTGCGACATTTTTCATGCCCGCGGTAACTGCGGTTGCGAGCCCCGCGTCTTCCCGCTTTGGCAGGAGCAATGTCAGAGGTCCCGGCCAAAAGCTGGCAGCAGCCAACTCTGCCTCCGGATTGAAATGTGCCATCCTGCGCGCCATTTCCACGTCCGAAACGTGGATAATGAGCGGGTTATGCCGCGGGCGTCCCTTGGCTTCATAAATGCGCTCTATCCCGGCGGGGCTGCTGGCGTCCGCGCCGAGCCCGTACACCGTCTCCGTCGGAAACGCGACAACTTCGCCATTTCGCATGAGCCGGGCGGCAGCTTCAATCGCGCTGTCGCTGACGTCAAAACGACGGGTGGCGGTCATCTTTTTTCCTCGCGCTGGTTCCGGAACGGAGCAGAGATCGATACGGCCAATGCCATTGGTTCAGGAGGCCCGGCTCCGCGTGCCTGCTGACAGTATCAACGTCGTCCCGCCGAGCCAAATCAGTTCAAGCCGACTACGCTGTGCGGCACGTATGGCTCCTCGAGTTCGCGGACCTCGTCGTCGCTTAGCTTGACGGCCAAGGAAGCGACGGCATCCTTCAGATGCTGTAGCTTCGTGGCGCCGATTATAGGAGCCGTCACGCCCGCCTTTGTGTTAAGCCACGCCATCGCAACGAGGGATCGTGGAACATTCTTGTCGTCTGCAATCTTTGCGACGACGTCTACGACGCGGCGATCCGCCTCGTCCGCGTGACCGTAGAACCGAGCGGTGACATTGTCGGTCTCGGACCTCAAACTGCTTTCCTCCCAAGGCCGGCTGAGGCGCCCGCGAGCCAGCGGACTGAACGCGATGATCCCCACCCCTTCAGCTTTACAGAGCGGCAACATCTCCCGCTCTTCCTCGCGATAAAGGAGGTTCATCTGAGCTTGCATCGAAACGAAACGCGACCATCCGGCAGCGTCCGACTTGTAGAGCGCGCGCGCAAATTGCCATGCGTAACAATTGCTGGCTCCGATGTAGCGAACCTTGCCGCTTCGAACGAGATCGGTCAGCGCTTCCAGCGTCTCTTCGATCGGGGTCGAATTGTCCCAGAAATGAATTTGGTAGAGGTCGATGTAGTCGGTCGCCAGCCGCTTGAGGCTGGCCTCAGCCTCCGCGATGATTGCCTTGCGGGAAAGTCCGACCGCATTCGCTCCATTGCGCATCTTGCCGTAGACCTTGGTGGCAATGACAACCTCATCACGCTGCACCATCTCCCTGAGCAGCTTGCCGACGATCTCCTCGCTGGTGCCGTCCGAGTAGGCATTGGCCGTGTCGAAGCAGTTTATGCCCTGTTCGAGTGCCTCTTTGATAAAGGGCCTACTGTCGTCTTCGGACAAGGTCCAAGCATGGTTGCCGCGATCGGCGACGCCGAAACTCATGCAACCAAGAACCAGTTGCGAAATTTTCAGACCTGACCGGCCAAGCTGACGATATTCCATCTGTCATCTTCCTTCTGATACGGTTTTAGAGCCGAACTTGGCGAGCGACTGCGCCAGCTCTGGATGAGATTTGGCATATTCATGGAGATCGATTCCGGCGACCGCGGCATCCCAGGCCGCACGGACCGCTCTTACACCAGCCGACGGCCCGCCGGGATGGCTGACGACGCCACCACCACAAAGGTAAAGGTGGTCAAGCGTCTGCTCCGTCCTTCGATAGGTCTCAGGCGCCTGTCCACCCCATTGACCCGAACAAACGACCGGTAGCGGGCGGTCGGCAGCACTGAAGATCGGTTTCTGGAGATCATGGAACGACTGAACGAAAGAGGCGTCCGGCTCCCAGTATTTGGCGGCAATGCCGTTGATCTGGAATTGGTCGACGCCGAGAAGTCGCCAAAGCTGTTGGTAGACCGAGAAATCGAACCCAAGACCAGGATGTCGGGTGAGAAGATCCCAGCCGTTGCGATGGGCGTGCAAGACAAGGGACGACCGCCGACGCAGGAACAGAAAAGCGCCCATGCCGATCGAATTGATGTTGATGACGGCGGCGTTTCCACCCTCGCGCACGACCAGGTCGTGCTTGCGAACCATCTCGTCGGGATCGACGTCGGAAATGCCGAAGGCATACATCACCTTCTTGCCGGTGCGCTGCTCCTGATCCCGGATGATCGGCATGATCGCTTTCACGCGCGCCTCCAACGAGGAGTATGGTGGCGACATCAGTTTCTCGTCGTCCTTGATGAAGTCGACACCGGACGCGACGAGTTCAGCAACCACCTGCGCCGTTTCGTCCGGGGTGAGGCCGAGCGCGGGCTTGATGATCGTGCCGATGATTGGCCTATTGTAGACGCCGGTCAGACGCCGGGAGCCTTCGATCCCAAATTGAGGCCCCGGGTAGACGCCTTCAAACTCTGGAGGCAGCTGCAGGCCGACGACCCTCAGCCCGGTGAATTCCTTGATCGACCAGACCCCGCCCAATGCAACCGTGGTGACTGCCGCAAGGTCAGTTCCGACGGCCTCCAGGGGATAGGCGATTGTTGTCTCCGCCCGGTTAAAGACTTCGCCCGCTGCAGGGAGCGAGGGAACCTCGACAGAGTCCAGTTTCTCGAAAGCGACCACGCGCGCGGCCGCGCGCGCCTTCAGTTGCGGCGTCTCTCCGGGCAAGTCAACAAATGTACCCGTCGACTGGTCGCTTCCGATCTTGACCGCCAAGGCCTCAGCGCTCCCGGCGGTCTCAATCCGATAGGTGACCAGAATGTCCGAGGGCCTGCGCTCAGCCAGATCCATCGCTATCATGCCTCCGGAACTGGCGCGGCTTCAGGGATGAGACCGGACGACTTCAGGTCGGCCCAGAACGCAGCCGGAACCGGCGTCGAGATCGCGGCGACGTTTGCGGCGACGTGTTCGGGCGCCAGCGCTCCCTGCACCACCGCGGTCACTGCAGGATGTGCGTAGACAAATTGTGTCGCTGCAGTCGCAAGCGAGACGCCATGGCGCTCGCAGACGGCTTCGAGCGCCTCGACCTTGCGAACGATCGCTTCAGGCGCGGGCTGGCAATCGTAGGTGCGGGTGGTTGTCATCGACTTGCTGCCCTCGGCGAGGATGCCGGAGTTGTAGATGCCAGCCGCAATGATACCGATGCCGCGACGCTGCATTTCTGGATAGAAATGGTCGAGAGCACCGTGGTTGAGCAGGGTGTAGCGCCCGGCGACCATGGAGCAGTCGAGGTCAAATTCCTCCGCCACCTGCAGGACCGACGCCGTCTCGTTGACGCCGAGGCCGATGGCCTTCACGGAGCCCGTGCTGCGCAGCTCGTCACACGCCTTGTAGCCGCTCGATCTCAGCGCCGACAGGTGGGTGTCATAAGCCTCGCGATGCCATTCGCCACTGACGTCGTGGAGATAGAGGATGTCAATGTGGTCCATACCCAGGCGCTGCTGGCTATCTTCGAAAGCGCGCATGATGCCGTCATAGGAATAATCGTAGTCGTCGACGAATGGCAGCGCCTTCACCCAGTCGATGCCGTAAAGGCTCTCGGCGCGCTTTGCGCGGCTTTCCGGCTTGAGTATCCGCCCCGCCTTGGTGCTGACCACGACCTTGCCGATGAGATCGTTGTTGCGAAGGACATGGCCGAGGGAATGCTCGGACTTTCCAAGGCCGTAAAGGGGCGCGGTGTCGAAATAGCGGACACCCAAGTCGTATGCCTTGAGGACGACCGCCTCGAAAGTCTGGAAGCTCACATCGACATTGCATCCGCCGAGCGGCGAGGTACCCAGCCCTAGCGAGGTCAGCGTCACATCGGTCTTTCCAACTTTTCTCTTCAACATGATGGTCGATCCTATTTCCCTGGTGTAAGGCGGACGGCTGTATGGGCCGTCCGCCGTTGTCCGATTACATGTACTTCTCGACATTGGTGGAATCGAGCACGAGCCACGGCACGACGTAGTCCTTCTCGGTGCCGCCCTTCCATTCCATCAGCGAGCCCCAGATTTCGGACTGCGGCTTGTAGCTCTCGCCCTTGATCGCCCGCAGTGCGAGGTCGACCGCGCCCTGGCCTTCGGCGCGGGCGTACTTGTAGAGGCTGACCGCCATCTCGCCCTTCTTCACGGCGCGCTTTGCGTCCGGGATGCCGTCGATCGCAAGAACGGGAACGGTCTTGAGATCGATGCCGGCGCTCTTCATGGCTTCGATCGCGCCCAGCGCCATCTCGTCGTTTTCCGCAAGGACGCCGTTGATCTCACCCGGGTGCGCGAGCAACCAGTTCTCCATGAGCGCCTGACCCTCGGCGCGGCTCCAGTTGCCTGTCTTGTCTTCGATGAGCTTGAGGTTCGGGAACTTGGCGAGACCAGCGTCGATGCCTGCGCGGCGCTCGATCTGGGCCGACTGGCCGATCGGACCCTCCATGAGGACGACGTTGCCGCCGTTCGGAAGGCGCTTGGCGAGTTCCTCAGCGATGATCCGGCCGCCTTCGGTGTCGTTAACGATGATGGACGCGGTGTATTTCGTCGACTTCGTCTTGAGCGCCGATACGATCAGCGGGATATTCGCTTCGGCGGCCTTTTCGATCGGCGGCGCCGAGGCCTCAAGGTCGAACGGTGACATGATGATCGCGTTGAACTGTTGGGTGATCGCAGTGTCGATCTGGTTCGACTGTGTCAGCGGGTCGTACTTGCCGTCGAAAACGGTGATCTCGACCTCGCCCGACTTGACGGCGGGATGGTTCTGGATTTCCGTCGACCAAGCCTTCATGTATTCGCCGGACTCGCCGAACGACAACGCCGCGATGCGGATCTTGTCTTCCGCGAACGCCAGTTTCGGTCCTGTCAGTGTCACCGCAGCGAGTGCCAGTCCCGCACCTGCCCTGAGCAGGCTCCTCCTAAACATCTGCATTTCTTGCTCTCCTCTGGTTTAAAAGCGCCCGAACACGCCTTGCATGGCCGGGCATTGTCGCCGACCACGTCGGCGGCAATTCCGAAATTTCTTATTTGCGGATTTGGTCGGCGATGACCGCGACCACGATGATCGTGCCCTTGAGGACCTGCTGGTAGTATGAAGACACGCCCATGAGGTCCATGCCGTTGTTGATCGTGCCGATGATGAGCGCGCCGATCAGTGTGCCGAGCAGCGATCCGCGGCCGCCCGCAAGGCTCGTCCCGCCGATCACGACGGCGGCGATCGCGTCAAGCTCATAACCGATGCCCGCTTGCGGCAGCGCAGCGGTGGTGCGAGCCGTCAGGACAAGTCCCGCAAGACCAGCCAACAGACCCGAGATCACATAGGTCGCGCCGACGATCACTTTGGTGGAAATGCCGCTCGTGCGAGCCGCCTTCTCGTTGCCGCCGACCGCGTACACATAGCGGCCGAAAGTCGTATAGTTCAGAACGGTCCAGCCAATCAGGAAGACAACGAACAGGATGACGATCGGTACCGGTATGTACATGATCTGCCCGGAGCCGATCCACTTGAAGGGATCCGACAGATTCGGGATGGGACGTCCTTCCGAGAAGATCAAGGTGAGCCCGCGGGCAACGCTCAACATGCCGAGCGTTACGACGAACGGAGGGACCTTGACCGCGGCAACAAGCACGCCGTTCACCAGGCCAAGGCCGGCTCCCGCCGCCAGGCCCGCAAAGATACCGAAAAGCACGAAATGCTCGTTGGTCTCCGTCACGAGGCTGGCGGCGATCATGCCCGCGATCGCCATCACAGAGCCGACCGAGAGGTCGATGCCCTTGGTGAGGATGACGAAGGTCACTCCGATCGCCAGAATGCCGTTGATCGACGATTGGCGAACGAGATTCAGCCAGTTCAACCATGTCATGAAGTACTGGTTTGCGAACGAGAAGAACGCGACGATCAGGAAAAACACGAGAACGATGCTGAACTGCCTGATCATTTCCCCGGCGCGGAAGTTTCCGGGTTTCGCCGCAGCGATGGTATTCATTACTCAAATCCTCCCGTGGATGGGGCTGTGACCGCTCATCAGCTCGCCATGTCCATGAGCGTCTGTTGCGTTGCTTGGGCTCCGTCGATGATGTTGAGGAGCTGTCCCTGTTTGAAAATCGCGATCCTGTCGCTGAGCTGCATGATCTCCGGTGCCTCCGACGAAACCACCAGAACGCCGTTACCCTTTGCCGCGAAGTCCCGCAGGAACGCGTAGATCTCCTGCTTGGAACCTTCGTCGATGCCGCGCGTCGGTTCGTCGCAAATGAGCAGCTTTGGATTCGTCAGAAGGCATCGAGCCAGCACCACTTTTTGCTGGTTTCCGCCTGACAGAGTTTCGACAGCAACATCCGGCGACGCCGACTTGATCCTCTGTGAGACGATCATGTCTTGGACTGCGCTGCGCTCTTTGTCCCCGCGGATGAAACCGCTGATGGCCATCAAGGCGAGCGAAGAAAGCGTGATGTTGTGGGCAATCGATGCCGACAGCACGAGGCCACTGTCCTTGCGATCCTCGGTCACCATCGCCATGCCACGCTGGATTGCGTCCTTCGGACTGCCTGGCCTGACCTTGCCGCCGTCGAAGACAATTTCGCCTCTCGTCGGCGAATGAAGCCCGAATATTGTTTCCAGAAATTCTGTTCGCCCGGATCCAAGCAATCCATAGATGCCGACTACTTCGCCTGACGCCACGTCCAACGAAATGTCCCGGAAATGAGAGCCGCGCGCCAAGTTCGAGACGGAAAGCAGGATCGGTGCATCTTCGAGAGGTTTTCCCTTCTCGACCAGTTTGACTTCACGGCCCACGATCTGCGTCACAAGATGACGGCGGTCGATATCCTTGATGTTTCCGGTCTCGATGAAGCGGCCGTCGCGGAACACGGTATATTCGTCCGCGATCTCAAAGATCTCAGTGAGTTTGTGAGAGACGTAGACGATGGCGGAACCGCGGGCAGTGATCTTGCGGAGCGCGTTGAACAAGACATGGACTTCGTGTTCGCCGATAGCCGATGTCGGTTCGTCCATGATGACGATATGCGCCCGATAGCTGAGAGCCTTTGCAATTTCGACGAGCTGAATCTGGGCGAGGCTTAGTTCGCCCATCTTTCTGGTCGCATCGACGTCGAAACCGAGATCATCGAGGAATGCCTGGGCGTCCCTGCGCATCTGGCTGAAATTGACGAGCACACCAAACCGCTTCGGTTCGCGGCCAAGGTATAGGTTCTCGGCGACGGTCATCTCGGGGACGGGGGAAAGCTCTTGAGTGATGATCGCGATGCCGTGACGCAGAGCGTCAGCGGCGCTTTTGAAGTCGACCTGCTCGCCATCGACCTCCACTATCCCGCCATCGCGGCGGAGCAGTCCCATCGTGATGTTGAGGAATGTCGACTTGCCGGCGCCATTACCGCCGCACAAAGCATGGACGGTCCCGGCCTTTAGCGTCAGTCGGCCATCAACGAGCGCTGGGACGCCGTTGAATGACTTTTCCACGCCCTCGGCCCGCAGAAGCACGCGTGCCGACGACGACTGCGCGGTTGCCTGAACTGTTATCTTATCAGCTGCGTCGACCATGATATGACGTCATACCTCATAAAATCCAAATCTATGCCGCGTCTGTGCGGGCCGCATGCCGTATTGGTTCTACGCGCCGTCCAGTTCGAGGATCGCGCGTGCCTCTTGGGGTGTAGCGGGCTCACGTCCGACTTTTTGGGCGATCTCGACAGCGCGCGATATGACATCCGCGTTCGTGGGCATACCGAACTCGCGATAGGGATAGTCGCCTATTCCTATAGCCATGTGGCCGCCCAGGCGGCAGATCGCAGGAGCGATGTTCAACAGATTGCCCCCAAGGCAATTGACCGTCCATTCGATCGGCCGGTCGTCAGGCAGAAATGCAAGATGCGCCATGAGCCCCGCCTCGGTCGGCGGATGCCCGGTGATGTATCGCCCTCCCGTTAGGTGCAGGAGAAAGTAGGCAGGCCCTCTCACAAGGCCCGCGTCCATCAGAGCGATCGCGCGGCGCGTGAACCCAACAGACCAGGAAACCAGCTTCGGCTTTACGCCCTTTTCGGCCAAGGTACGCGCGTAGTGCGCGAGACTTTCGGTCGTGTTGAGATACAAACGTTCTGGATTTTCGAACCTGCGCGTCTCGGCATCCCAAAGCTCGAGATTGGCCGAACCGGTATCGATGGGCGCAATGTCGGGCTTCGTAGCAGGGTCCAATGCCAGGGTTGCGACCGTGTCGATGCGCTTCATGGCGTCGGCATCATTCGAGATAAAGCCGAGCGTGGGAAGGATGAGTAGATCGGTCGCCCGCCTGACTTCGCGGATGATTTCGGCGTTTGCCTCAACGGTGTTTGTCGCACCGCCGTCGGCTGTCCTGGCGTGATAGTGCAGGATCGCCGCTCCCGCCTTGCGGGCTGCAACGGCGGCCTCAACGATCTCGTCGGCGGTGTATGGGATATTAGGGTTGGATGTGCGCGGCGCGTATTCGTTGACCCTGGCTTCGAGGATGATTTTCTTTTGCATCTTTCGCTCCTTACGCCGCCAGATAACCCGAGGTGCCCGCCTTTGCCCGGAGGAAGAAGTCATCGGCACCAATCTGCCCGCCCTTCAGCATGACTTCGAGGCCATCGACTTCGGCGTCGCCCGGCGCATCCAGGCGGCAGACATGGCAATTTTGAACCTCGTCAAAAACGGCAATCTCGAGCGCTTCGGCGCCAATTGTCCGCACCGCATAGCTCGAACTGTCGCCGCCTGAAAAGACGATCCGCGGCAAGGAAACCGCGCGGCGCACGGCACGTGCGACGTCGCAGTAGATGGCTCCCAAGCGTTCCGCGGGAACATCGCCGCCGGCCACGCGGCCGGTCTCCCCGCGAGCCGTGTAGATGATTGTGGGGCGGCCACGATCAAGGCCTTCGATCGCCTTAAGAGCAGCCTCCCGGGCAATCGCCGTAGCTTGTTCGTCGGACGCGATCCTGGAGACATCCAAGTGGACAAGCTTCCACCCGGAAGCTTCGGCCACAGCGATCTGGCGCCCGGTTTGCAGAGCACAGCTGCCTGATAACACCAGGAGATTTTCGACTCCGACGATCTCCGTCTTTACAGGCTCGGCCGACGATAGCAGCCCCGAGCGGGCCCAAAGAGCTCCGAGTTGTTGCGCCAGGCCTTGAGCCGCAAGCGCGAACATGGGACGTGTGGGATATCGCGCCCAGAGCAGATCGGCGACAGCCGCAAGATCCGCGTTTTCGAGCCCATCGAAAATGACCCCTGCCCCCTCTTGGAAGGCCTTGAACACACTCTCGTCCATTGCCGAGCGGTTCCGGATCGCGGGAAGCGTGACGTTGACGAATTCCTTATCCGTTTGCCCAGCCAGATGCATGCGCAGATCCGCCTCTTGCATCGGCGTCCTGGGGTGGCGCGACATGCTCGGGTGCCGGTCCAGCCGCTCTATCCTGTCGGCAAAGCGCGCGAAATGGTTTCCGAAACAGGTGTAGCGACCGAAGTCCGGGGTCGCGGCGAGCACTGGAACGTCCCTCTTGCCGAAGTGAGCCGCAGCACGCGCCAGGACAGCACCATAGCTTCCAACGGTGGGCGATGAGTCGAACGTCGAGCAGATCTTGTATTGGATAAGCGGACTGTCGAGGGTGCGCATGATCGAAAACGCACTGTCAAGCTCCTCGTCGAGCTCGACGCCGGACAACGCCCGTGCGGTGCCGGCAAAACCAAGCACATCATAAGACCGAGAGTCCGTCACCGCCGTCTGTGCTGAGGGGCGCGCCAGATACAGCTTGCCCTTCACGCCACTGCGATGGAACTGCGCCAGGTTTTCGGAAGAACCCGTGAAGTCGTCACCGTAAAACACGGTCTTAAGCTTGCCAGCTGATGTCATCGGATCCTCCCAATATCCCGGCCGATGATATCTTCCTCCATACATCAGCCGGGCCTCACTCTTGACAATACTCATAGAAGCAGCTCATAACGCTGTCAAGGTCATACCTTATACCTTATACCTCATATCGAGAAAATTGGAGGACGACGAGATGAGACTTTCTGGACGCACTGCCGTGGTGACAGGCGCTGGCCGGGGGATCGGACTGGCGATCGCTGAAGCCTATGTTCGCGAAGGCGCAAATGTCGTTATCGTCGACCGCGATCTGGAAGTGGCGAACGATGCCGCCGAGCGGCTTGGCGAGCGGGCTTTCGCCGTCCGCGCTGATATTTCCGTCAACGAAGACGTTGAGACGATCGTTAGGGAAACGATTGGCCGGTTCGGCACGGTCGACATACTCGTCAACAACGCTGGCGTGGGCGCAACCACTCTGTTTCTCGAAAGCTCAAGAGAGGAATTCGAACGCGTCGTCCGGATCAATCTGACCGGAACATTCCTCGTGGCGCAAGCCTTCGCTCGGATCATGGCCGCCAAGGGTTACGGGAGAATCATCAATATCGCTTCCTTGTCCGGTCAAAAGGGCGGTGTCGGGCGTTCGGCCTATGGTGCCTCGAAGGCCGGCGTCGAACTTCTCACGAAGGTGATGGCCGTGGAACTCGCCGAATCGGGAATCAACGTGAATAACATCGCACCGGGTCCGATATTGACCGAGGTCTCAAAAGTCATGCACACGGTCGAAACGCGTGACGCCTATCATCGGCTCGTTCCGCAACGCCGTTATGGCGAACCATCGGAAATCGCTGACGCCGCAGTGTTCCTGGCGAGCGACGATGCAGCCTATATCACGGGGCACACCCTGAACGTCGACGGCGGCTTCCTGGCCGCTGGCCTCATGTTCCCATTCGATCCGAAAGCCTCGAAGCGGCTGGGACAAATCAGCGAATAACCTGGAGAAGTGGCCAGTTCGACGTTCGGCATTTGTCGCAAGCGGCAAAACGCGGTATGACCTCGTACCTTCTCGATTTCTGATTGGAGCGTGACCAGGAATGCTGTCTGTTGAGCCAAAGAAAATCCCAAGCCGGCTGGACATAGCGCTCGACTACATTACGGGCGAAATTGCCAAAGGCAACCTTGGGCCTGGTGACAAGCTTCCCAATGAAAAGGAGCTGGCCCAGCTTCTCGGCATCAGCCGCACTCCAATCCGAGAGGCGATCAAGACGCTCGCGGTGTCGGGTCTTGTCGAGACGCGGCATGGCTTTGGAAATTACATCCGTAAGGACGAAGGCCTTCCGGCGATGCCGCTCGCGATGTTTCAGCTCTATCTTCAGAGCTCGACGCCTGAGATGCTGATGGAGCTGCGATATGTTTTCGACCGCAACTGTTCAGAACTCGCGTCCCTGCGGCGTACGGACGAAGACCTCGCCGCAATGAGAGAGTGCATCGACCGACTAAAAAGGCTGTCGGAGGATGCGAACTCCGCGATCGAAGATCTCCTCAAGGCCGACCTCGATTTCCACCGAGCAATATACAAAGCTGCCGGAAACCCGTTGATCGTCGTGATCGCCGACTTCGTGCTGACGATGGTCGCGCCTTGGGTGCAAAAATCGCTGGAGGTCAGTGGCAAATGGCGCGCAGTCGATCTCCACGAACACATGTTTGAGATGATCCGGGACAGAAAGACCGGTGACCTCAGCCGCGAGAGCGTCGAGGAAAACATGGAACACTTCCGCACGTCCCTGTTGAAATGACAGCGCGCAGGTCGCACTGCGATCATCACTGGCGCTGCATCTGAAGGCGGACGCCAAGCCCCGGATACCGTAAGCCGCCCGGCCTGATTGCTGGTTCTGGAAACTGCCGGAAAACGCTCAATCGCCAGGCTGATTGCGCCTGGCGCGTCGACCGCGAGCAGATGCTTGCACATGTTCTCCGCTAGCGAGCGTGGTATTTCGTATCGACCTCGTCGATCGCGGCAACATTGCTCGCCGAGCGACCATTCTCGTCGAACGTCTGGGCGAGGAAGGAGTCGACGATCGTCTTCGCAAGTTCCGATCCAATGACGCGGGCGCCCATGGTAATGATCTGGGCGTTGTTCGATAACGCCGCCCGCTCGGCGGAGTAGGTATCGTGTGTGAGGGCTGCCCTTATACCCGGCACTTTGTTCGCCGAAATGCAAACGCCGATCCCGGTGCCGCACACCAGGATGGCCTTGTCGTAGGTGCCGTCGAGCACTCCGTTGGCGACCCTGTCGGAGAGGTTCGCATAGAAATCGTCGAGACCGGCATCGGTCCTGGAGACTTCGAACACCTCGAAACGGTGCTTGAGATAATCGGCGAGGACTTTAGCGAGGCCTTCGCCCGCGCTGTCGCCTGCTACTGCAACTTTCATCTTCATCACTCCTCAGATTTTGGCCGCGCACTTTTCGAGGATGTCGAGGTAGCCCTCGATCTTCCAAGCCGAGCGGCCGATGAACAGCCCATCGACATGAGGGCAGGATATGAGCTCTTCGCAGTTGTCCGCGTTGACCGAACCGCCGTAGAGGCAGGGAACGCGCCGGCCGAGCACGGCTTCGGCAAACGCAATGATCTCGGCTTGGCGGGCGTCGGCGTAGTCCGCTGTCGCGGGGATCCCATTGACGCCAATGGCCCAAATAGGCTCATAGGCGAGCAATATGGGTTTGTCCTTCTGGAGGGTGGAAAGGCTTCCTAACGCGCCGCGAACTTGGCGCTCAAGGACCTCGCGCGCTCGCCCGGCCTCGCGTTCGTCGAGTGTCTCCCCTAAGCAGATGAGCGGGATCAAGCCGTGGCGAACCGCCGCCTCGACTTTCAGCCCTACCGTCACGTCCGTCTCGCCAAAATGTTCACGCCTCTCGGAGTGACCAAGTTCGACGATATCGAGGCTGCAGTCCTTGAGCATCACGGGGGAAATCTCGCCCGTCCAGGCGCCCTCGTCGTCCCAGTGCATGTTCTGCGCGCCGACCTTCACCGACGTGCCCGCCAACGTGGTCTTCACTTCTCGGACAACAGTGAAGGGAGGGATGACAAAGCGCTGGATGCGCGGATGGGACGTGGTGTCTGCGGCCCTGAGACCGTGGGCGAACTGCACGGCATCGGCAAGCGTCTTGTTCATCTTCCAGCTAGTGCCAATCCAAAGGGTTTTCTTATCGGTCATGTCCCGCTTCACCACATTTGCGTTTAAATTGCTGTTTGCCGACTAGAGCGAGCCGGCTCGATACCGCTTCGCCATTTCCGCGAGCGGCACAACGTTGATGGAGCTTGCGCGCCCTGCCGTTCCGAAAGCTTCGAATCTTTCGCGGCACAGCTTCGAAAGCGCCGTCATTGCGGGCTTCAAATATTTGCGAGGGTCGAATTCTGTCGGATCTTCGGCCAGCACTCTGCGCACCTGCCCGGTCATTGCCATGCGGCAATCCGTGTCGATGTTGACCTTTCGCACGCCATGACGGATGCCGCGCAGTATTTCCTCGAGCGGCACGCCCCAAGTCGGCTTCATCCGCCCGCCGAAGCGATTGAAGATTTCCTGCAGCTCCTCCGGCACGCTTGACGAACCGTGCATGACGAGATGGGTATTTGGAAGTTTCCGGTGGATCGCCTCGATAACATCCATTGCCAGCACGTCCCGGTCCGGTCGGCGTGAGAACTTGTAGGCGCCATGGCTGGTGCCCATTGCGACGGCAAGCGCGTCGACCTTGGTCTCTTCGACGAACTTCGCGGCTTCCTCCGGATCGGTCAGAAGCTGATGCGGATCGAGCTTGCCCTCTACACCATGACCGTCTTCTGCATCGCCCGTGCCGGTCTCAAGCGAGCCCAGGACGCCGAGCTCTCCTTCCACCGAAACCCCCGCCCAATGAGCGGTTTCACTGACGCTTTTTGTGACCTTGACGTTATAGTCCCAATCCGCCGCGGTTTTGCCGTCGGCACGGATCGACCCATCCATCATCACGGACGTAAAGCCATGCTGGATCGCAGTGACGCAGGTGCTTGGTTCGTTTCCGTGGTCAAGATGTACGCAAACGGGGATATTGGGATAGATCTCCGTCACAGCGTCCATCATGTGCTTGAGCATGATGTCGTTAGTATATGCCCGCGCCCCGCGGCTCGCCTGCAGGATGACGGGCGAATCCGTTTCGTCGGCCGCTTCCATGATGGCAAGCGCCTGCTCCATGTTGTTGATATTGAATGCCGGGACGCCGTAGCCGTGATCGGCGGCATCATCCAGCAGCTGGCGGAGAGTGATCCTGGCCATGACGTGTCACTCGCTGGTTGGATTGGAATCGAGATAGCTTGCGATCAGGTCGACCTCCGTCGCCGAACCGAAAACGAGCGGCGTGCGGCAATGGTGAGAGGTTGGGATCTTGTCCAGAATTGCGGTCGTGCCGTCGGTGGCCCGTCCGCCGGCCTGCTCCATCAGGAACGCGATCGGGTTTGCTTCATACACCAGGCGAAGGCGCCCATTTTCAAAACCCGGCCGCTTGTCGCCGGCGTAGAAGAACACACCACCCCTGATCAGGATCCGGTGGAGCTCTCCGACTGCCGATCCGAGCCAGCGCATGTTGAAATCGCGGCCGCGCGTTCCCTCCTTGCCAGCAAGACAATCCTGAAGATACAGGCTCATGGCAGGGTGAAGGTGACGGTGGTTGGAAGCGTTATATGCAAGCTCGGACGTTTCGCGAGGTATTTGTACCTGCCTTTTGACGATCAGGAACTCGCCGGTTTGGGGATGCATCGTCGCCAGCAGCACACCCTCTCCGACCGACAAGCCCAAATCGACCGTGTTGCCGAATGAGACATAACCGGCCGCGGCCTGTCGATTTCCAGGGGCTAAAAAGGGATCATCAGCTTCGTTGAGAGGCATGATCGAGAAGATCGTCCCGACGGGCGTGCCAAGCCCGACATTGCCTGAACCGTCGATCGGATCGATCGCGACCGCGAAACGATGCCCACTGAGCATGACTGGCGCGTCAGCCTCCTCGGACAGGACCCTGGCAGCGCCTGCGCGTGCGAGTATTTCGATGAACAACTCGTGCGACGCGATGTCGATTGCCTTTTGCGCATCACCGTCGGTATTTGATCCGACAAGGCGGGCCGGATCGCCCTCCAGGGAACCCGCTGCGATGCGCGCGGATAAAAGACAGGCGGCATCCAACACACCGTTGATTAGAGCCGCCACCCCCTGACGGGCCACATCCTCACCAGCCCAGGCCGAGAGGTACGCATCGACAGAACCATACTGGACGCGCGCTTCATCATTTCCGAGTGTCGCCGGCGCGCTCATTGCTTGCCCCTTATCCTTGCTAGGGCGCGCGTGACGATTGCGTCACGCGTGATCCCGAATTGCTCGTACAGCGTTTCGGCCGGCGCAGACGCTCCGAAGCCGGACATACCGATCACGTCCTCTTCGCTGTCGACATACCTGGTCCACCCGAACTTCGAGAGCGCTTCCACGGCAATGCGCGGCGCGTTGCCGAGGACCGAGCTGCGGTAATCCTTGGGCTGCTGTTCGAAGAGATCCCAGCTCGGTATCGAGACGACAGCGGCGGGAATGTTTCTCGCCTCAAGCTCCTCGGCAGCCTGGATCGCAAGCGCGACTTCCGTTCCGGTGGCGATGATTGTGACGGCACGTTCGCTGCTGGCTTCCCGCAGCACATAGGCTCCCCGTGCGCAGCGATGCCGTCACGCTCGGTGCGCAGTTGCGGAACATTCTGCCGCGAGAGCGCCAAAACCGACGGCGTGTTCTTGCTGGTTATTGCAAGATCCCAGCATTCCAGCGTCTCGATGGTGTCGGCGGGCCGAAATACATGCAAGTTCGGCATTGCCCTGAGGCTGGCAAGATGCTCGACGGGCTGGTGCGTCGGACCGTCTTCGCCAAGACCGATCGAGTCATGCGTCATCACGAAGATAGAGCGGACGCCCATCAGAGCCGCAACACGAATGGCGTTGCGGCAATAATCGGAGAAGACAAGGAACGTGCCGCCATAGGGTATGACACCGCCGTGAGCCGCCATGCCGTTCATCGCGGCGGCCATGGCGAACTCCCTCACGCCATAGCTGACATACCGCCCGCCTGCAGCGGCGGTGAAATCGCTGTCCACGGCCGGAACCCGGGTCAGATTAGAGTGGGTGAGGTCAGCGGAACCGCCGATCATTTCGGGAAGCAGCTCCGTCAGCGCTTCCAGTGCGATCTGGCTTGCCTTACGCGTTGCCACTGATTGCGGCTTGTCGAGTAGCTTTGCCTTGGCGGCGTTCACCGCTTCTTCGTATCGCGCCGGCAATGAGCCGGCGGTGCGGCGTTGAAACTCACTTCTGACATCTGCGCCCGCTGCTTCGAGCCGCGCTTGCCAGTCCTTGCGCGCCTTGGCACCCTTCGCGCCGACTTCGCGCCAAGTCTTGAGGATCGGAGCAGGAATCTCGAAAGCGTCCGCCGTCCAGCCATAGGCTGCCTTTGTCGCGACGGCTTCGCTGGCGCCGAGCGGTGCACCATGTACGGAGCTTGTTCCCGCCCTTGACGGAGAGCCGTATCCGATGATGGTTTTCAGAGCGATGAGGGATGGTCTGGATGCTTCCGCCTTCGCCTGCGAGATCGCCGCGTCGATCGCGTCCGGATCATGACCGTCAACGCGCTGTGTGTGCCATCCGTATGCGTCGAACCTCGCGAGCACATCTTCCGAAAACGCGATTGCGGTCGAGCCGTCGATGGTAATGGAGTTATCGTCGTAAAGGACGATCAACTTGCCGAGCTGAAGGTGGCCGGCCAGCGAAGCAGCTTCCTGACCAACGCCTTCCATGAGACATCCATCTCCACAGAAGACGTAGGTCCGGTGATCGACAAGTGCTGCGCCAAATTCCGTTGATAGGCGCCGCTCCGCGATCGCCATTCCGACAGCCGACGCGATCCCCTGTCCGAGCGGCCCGGTGGTCGCCTCGACACCAGCGGTGTGGCCGTATTCGGGATGACCTGGCGTTTTGGAGCCCCATTGGCGGAAGTTGCGAACCTCCTCAATCGTCATGTCTTCGTACCCGGTGAGGTGCAGAAGGCTGTAGAGCAGCATCGAGCCATGGCCGTTCGACAGGACGAAACGATCGCGGTCCGGCCAGCCAGGTTCGATTGGATCGAACTTGAGGTGCCGGCCGAACAGCACCGCCGCCGCATCAGCCATACCCATGGGCATTCCGGGGTGCCCGGACTTTGCGGCCTCAACCGCGTCGATTGACAGGACTCGGATAGCGCTCGCGAGATCGCGGATCGAAACTGCTGCTGTCAATTCTTCCTCCCTCAGAAACCCGACAAAATCACATTCCGGCGTCGCCAAAATGTCGTTAGGCATCATACCTCATACCTTATACCTCCGGATCTGCGCAATATCATTTGTTGGCTGTCGGGAGCCGGAGGGATCAGCCCAAGTCGCTTTCACAGGGCGAGCTGCTTTGATTCATTTGGTGGCGAACGGACGACATGATCACGTAACAGCAACCGCCTTGGGCATTCGATGATGATTGAAACCCCAAATCCGGGATGCCCGAGCCGGTTCGCTATGCTTCTGGACATTTCTTCAGTTGACACCTTTTATAAATGCGTTAACGTATACGTTATTGCATTCGAGGAGCTCAATAGGCCTTAATGGGAGGAACCAAGATGCCTTTGACCATGCGCAAGTCCCTACAGATGATCGCCCTTGCCACTGCCCTCGGCGGTAGCGCAGCCTATGCGCCGAGCGCTTTCGCGGTCGATATCGATAAACAGATCAAGGATATTGAAAGTCACCCGGCAAACGGGCCCAATGGCGAGAAAGCGACCCTCGCGAGCGACCTGAAGCTATCTGCCGAAGAGATCGAAAAGATCAAGGCGAAGCATGCCAAAGCGGCGATTGTGATGCACTACACGGCGTCTGACTGGGCCAAGGCCCAGATGGCCGGGCAAAAGAAGGCTCTGGAAGAGCTCGGCGTCGAGATCGTTGCGACGACTGATGCTGGATATCGCGCGGAGCAGCAGGTTTCAGACATCGAAAGCGTCATGGCGCTCAAACCTGACGTCATGATCACCGTTCCCGCCGAACAGTCAGCCACGGCCGCAGCATACAAGAAAGCTGCTGCCGCTGGCATCAAGATCATATTCCTTGACCAGACCGGCGCCGGGATGAAGGCTGGCAAAGACTATGTGAGCCTCGTCTCTTCCGACAACCGTGGCATGGGAAAGGTCGCCGCACTGCTCATGGCCAAGGCGCTCGACGGCAAGGGCGAAATCGGTCTCATCCCGCATGCGTCCGACCTTTTTGCCACCAAAGAACGCGTTGTCGGCTTCAAGGAAGCGATCAAGGATTATCCCGATATCAAGGTCGTGCAGGAGACCGGAGTCGGAGGCCCCGATTTCTCAAGCGAATCCGAGCGCGTCGCCTCCGCAATGCTGACGGCGCACCCGAACCTCAATGGCATCTGGGCGGTGTGGGACGTTCCAACGGAAGGCGTTCTGTCAGCGGCGCGCGCAGCGGGCGCGTCCAAGAACCTCGTCATCACCACTTGCGACCTTGGCGTCAACATCTCGATCGACATGGCAAAGAAGGGTTACGTCAAGGGAACGGGCTCGCAGCGTCCGTACGGCGCCGGCTATGCCGAGGGCATCCTTGCGGGATACGCCCTTCTCGGAAAGGACGCACCTCCCTACGTCGTGCTCCCGGCCCTTGCCGTGACCCGCGATAACCTGATCGAAGCGTGGCCGCAGTCTAACGGCGACCAGGCACCGACGATTCTCACCGACGCAATGAACTAACGGTGCGCGGGAGCGGCTCCGGCCGCTCCCCGTCCCAAAGCGGCGGACAACGACCATGAACACTCAAGCAGTCACCGAAACCGTCGTCGCCGTCAGGATGAGCGACGTGAGGAAATCGTTTGGCGGCGTGCACGCATTGCGCGGCGTCAGCCTGGCGATCCAAACCGGAACAATCCATGCGCTGGTCGGCGAAAATGGTGCCGGCAAGTCCACCCTGTTGAAGATCCTGCAGGGTGTGGTCACACCCACGGAGGGATCCATCGAGGTTTTTGGCGAGCACATGTCGTCAAGCTCTCCGGAGAATTCCCGCAGGCTCGGCATCGAGATGATCTTCCAGGACCTCAGCCTTATCCCCACCCTTTCGGTCGCCCAGAACATCTTCCTCAACCGAGAGCCCCGACGCTTGTCGATCTTGGTCGACGAGCGCAGGGAAATCGCACAGGCAGCCGAAATCATCGGCCAGCTCAACCTCAGGGTTGATCCGAGGACACCTGTTTTTGAACTCAGCCCCGGTCAGGCCCAGCTGACCGAAATCGCCAAGGCCATCCACCAGGACGCCAGGATCCTTATCCTTGACGAACCGACCTCGTCGCTGAGCGCACAGGAAGCCGACACTCTGTTCGGCATGTTGAAGAAGCTCACTGCGGCGGGAACAGCCGTGATCTACGTTTCGCACCGCATGACCGAGATCATGACCATCGCCGACGAGATCACGATACTGCGCGACGGTCAGAACGTGACCTCCGGGAAGACATCCGAATTCACGCTCGACTCGATCGTGCAGCACATGGTCGGCAAGCGTGTCACCGGCTTCCAATACCAGGCGCGCCCCATTGATCGCAACGGCAAACCCGCGCTGAGCGTACGTGGCCTTTCGGGCCCCTCGGGAAAACCCAACGATGTCAGCTTCGACGTCCACAAGGGCGAGATTGTGGGAATAGCAGGCCTCATGGGCGCGGGCCGGAGCGAGCTTGCCCGCCTCCTTTTCGGCGTCGATAAGAAAACTGGGGGAACCGTAGAACTCGGCGGCACTGCCGTTGAGTTCAAGTCGCCTTCGGATGCCATCAAGGCTGGCATCGTGCTTGTTCCGGAGAGCCGCCACGAGGAAGGTCTGGTTGTCGAGCACAGCGTCGGCGACAATCTTGGACTGCCGCAGATCGGTCAGCTCGTCCGCGGTCCCTTCATCGACCGTCGACGCGAGGGGACGCTGACCTCCGATCTCATCAAGCAACTGAGGATCAAGACGCCGTCCGCTGACAACAAGGTCAGGAACCTTTCAGGCGGCAACCAGCAGAAGATCGTTATCGCCAAATGGCTGGCGGTTGATCCCTCGGTTGTCATTCTCGACGAACCGACAGCAGGCGTCGACATCGGTTCAAAGGCCGAGATCGTAGAACTCATTCGGACCGTCGCCTCCTCCGGGAAGTCCGTCATCGTCATCTCGTCGGAACCTGCCGAGCTTCTGGCAACGAGCGACCGCATCCTTGTCATGAACAACGGAAGACTCGCGCGCGAAATCGAGCGCGACGAAATCGAGAGCTGGGCCACGACTGCCGGCGACGAAACCCAATCTCCGCTGATCCGCACCGAACTCGGTCTGCAGGTCGCAATTCAGAAGGCAACTCAAAATGTCCACTGAAGCCAAGACATTGAATACAGAGGCGGATGCAGCAACCCACATGCGGCCGTGGCACAGCAACTGGCGCGACTACGTCGTCTACATCGGCTTCGTCGTCATCTTCATCGTCTTCGCCGTCCTGCTGCAGGATCGCGGATTCCTATCTTCGAACAACTTGCTCAACATCCTGCGGCAGACTGCGATCGTCGCCATCGTTTCCATGGCAATGTCGTTCGTTCTCTCGGCGGGCGAGATCGACCTCTCCGTCGGAGCCATTGCGGGACTGTCGTCGGTGGTCGCTGGCCTGGTGCTGAGCCAGTATGGTCTATTCCCCGGCATTCTCGCGGGCTTAGGCCTCGGGCTGCTGGTAGGCGCCATAAACGGCGGCCTGACTGCCTATCTCAACATCCCGTCGTTCTTGGTGACGCTCGGCATGATGGGGATCGCGCGAGGGGTCGGAATGTGGGTGAGTGGCACCTCGCCTGTTCCGATCATCAACGACACGTTCATTTTCATCTTTGGTTCCGGCAACATCGGCCCTGTTCCCGTCCTCGTTGTCTGGGTCGCCATTCTGGGTATCATCGCCCATATCGCGCTCCGCAAGACACCGTTCGGCCGCAAGGTCATGTCGGCAGGCGGAAACTCGATCGCAGCTCGCTACAGCGGCGTCGATGTCCGGAAAATCAAGTTCCAGGTGCTGCTACTGACGGGGATGGCCGCTGCGATCGCGGGCATGCTCTATGCTGGACGCCTGCAGTCTGGACGCTTCCAGCTTGGCGAAGGCGACGAGCTATCTGTCATCGCAGCCGTGGTTCTCGGCGGCACCAGCCTATTCGGCGGACGCGGCACCGTAATCGGTTCCATCGTCGGCGCCCTGCTCATCGGTGTCATCAACAACGGTCTTATTCTTGGCGGCCTCGACTACAGCCAGCAGCTCATCGCGCGCGGAATGCTCATCATCCTGGCTGTGGCGGTCGGCCGAAGCCGCTAACCTGGAAGGTTCTACGGAGGTATTACGATATGAGAGTTTTAGTAACAGGCGGCAGCGGCAAACTGGGTAGAGCCACGATCAAGCATCTGGTTGAGAGCGGCCACGACGTCATCAACGCGGATACGATCGCGCCGCCAGAAAACCTCTGCCCCTTCGTCAAGGTCGATTTCGAGGACATGCGCGCCACGATCGAGGCGATCAGTGGCTTTGATTGGGACCACAATCGCAACACTGAAGCCGTCGTGCATCTGGCCGCTGTGCCGATGCCGGGACGAGTTGCACCTGCTGACGTTTTCCGGGTCAACACCATCTCGACCTTCAATGTTTTCGAGTCATGCCGATTGCTCGGCATCAAGAACATCGTGTGGGCGTCGAGCGAGACCCTGCTCGGCATTCCTTACGAGATCAAGCCTGACTATCTGCCGGCGGACGAGAATTACCAGTCGCGCCCGGAAACGTCCTATTCCCTCTCGAAGCATCTCGGCGAGGAGATGGCAAAGCAGTATTGCCGATGGGACAGCCAGCTCAAGATCGTTTGCCTACGCTTCTCCAACGTTATGGATGAGAGCGAGTATGCCGACTTCCCGGCCTTCGAGCAGAACCCTGGCAGCAGACGCTTCAACCTTTGGACCTATATCGACGCCCGCGACGGGGCACAGGCGATCCGACGCTCGCTCGAGTGGAGCGGCAAAGGTGCCGAGGTCTTCATCATCGCAAACGACGATGGGGTCATGACCACCTCCAACGAGGAACTCGTCAGGACGTGGTATCCGGGGGTCTCGTTCAAGAAGCAGATCGGGAAGAACGAAACCTTGCTGTCCATCGACAAAGCAAAGAGCGTTCTCGGATACCAGCCTGAACATAGCTGGCGAAAATATGTAGGCTCCTGAGAAATCAGCCTGCTTGAAGGGAAAGAAAATGCCGACCAGGAAACAGACAGCACCGGTCTCCGAGATCAAAGAGGACGCCTTCGCGAAAACAATGACCGCGACAGCGCACCTTCGGTTGCGGCAGCTCATCCTGGATAACAAGTGGGCACCCGGTTACCAGGCAACCGAACAGGAAGTCGCGTCCCAGTTGGGAATGAGCCGGACGCCCGTGAGGGAGGCGCTCATGCGCCTCCAGCAGGACGGACTTGTCTCGGTGATCCCGAGGCATGGAATGCGGGTCCTGCCGATTTCTATTTCTGACATGAAGGAAATTTACGAAATCCTGACGTCGCTGGAAAGTACGGCAGCAGAGCTGGCCGCCAGCCGCCAGCTTTCCGAGGATCAACTCCGGGGTCTCGAAAAGGCGACGGCCGACATGGACCATGCGCTTTCGCAAGATGACTTGGAGCGCTGGGCGCAGGCGGACGCGAGATTTCATGAGCAACTGCTCGAACTTGGCGGCAACCAGATGCTCAAGTCGGTCGTCCTCAATTTCATCGACCGCGCACATCGCGTCAGGATGGTGACGCTGAAGATGCGTCCCAAGCCGGTTAACTCAACCCGCGAACATGCAGAACTCGTGCAAGCAATCCGCGAAGGCGACCGCGAAAAGGCACGAAACATTCACAAGGCGCACCGGGAACGGGCAGGCAAGGAACTGCTTGACCTCCTCGAGCGCCTCGGCCTCAACCACCTCTAGGACAGGTTTCAAATGTCATCGTTGAACAACACTCTCAAGATCGCAGTCCTTCCCGGCGACGGGATCGGCAGGGAAGTCATGCCTGCATGCCTGGAATTGATCGACGCCGCGGTCGGCCAGGCGGGCGCGCCACCGCTCGTGTTCGAGACGCATCAGGCCGGTGCGCAGCACTACGCGGAGACCGGCGAGGCCCTGCCCGCCGCCGCGCTCGAGGCCTGCCGGACATCCGACGCAATCCTCTTCGGCGCGATGGGCTGGCCCGACATCCGCTTCCCGGACGGAACGGAAATCATTCCGCAGCTCGACCTGCGCATGGAGTTCGGCCTGTTTGCGGGTGTCCGTCCGATCCGGTGGTTTCCCGGTCTCCCGAAAGTGCTTTCCGATCCTCGCGCCGAAGGAATCGACTTCGTGCTGGTCCGCGAGCAGACAGAAGGCCTGTTTTATGCGCGTGGCCGTGGCGAGGTCCTGAACGACCAGGAGGCCTACGACACGATGCAGATCACGCGGGCCGGCACCGAGCGCGTTTCCGAATTCGCTTTCCAGCTGGCCGCGCAGCGCAAACGCCGCGGCAAGCCCGGCACGGTGACCTGCGTCGACAAGGCGAATGTCTTCAGTTCGATGGCTTTCTTCCGGAAGGTCTTCGACGAGGTCGCCGCGAAGCACCCCGAGTTGCAGAAGGACTATGCCTATGTCGACGCGCTGGCGCTCAACATGGTGAAGAAGCCCTGGACGCTCGACGTTCTGGTGACCGAGAACATGTTCGGCGACATACTTTCCGATCTTGCGGCCGGCCTGATTGGCGGCATGGGGATGGCCCCTTCGGCGGACATCGGTGATACCCACGGCCTATTCCAGCCGGCACACGGGACCGCTCCCGACATCGCGGGCAAGGGCGTCGCCAATCCAAGCGCAATGTTTCTGTCGGGCGCGATGATGCTCGACTGGCTGGCGGTGAAGCACGGCGAGCAGCGGCTTGCTGACGCCGCCAGGCTGATCGAGGCGGCGGTTGAGCGCACCCTGTCGACCAAGACCGCGGTTCCCATGGAGTATGGCGGGAGCGCCAATTGCGCGGAGATGACGCGCAGCGTGATCGGCGCTCTAGGTGCCGTCCGCAAGGAGGTCGCATGAGTTCGGCATCCACAGGCTTTGTCGTAGTCGTAGAATTCGTCGTTCGAACCCAATTCGCCGATAATTTCCATTCGGCGATGACCGAGAATGCGGCGACGTCGCTGCGCGACGAACCGAACTGCGAAGTCTTCGATGTCTGTCGCGACCCTGAGCGGCCGGAGCGCACCTACCTCTATGAAGTCTACGGTTCAAAAGCCGATTTCGACTTCCACCTGAAGACGCCGCACTTCCTGGGCTTTGACGCGATGGTTCGAGACTGGGTGGCCGAAAAGCGAGTGGAAACGTTCGAGCGCGTTTCGTCCCACAAGAAGGAGGCCGGTAGATGACTAGCAGCGTCAAGGCCATTGTCTTCGACACGTTCGGCACGGTCGTCGACTGGCGGGGTTCAATCATCCGCGATCTCACCGCCTGGGGCGCGGCGGAGGGCCTGCAGATCGACTGGGCCGGCCTCGTCGACCGCTGGCGAGACCGTTACAATCCCCAGAAGGCGCGCGTGCGCAGCGGCGAGTTGCCGTGGACGAACCTGGACGAACTCCACTTCGATGCCTTGAAGGCAGTGTTCGCAGAGATGGGACTGGCCGAACTCGAGCACGACCGGATGATGCACGTCAACAGGGTCTGGCATCGCCTGGACGGCTGGCCCGACGCATCGCGCGGGCTGCACCGGCTGAAGTCGAAGTTTATCATCGGCCCGCTGTCCAACGCCAATGTCGCCATTCTCGTCAACATGGCAAAGCATGCCGACTTGCCTTGGGACAACGTGTTCTCCTGCGAGCTTTTCCAGCACTACAAGCCCGATCCGGAGACCTACCTCGGGGTCTGCAAACTCCTTTATCTGGAGCCCGGGGCCGTCATGATGTGCGCTGCCCACAATTACGACCTTGCCGCCGCGCGCAGCCTTGGCCTTAAAACCGCATTCATCGCACGACCCACCGAATACGGCGAGGGTCAGACCACCGACCTCACAGCCGAGCAGCGCTGGGATTACGTCGCCGACGATCTCGAAGACCTCGCCCGACAACTCGGATGCTAGAAGAGAGAAAGACAATGCAGACATACAAGATGTTCATCGACGGAAAGTGGGAAGACGCTGCCAACGGAGACACGTTCGAGACGAAGAACCCTTTCAACGGGCAGACCTGGGCCGCTATTCCGAAGGGCGGCAGGGAGGACGCGGAACGAGCAGTCGAGGCTGCGCACGGCGCCTTCACGAGCGGTGCGTGGCCGAAGCTCACCGCGAGCGCCCGCGGACATCTTCTTCGGCGTCTTGGCGACCTGATCGCCGAGAATGCGGAGCATCTCGCGACGATCGAGGTTACGGACAACGGCAAGCTCATCAACGAGATGCTGTTTCAGCTCAAGTACATCCCGCAGTGGTACTACTACTTCGGCGGGCTGGCGGACAAGATCGAAGGAGCGGTCATCCCGATCGACAAGGCGGACACCTTCAACTTCACTCGAAACGAGCCGCTCGGCGTCTGCGTCGGGATCACGCCGTGGAACTCCCCTCTCCTGCTGCTCGCCTACAAGCTGGCGCCGGCTCTCGCCGCAGGGAACACCTTCGTGGCAAAGCCCTCGGAGTTCACGTCTGCTTCGACCCTTGAGTTCGCAAAGCTCGTTGAACAGGCTGGCTTTCCCGCGGGCGTCTTCAACGTCGTCACAGGGTTCGGCGCGGACGTCGGCGAGACGCTGACGACCCACAAGTACGTCGCCAAGATCGCTTTCACGGGAAGCGAAGGCACCGGGCGCAAGATCGGCGAGCTTGCAGCACGCAACTTCAAGAAGGTTACGCTTGAACTCGGCGGCAAGAGCCCGCACATCGTCTTCGACGATGCGGAGATCGACAATGCCGTGAACGGGGTGATCTCCGGCATCTTCGCTGCCACCGGACAGACATGCATCGCGGGCTCAAGACTGCTCGTGCAGCGCAAGATCCACGACCAGTTCCTCGAGAAGATCGTCAACCTCGCAAAAACAGCGAGAATGGGCGATCCGCTATTGACGTCGACGCAGGTTGGCCCGGTGACGACACCGCCGCAACTCGAGAAAATCCTCAGCTATATCGACATCGCAAAAGGCGAAGGTGCCGAATGCGTTCTCGGCGGGGGGCGGCCGGACAATCCCGAGCTGTCCAAGGGCTGGTTCGTTGAACCCACCATCTTCTCCGGGGTCCGCAACGACATGCGCATCGCGCAGGAGGAGGTCTTTGGCCCGGTTCTGGCGGTCATCCCCTTCGACAGCGATGAGGAAGCCGTGCATATTGCCAATGACACCAATTACGGGCTGGCCGCGGGCTTCTGGACACAGGACATGCGTCGTATCCTGAAAGTTTCGGCCGCCATCCAGGCGGGTACGGTCTGGGTCAACACCTACCGCGTCATCAGCTATATGTCTCCCCTTGGAGGCTACAAGCACTCCGGCATCGGTCGCGAGAATGGCATCGCCTCGATCCAGAACTACATGCAGACGAAGAGCGTGATGATCTCGACTGCTGAAGACGTCGCCAACCCCTTCATCATGAGGTGATCCATGGTGGTCGCCGGAAACTTGCTGGTCGGCTGCGTGGCCGACGATTTCACGGGAGCGACCGACGTCGCGAACATTTTCGCGCGCGCCGGCCTCAAAACGACGGTACTGATCGGCGTTCCAGAAGACGACCGGGACATTGACGCCGACGTAATCGTTGTTGCCCTCAAGACTCGAACGACACCTCCGCAAATGGCGGTAGAGCAGTCCTTGGTCGCGCTGCGATGGCTGCGTGGCCGTGGCGCGCAGAAGTACTACTTCAAGTATTGCTCGACGTTCGATTCCACGGCGAAGGGCAACATCGGCCCGGTCGCCGACGCGATGCTTGCGGAGCTTGGCCAATCCATAACGATCGCCTGCCCCGCCTTCCCTGCCAACGGCCGGACGGTTTACAAGGGCAACCTGTTCGTCGGCGACGTGCCGCTGGACGAGTCGGGCATGCGCAATCATCCGCTGACGCCGATGATAGACGCGAACCTGCTGCGCGTGCTCGGGCCGCAGTCGCGGGCCGAAATCACCGGATGCTATTACGAGACGGTGAGGCAAGGGGCGTCCGCCATCGCCGAATGGGCCGCCACCATTTGCGGCGACGGCACGCGTATTGTCGTCGTCGACGCCCTGGCTGACGAGGACCTTGTCGAGATTGCCCAGGCGTTCAAGGATTTCGTGCTATTCACCGGGGCGTCGGGCCTGGCATATGGGCTGGCCCGTGTTCTTCTTGTAGGCGGGAACAGTCGCGACGCTGCCGTTACGACTGACTTGGACGAAGGCTACAGAGCCGTCGTCTCCGGTAGCTGCTCGGTCGCGACCAACGGGCAGGTGGAGGCGATGCTCGCCGACCACGAGGGTTTCCGCGTCGACGTCTCGAAGCTGGCGGGGGGAGGCGACGTCGTCGGCGAGGCCGTCGAGTGGGCGTCGTCCCGGCTGGGCCGCAAGCCTGTTCTCATCTATGCGACGGCTCCGCCTGACGAGGTGAAGGAAAACCAACGCCAGCTGGGCGTCGCGCAGTCCGGCGAGATGGTCGAGGCCGCCCTCTCCTCAATCGCGCGAAGGCTCGTCGAGAAGGGTGTGAGCGAACTTATCGTCGCCGGCGGCGAGACGTCGGGAGCGGTGGTGAAGTCGCTCGGCGTCGACCAGCTCTCGATTGGCAACGAAATCGCCCCCGGAGTTCCGTGGGTACACGCAAAGAGCCAGGGGCGACCTCTGTCGCTCGCGTTGAAGTCGGGCAACTTCGGCGAACGGGACTTCTTCATGGACGCTTGGGACCGGCTACGATGATGGGCTCCATATCCGAAGAGACGAAGGTACGCGACGAGATGGTCGAGGTCGGCCGCTCGCTCTTCGACCGCGGGCTGACCGCAGGATCGACTGGCAACATCAGCGTCCGTCTGTCGGACGGTCGCATTCTGATGACGCCCACCAACGCTTCGCTGGGCGTGCTCGATCCAGCGCGACTCTCCTGCTTTTCGGCGGAAGGCGTGCATGTCGGAGGTGACAAGCCCACCAAGGAGGCGTTCCTCCACAAGTGCATGTATTGCGGCAAGGACAATCGCCGAGCCGTCGGCCACCTGCATTCAACCTATTCGGTTGCCGTCAGCTTGCTGAAGCAGGTCAACGAGCGCGACGTTCTGCCGCCCCTGACCGCCTACTATGTAATGCGTATCGGCTTCCTGCCGCTCGTGCCGTATTTTCCTCCCGGCGACGAAGCGCTCGCGGCGGCGGTGGGAGCCGCCGCCGCGAACCATCATGCGGTGTTGATGGCAAACCATGGACCTGTCGTCGCGGGCAAGTCCCTAAAGGACGCCCAGTACGCGACAGAGGAGTTGGAGGAAACGGCGAAGCTCTTTTTGCTCTTGCAGAACCACGAGGTCCGGCCGCTCACCGCCGAGCAGAGGACCACCTTGATCAATCTTTCCAAGTGACTGAGAGGCTTTTCGCGGACCAGATAGAAATGAAGCGTGCTCAGAGGGGAGAATTGGCGCGACGAAGCGACCTTTTGTGAGAAGCCTGAGCGTACTGCGACCTTTTGAAGTGAGGACTACCGGATCAAAGAATCCTTTACACCCGCGGGGGGCTTTCAAGTTGATTGCATCCGCTTCATATAGGATCGCCAATTCATGTGCTTTTGAAAATGGGGAAGATCGACGTGACTTCAAAGGGCGCAGAAGAAGAAGCTTCCCCAACGACATCCGTCCCAGCACCGCGTGTCTCCAGTCCAGCTGCATGCAAACCAGAGACAGCAGATTTTAACTCCGAGCTTCACGCTCGACCGTCCATTTATTTCGACGGTCCCGCGATCGTTGAGCAGGTTGCTTTCATGCCTTTAGATGGAGCGATCAAGGAGTTCCATGACAGCCTTGAAGCCGACGGTGGGATCTCAGTCAGAGTTGAACGACATACCGAGTTCGTGACGGTCACACGGGTCCGAAAATTAGATACCGACCCCGAGCGTTGGCCAGAACCAGACCTCTCCGAAGGTGATTTTGCGCGGCTGGCAGGATTGACCTCTCCTCTCCTCGTTTGCCACGTCAGTATCCTTGTCCTCGGGAACCCGCCTGGAAAGCTGGAATCTGTTCTGAACGCCCTCGACTTCGGCGATACCGCCGCGTCATCGATTGGCGGGGGGGCGGCCCAGGTGTGCTCCGATTTTCGCGTTCGAGGGGACAATTCAAGTAGAATCATCCTGTTCAACAAGGATCTGAATGCACATCGCCTGGGGCGCATGGTACGTCGCATCTTTGAGATCGAAACGTACAGGTCAATGGCGCTGCTCGGATTGCCAGAGGCGCGTCGTCTTGCGCCTCTTCTCAGCGGATATGACGCGGACCTCGTACAGCTGACCAATCGCAACTTGAGTACGCCAGCTCATCAGCATAAGCAATTGCTTGAGGAGATTACGGTACTCTCGTCGCATATCATTTCGGCCACCGCCGAGACCAGAAACAGGTTCGGCGCAACTGCTGCCTACGCCAAAATTGTTGAAGAGCGGATCGCGCTTTTACGGGAAACCCATGTCCCAGGTTATCAACGTTTCGGTACGTTCGTGGAGCGGCGATTCAAGCCGGCGGTGCGCACCTGCGAAGCAACTGCGTTGAGGCTCGAGCAGTTATCAAGAGCTGCGATGCACTTGCTCGACCTGTTACAAACCAGAATTCAGGTCGAAATTGAATTCCAGAACGCTACGCAGATCCAGGCAATGGCGGATCGAGCGGCGACGCAGGTTAAGATCCAGCGCGCGGTCGAAAGCTTTTCGATCATCGCAATCAGCTATTATCTGCTGAGCTTGCTGAAATTTATATATGAGACAGCAGTCCACGCTGGGTTCCATATCGACCCGGTGATTATGCTCGTTGCTGTTCCGATAGTTGTGGGAGCTGTTGCGATCACTATCCTCCGCGTTAAGCATGCTTTGAAAGCAGAGAGCTAGGCTCGTTGCCCTGTCGCGGTGAGTATTAGTGGGGTTACGGCAGGCACCGACAATGTCGCGTGAAAACTACCGCAGTTGATGTTCGACCGCCACATCACACCCGCCCTATGGAATTGGCCGTCACGCGGGCGGGCGGCTCACGTGACGGTATAAATCCTATTTTGCTGACGCCGAGCGGTTAACACAAATGCCGTGGGTGGACGAATCTCACGCTACCGTCGCTACCTTCTTTGTAACGATCGTTTGTGCGTTGGTGAATTCCAAGAGCCCTTGGATCGCATTCTCCACACCAATACCGGACTGCTTGTGCCCTGAGAAAGTAGCGTGCGGTGAAAAGGCATGGATCTCGTTGATCCAGATGGTTCCACATTCTAACCGCTCGGCAATCTTGCGAGCAGCGGAGGGGTCGGCCGACCAAACTGACCCTCCGAGCCCGTAGATTGTGTCGTTGGCACGCACAACCACATCGTCCAGATCCGAGAACTTGAGCAATGGCAATACGGGGCCAAATGCCTCCTCTACGACCACCCGCGCATCATCGGGGGGATTGTCGACTATTGCAACGGGCACGAAATAACCCTTGCCTTCCGGTACATCGCCGCCGAGCAGAAACTTGAGTCCCTTATCGCGAGCATCGGCAAGAAGATCTTTCACTTTCTCGAACTGCATTTTATTTTGAATTGGGCCGAGATCGACGCCCTGCTCTGATCCGTCTCCAAGCTTCACCGTCTTGGCATACTCAACCAGTTCGTGACTCAACGCGTCATAAATGTCGGCGTGAACAAATAGTCTCTTCGCCGCAACGCAAAGCTGTGCGCTATTTTGAAAAGCCGCCCAGAATATTTCCTTGGCAACCACCTTAGGATCAACATCCGGCAAAACAATCGCTGCATCGTTGCCGCCCAGTTCCAAGGTGATGCGTTTCAACGTTCCGGCTGCGCTTTCCATGATGCGCTTGCCGGTTTGGGTGGAGCCTGTGAAGGAGATTTTGCCAATGTCGGGATGATTGGTCATTAATTGCCCGAGTTCATTCCCGCCGGATACGACGTTGAGAACTCCTGGAGGCAAGACATCACGCATCATCTCACCGATCTTGAGCGTGGCGAGTGGTGTGTATGGTGATGGTTTTACGATGATGGTGTTACCTGCAAGAAGTGCGGGTAGTACCTTCCAAATGGCCAAAAGAATTGGGTAGTTCCACGGTGTGATCGCTCCAACCACCCCGATTGGAACGTGCCGCGTTTCGACGGTGCGTTCCGCCGAATCCTCGGCGATGTGAACAGGCAATTCTTGCTTAGCAATCTCGCGGCACCAGATAATTGCGCCAGTTAATTCCCATTCGGCTCCCGAACGAGGCTTGCCTTGTTCGCGAGTTAGAAGGCGCATAAGCTCCTCCTTGTGCTGTTCTAGCCTCTCGCCAATCGCCGCCACAAGCGCCTGGCGTTCGGCTGGCGGCCTGTTGCTCCATCCGGGAAATGCCGCGCGGGCCGCTACGACTGCCGCGTCGAGTTCTTCGCGGCCTGCAGAGGGTACCTGGGCGATGATCTCCTCGGTCGCCGGGTTGAGCACAGCTGCGGTCTTGGCGGCGGAAACGGCCACGCCGCCGATCGTCATTGTATAATCACTGTCAAAATTCATAGGCTTCGCTCCTATTCAATGAAGTAGGAATCAGGCGGACTTCCGCGGGCGCAGAACAGGCTTCAGTACTTTGCCGCTCTCCGAGGCAGCACAAGCTTCGTTGATTTCGTCGAGGTCATAGAACTCGATAAGCTTGTCGAAGGGGAACCGTCCCTGCTTCCACAACTCGATGAGCTGAGGAATGAAGGTGTCAGGTACACTTTCTCCTTCAATCACCCCGCGAATGGTGCGCCCAAAAAGAATGTTGTTCATGTCAAACGTCACTTCCGTGCCCAGAGCAGCGGCTCCGACCAGGGCGCAAACTCCCGTTAGTCGTAAGCAATCTACGGCCTGTCGGAAAACTGCTGGGATAGAAGTGCACTCGAGTGAGTATTGGACACCGAGTCCGCCAGTCAATTCTTGTATGGCTTTTACGACATCGCCGGTCCGGCCGTTGATCACATGGGTTGCTCCCAACTCCTTCGCCAATTGGAGCCGCCCATCATTGAGATCGACGGCTACGATCGTCATGCAGCCAACAACTTTGGCGGCCATAACGGCGGCGAGACCAACGGAGCCGGCCCCAAATATTGCGATGCTTGTCCCGGCAACAGGGCGAAGCGCATTCATAACCGTGCCGGCGCCCGTTGAGATGCCACACCCCAAAGGGCCCATGATTTCCAACGGAACACTCTTATCGATCTTGACGACGTTGCGCTCCGTAGCAAGTGCATGCGTGCCGAACGAAGACTGGCGGAAGAAACAACCGCTGACGCGCTCTCCGTTGCAGCAGTGATAAGGCGTCGAACCATCACTCCGGCCGCCGCCAAAATTATAACCGAAGAATTCGAGGCAGTAGCCCGCCTCACCTTTTTGGCAGTTCTCACACTTGCCACATGAACCAAATGCTAGCACCACGTGATCGCCGGGCACCACTTTAGTTACGGCGGACCCGACCTTGAGCACAACGCCCGCACCTTCGTGTCCAAGGACAGCAGGCAACGGTGTCGGGTAATATTGGTCTCGAACAACTATGTCGGTGTGACATACGCCAACTCCGACGACTTCGATCACAACCTCATCGGGTCGCGGATCTTCGAGCTCCAGTTTTGTAATTTCGAACGGCTGCGATTTGCCTCTTACGACGGCCGATGTGCATTCGAACATGTCGCCTCTCTCCCAGTTGCAAACACAATGTCATTCACGCGCACGACCCCCTCGCCGTGATGAGAATATGACGCTTTTCGCCCACAAGACGGGCAACCTGCCCATCGCCACCTCAGGCGAAACGCGCAGAACTCTCCTCCCCTTTTGGATTTCGCCTGACTGTCAGGCTCGTCGAGCGCCAAGAGAAGCTAGACCACAAAGTTCAATAGTGCAAGCTATCTTGTAAAGTTTGCTCAATGGGCAATCGGATGAAAGGCGGCCACAAATGTCAATGGCGCCGAGGTGACGATCAAAAGTGAGTCAAGTAGCGCCACTATGCGGTGAGTGGGGATGGTGAATTTGTCTTTGGGAATATTTTTGGCGCTCGCTGAGGTCTTTCCACGTGCCAACTGCAGCCAAATCAAGTTCATTAGCGCAATTGATCCCATTCGAGAACTAGATGCAGCATCGTTTCCGGTCTGCTTCTTCTCCGCCAACCCTCCCGTCGCCGAATCGGCCGAACCAACAGGGGAAACCGGACCTCCCCTACGAGACGCGCAGAGCCGGCGCGTAGGGGCACCCGCCCAGCAACACAGTGGTGGATGAAGGCTTCGTCAGACTCTGAGACGGCGCAAGCCATGGAGGGTATTATCGAGAGCCGAGGGGTTCGTGACCCCTAAAGCGGTGACCTTATTCGGGCTCCGTGAGCGCGCTGTGAACAGAGCGCTGCGCCGAAGTCGGCTCGTCAAGCCTGTTACGACCGCTCGCATAGCACGTCGGCGCGTCCTTCTTCAGGTAACATCTCGCTGGGGCGACCGTATTTCATGTCTGGAATTTTGCAGACATTCTCGCCGCCACGACGTCTGCGACGATCGACAATGCCAGAGAAGACGCACTCTTGGCTTTCCCGAAAATTCCGATCGGAGCTTTGATCCGGTCGATATCGGCCTCGCTATAGCCGTCGTCGGCCAGAGCCTTGATCCGCCTACCGTGTGTGCGCAAACTTCCCAAAGCTCCGATATAAAAGGCCCGGCTGTCGAGCACGAGCCGCAAGTGCGGTATCTCCCGGTCAAGGTCGTGATAGAGCAATGCGACCGCGGTAAATGGATCGATCAACGACTTTAAAGAACTGGCCGTCATCTGGCCGTCGACGAGATGAATGTCTATGCCGGCGGCGCGCGCGGCGTCTGCCGTTGCCGTCGCTTCGATCGAACGGCCAAAAACGAGCAGTCTGGTAGTCGGTTGGTAGGCGATGACGAAATCTTCACGATCCTACTGCGACACACCACGGAACCGACGGTCGACGGATAGTCGCTCCGAGGCGGGACTATATCTGAGAGCTGTTCCCCGTCTTAGCTCTAGTTCACCGATCACCTCCTCCAATTCTTTGACGCTCCGCAGCCGGTGGATAGCGAGATTGATCCCTCCTCCGCAGGGAAGAACGATATCAAAAAACCGCGACCCTTCGCCGAGCCGGAGGAAGCGATCATGCCCGTTTTGCAAGGCCTCCAATGCTTCTGCTGCAACGGCGTTCTCTGTACAACCGCCAGAAACAAAGCCGCAATAGAGTCCATCCGCCCTGACGACCATTTGCGAGCCGAGCGGGCGTGCCGAGCCGCCGTGGATCTCGACCAAGGTCACCAGGGCGGTCGCTATCCCCGCCTCGACCGAGGCGTGAGCATAACGCAAAATTTCAAGAGGCTCGTCTGTCGAGAGGCCTATCGCGGGGACGACAGGGTCCGTCATCGGGTCCCGCGCCGCCATGGCTTCCTCCAGCGATAGGTCACATTTCTCTCCTAACGAGACGCTCACCCGCCTATGGTCGAAGCAATGGCCGCAGCGACCGCCTCGACGTCCTGCCTTGCGTCGATCCGGCGCAGAAGTCCGCGTTGCTCGTAAAATGGCGACAACTGCGCCGTTGCGCGGATAAACTCCTCTACCCTTCGCTTTAAGACTTCCGGATTGTCATCTGAGCGGCTGCTTCCTCCAGCCTCCAGTGACTGCTCCGACCGCGACTTGATGCGAGCTTCAAGCAGTTCGAGAGGAATGTCGAAGAGCATCACGTGGTCCAGTGGCAGATTTTTCTCGGCAAGATGTGCCTCTAGTGCGCTCGCCTGTGCGACCGTCCGCGGAAAACCATCGAGGATGTAGCCAGCCCTGCCGACAGCATTTTCAAGGCCTTCTTCCACGAGACCTATGACGACCTCGTCCGGCACCAATCTGCCCGAATCGACGGCGGCTTTCGCCTGAACGCCGAGTGCGCTTTGTGCCTTGATCGCGTTGCGAAGCAGATCACCGGTCGAGATGTGCAGCAAGCCTCGCTCACGTATAAGCCGTTCCGCCTGGGTCCCTTTCCCAGCGCCGGGCGGGCCAATGAAAACAAGTCTCGTCATTCTTCAGACCCCCATGCACAGATATTTGATCTCGAGATAGTCATCCATTCCGTACTTGGATCCCTCGCGACCGTTTCCGCTTTCCTTCACGCCACCGAACGGCGCGACCTCGGTCGAGATCATTCCTTCGTTGATGCCGACGATGCCGGCCTCAAGCGCCTCTGCGACCCGCCAGATCCTGGAAATGTCACAGCCGTAGAAATAGGCGGCAAGCCCGAATTGCGTTTTGTTGGCAAGCTGAATTGCCTCGCTTTCAGTTTCAAAACGGAAAAGCGGCGCGACCGGCCCGAAAATCTCCTCGCCGAAGATCTGGGATTCCGGCGAGACGTCGGCGATCACCGTCGGCTGGTAAAAGCTGTGGCCTAGCGCATGCCGGCCGCCGCCCACAACCACTCTGCCGCCCTGGCTGATGGCATCCGACACAAGCTCCTCGACCTTTGCGACCGCCTTCTCGTCGATCAGCGGGCCGATCTGCACACCGGATGCAAATCCATTCCCCACCCTCAATTGGGATACCGCGTCCGATAGCTGAGCCACGAACGTGTCGTATATGCCGCTCTGGACGAGAAAACGGTTGGCGCAGACACAAGTCTGGCCGGCGTTGCGGTATTTCGAGGCGATCGCGCCTTTGACGGCGGCCCCCACATCGGCGTCGTCGAAGACGATGAAGGGCGCGTTTCCGCCAAGCTCCATCGAGGTCCGCTTCACGGTTGCCGCGCACTGGACCATCAGGACCTTGCCGATTTCCGTCGAACCGGTGAAGCTGAGCTTGCGAACGGCAGGGTTGGACGTCAGTTCGGCGCCGATGTCGCCAGCCGACCCCGTCACGCAGGAAAGCACGCCCTTCGGCACGCCTGCACGTTCCGCCAGAACGCAGAGAGCAAGCGCCGAAAGTGGCGTCTGGCTCGCCGGCTTGATGATCATGGTGCAGCCTGCCGCCAGAGCTGGCCCGACTTTCCGAGTGATCATCGCTGCCGGGAAATTCCATGGCGTGATCGCCGCGCAAACCCCGATCGGCTGTTTGATGACGACAATGCGCTTGTCGGACGTCGGAGCCGGAATCGTGTCGCCGTAGACACGCTTGGCCTCTTCGCCAAACCATTCGATGTAGGATGCCGCATAGGCGATCTCGCCCCGGGCCTCAGGAAGCGGCTTGCCCTGCTCGGCCGTCATGATGGCGGCAAGGTCGTCCTGGTTCTCGATCAGAAGCTCGAACCATTTCCGCAGGACGGCAGCGCGTTGCTTTCCGGAAAGCGCCCTCCATCCGGACTGCGCTTGTTCGGCACTCTCGATGGCGCGTTGGGTTTCACCGGCCCCCATTCGGGGAACGCTTGCAACGACGGAACCGTCAGCGGGATTCGTGACATCGATCACCCTGCCGTCGTCGGCGTCGTGCCATTCTCCGCCGATGAAGCACTGGCTGCGCAGCAGCGATGGATCCTTGAGAGTGGGAACTGCCATGGGGTTATCCTTGTTTGAACAAAAGTCATGCTTCGACCAGAAGCGGCTCAAGCAGCTCCCTGGCCTTGTCACCGAACGGAACCGGTCGGCGCGACAGGCGGTCGACGTTGACATGGATGAAAAAACCTTCGGCTGCGGCCACGTCTTCATCGTTACGGAACAGGCCGATCTCGTAGCGAACCGACGAACTGCCTAACCTCGCCACCCGAATGCCTGCCGTCACCTGATCGGGAAATGTCATTTCGGCATGGTAGCGGCAGCCCGTCTCCACGACGAGAAACACCTCGGTGCCAGCCTTGATGTCGAGCACGCCGTTTTCGATGAGAAAGGCATTCACCGCGGTATCGAAGAGCGTGTAATGCACCACGTTGTTCATATGCCCGTAGGTGTCGTTGTCCGACCAGCGTAGGCCGGTCGTGCGGAACACCTTGTAATCAGAGCGTCGTGAGGGAGTTTCGCGCTTCGCCATTACCAGGCCGCCCTGTATATCGAGAGCGCATCCCTCTCGCTCACCTCGCGGGGGTTGTTGACGAGGAGGCGCGTCTGCTTCATGGCGTCGCGCGCCATGACCGCAAGATGCTCCTCGCCGATGCCGACGTCGCGAAGCCGTGACTGAAGCCCGAGCTTTTCCGACAGTCCGGCAAGCCGCTCGATGAAGGCGCCGCAACGACCCTCATCCTCCCGTTCCGACACAAGATCCGGAAATGCATCGGCGGCGATTTCCGCGTAAACCGATGCGGCATCGGGTGCGTTGAACCGCAGAACATGCGGAAGAACCAATGCGTTGGATAGGCCATGGGGGATATGGAAGGTCCCACCGATCGGATAAGCCAGCGCATGTACGGCGGCGACTGGGGAGTTCGCGAAGGCCTGCCCGGCAAGCATCGAGCCAAGCAGCATCGCACCGCGCGCGGCGCGGTCTTGACCGTCGGACACGGCCTTCTCGATATTCGCGCCCAGCAGCTGAAGCGCCTGGCGCGCCAGCATCTTCGACAGCGGATTGTTGTTGGCGCTTTTCGAGGCATAGGATTCGATCGCGTGCACCATGGCGTCGATGCCGGTAGCCGCCGTGATATGGGCGGGAAGGCCGATCGTCAGATCGGCATCGAGGATCGCGATATCGGGCAGGATGATTGGCGACGATACGCCGCGCTTCTCGTCCCCGCCGACGGTGATGATCGAAACCGACGTGACCTCGGATCCGGTCCCGGCAGTGGTCGGCACAAGCACCAGAGGCAGGCGAGGCCCCTTGGCGTTGCCGACACCCCAGGCCTCGTCGATATCCTCGCCCGATCCGCAGAGAAGAGCCACGACCTTGGCAACGTCAAGCGAAGACCCGCCGCCGAAACCGATAATGCCGGTGACACCCGCTGGCCGCGCCATGTCCGATGCCGCCATCACGGTCGCGAGAGACGGATCGGCTTCGACACTGTCGAACACGGTCACCTCGATACCCGAGGCTGCAAGCGAGGCCAGAGCCGGATCGCAAAGCCCGAGCCTCCGCAGACCGGCGTCGGTCACGAACAGGACGCGCTCACCCAGCTTCTTCTTGACGATGTCGCCGATCCCGGCAGCTGCACCCGGCCGGAAAACGATCTGCGGCGTTGTGGTGAATATGAAAGGGTTCATGCAAATCTCCTCTGTCACTTCCCTCACGCGGCAGGCAGGCTTTCGCGCAGCTTCACGCGCAGGATCTTCCCGGATCCCGTCCGAGGTATTTCGTCGACGATGTAGATGCGATCAGGAACCTTGTAGGCAGACAGGCGCTCCTTGCAGTGGGTAAGGAGGGCTGCCTGATCGAAAGCCTCGGCATCCTTGAGAACGACACAGGCCACCGGAACCTCGCCGAGCATCATATGCGGCATGCCGATGACGGCGCAGTCAACGACCGTGTGATCGAGCAGGATCGTCTCCTCGACTTCGGCTGGTGCGATGTTCTGCCCGCCGCGAATGATCAACTCCTTCAGGCGGCCGGTGATCGTAAGGAAGCCGTTCGCATCGGACTTTGCGAGATCGCCTGTGCGATACCAGCCGTCGACAACGGCTTTCTGGGTCTCCTGTGGTTTATTGTGATAACCCTGCATCAGGTTCGGCCCCTTGCAGATCAGCTCGCCCTCGCTGCCGACCGGAACGTCGAGGCCGGTTTTAGGATCGACCAATCGGACTGTGACGCCGGGTAGCGGCAGGCCGCAGGAACCTGACACGCGCCAGCGGCCGGGCCAGTTCATAATCACCATCGTGGAAGTCTCGGTAATGCCGTAACCGTCGAGCAGGGCGACGCCGAAGAATTCCTCGAAGTCGTTGTTCAGCGTGCCGGGAAGGATGGCACCCGCCGACACGCAAAGCCTAACCGACGACAGCAGTTTCTCGCCGCTTGTTTGGCATGCGGAGAGGAAATAGTGGAAGACGGTCGGCACGCCGGGCATGAACGTGAAGCGTCCCGACCGTAGCAGTTCGGTCGCCTGCGTGGTCGAGAATTTCTCCATGATGTATTCGCTGGCGCCAAGCGCGATGATGGAGAGGACCGCGATGTTGAGCGCATAGGAATGATAGAGCGGAAGCGTATTGAGGACGACGTCGTTCTCGTTCATCCCCGCGATGGGCGCCCAGCAGGCGGCTGTCACCCACAGCATGGATCGTGTCGAGAGAAGAACGCCCTTGGGCTGCCCGGTCGTTCCCGACGTGTAGACGATATAGGCCGGCCGATCGACATCCCGGTCGTCCTCGAAACCGGACGACTGCGGCCGCTCCATCCCTAAAAATCCGGAGACCGGGTCCGCCTCGATCACGAGGACAGGCCTGTCGAGCCGGGACAAGACCGCGTCCGCCATCGTCCGTTTGTCCGGCAGCGCAACGAGCACCGCGCACCCGGCGTCGGTGATGCGGTATGCAAGCTCGGCTTCCGTGGATTCGATACTTACCGGGACGCAGATGCCGCCTGCGCGCACGACGGAGAGGCAGGCGACCACCCAGTTGACGGAATTCGGCAGGAATATCGCGACGGCCTGCCCCTGCCGAAGTCCACGAGCGACGAGGTGGGAAGCCAGGGCTTCAGTCTCCGCATCGAGCCGCGGATAGGAAACCGAACGGATCCTATCCTCGAACGCCATTTTTTCAGGATAAAGGCGCGCATTCCGCCGAAGGATTTCGCCGACGGGCGCGATCAAATCGTAACGTATCATCTTGGCTCCTCCCAATCCTCCCGTTAGACCATGCAAAAGCCGCCGTTGACACTGATGACCTGGCCCGTCACCCAGGACGATGTCTCCGAAGCGAGGAAGGTGACCATTGGGGCGATATCCTCGGGCCTGCCGATACGGCGCAACGGATAGGCCTTGACGATCTTCTCCCGGTTCTTCTCGAGGAATTCCGGGTCCGAATGGGAGGTCTCGATCAGGCCGAGCGAGACCGTGTTGACGGTGACGTTGTTGCGGCCAAATTCCCGAGCCAGCGACTTGCCGAGCGCGATCGTACCGCCGCGCGCCGCGGCGGCGAGTGCAAGATTGGCTTCGCCGATACGGGAGCTGTCGCCGACGAGATTGATGATGCGGCCGGAGTTCTGCGCGATCATCAGCGGCGCCACCTCATGGCAACAATTGATCGCGCCGTAGAGACACACGTCGATCTGCTGCTTCCAGTCTTGCGGGGTCGAGTCCACGAACCGCTGGTACTTCACGTAACCGGCATTGTTGACGAGAATGTCGACCGTGCCAAAGTCCGCCGTGACCGCGGCGATCATCGCCTTGACCTGGGCATTGTCGCTGATGTCAGCCTGGTAGGCTTTCGCCTTTCCGTCGCCCGCCTCGATGGATGTGACAACGGCCTCAGCTTCACCCCTGGAACGGCTGTAGTTCACCGCGACGACGGCGCCTTCGGCAGCGAGAGCGCGTGCGATATCGCCTCCGACATCCCGGCCACCGCCCGTGACCAACGCCACCTTGCCCTTGAGATTGGTCTCCATTGCATTGTCTCCTTGATACTTGAATTGCTGCCTTCGCAGCGAATTGGTGAATGAGGCCAAAAACCGTTATCGGCCCAGAAACCGCGGCGAGCGCTTATCGCCGAACGCCTTGCGTCCTTCGGCGTAGTCGTGACTTGAACTCGCCTTGTCGATCAGTGTTTCCGCCTCGACAAGGTCGAGATCCCCCCGGACACAGCCGTTGAGGATGAACTTGGCACCCCTGATCGTCAGGGGAGCGTTGGATGCCATGGCATTGGCGCGTTCCAGAGCAGCCGCGTGCGCATCCGATGCAAGCTCGTCGATGAAACCGGTGGCAAGCGCGTCGCGCGCAGTGAATCGACTTGCCGAGTATAGAATTCGTTTTGCCTCGCTGACGCCGACAAGCGAAAACAGTTTGCGGGTCGCGGAGACGCCATAGACGATCGACAGGCGGGCGGCGGGAATGCCGAAGGTGGCACTCTCTTCCGCGATCCGAAAATCGCAGGACATGGCAAGATGTGCAGCACCACCCAGGCAATAACCGCGCACAACCGCAACCGTGGGCTTGGAGACCTCGTAGATGGCGTCACCCGCCGCATCGACGGCGACCTCGTAGCGTGTGCTTTCCTCCACTCCCCCCCGGACCGTCTCGAATTCGCTGATATCAGCGCCGGCAGAAAAATCGCTTCCCGCACCCATCAACAGAATAGCGCGAATATCCGAATCACCGTCGAACTGACGAAATAGCTCCGCAAGCTCGCACCACATCGAATAGGTCACAGCGTTGCGCTGCATGGGCCGATTCAGTGTGACGGTGGCTATACCGTCGGATTTCTCCACTAGAATATAACTCATTTCTGCTCTTCTCTTCCCTGCTGACCCCGGACTAGCGGGCGATCGCGGTGGGAGTGCCCGGCGCAAGAAAGCCGGGCACTCCATTTCGTTCACTTCTTGACCAGAGGGCATTGACTCTCGGAAAGCGGGCGGAACGCCTTGTCGCCGGGAATGGTCGTGACAAGCTTCAACAGATCCCATTCGCTCTTGGATTCGGCCGGCGTCTTTACCTGGTAAACGTACATGTCATGCACCATCCGGCCGTCCTCGCGGATCTTGCCGCCCTTTGCGAAGAAGTCGTTGATCGGCGTCTCCTTCATACTAGCCATAACCTTCTTGGTGTCCGTCGTGCCGGCGGCCTTGACGGCCTGCAGGTAGTGCATGGTCGAGGAGTAGTCTCCTGCGTCGCCCATATGCGGCGGACGACCGACGCGCGCCTCGAACTTCTTGGCGAAAGCCCGGGTCTCGTCATCGCGGTCCCAGTAGAAGGCGTTCGTCAGGATCATGCCCTGCGCCGTTTCGAGCCCGAGGGAATGGACGTCCGTATCCCAGACCAGCAGGCCGGCAACTGTCTTGCCAGACGAGGCAAGCCCGAATTCAGCGGCGGATTTGACCGCATTCACGAAGGTCGTACCGGAACCGGCCATGGCGACGACATCGGCGGGCGATGCCTGCGCCTGCAGCATGAAGGCACTGTGGTCGGCAGTCTCGATCGGATAGCGGACGGCGCCGGAAACGGTTCCCCCGTTTGCCTTGACGATCTGGGTTGCATCCGCCTCGAGCGCATGGCCGAAGGCGTAGTCGGCAGTCAGGAAGTACCAGTTCTTCTTGCCTTCCCGGATCAGTTCGTTGGCGGTGCCGTTGGCGAGCGCATAAGTATCATATGAGTAGTGGATGCTGTTCGCCGTGCAGCCGTCGTTCGTCAGGCGTGACGAACCGGAGCCGTTGACGATGGCGATCTTGTCCTCATCCTTGGCAACCTGCGTGACAGCCAGAGCTATGCCCGAATTGATCAGGTTGTTGATCATCGTCACGCCCTGCGAGCCATACCATTCGCGGGCCGTGGCCACCGCCACCTCCGGCTTATTCTGATGGTCCGCGACGACGACTTCCAGCGGACGGTCGAGGACCTTGCCACCAAAATCCTCGACCGCCATCTTGACGGCGGCAATCGCCCCCTCGCCGGCCTCGTGCGAGAACTGGCCGCTAACGTCGGTCAGGACACCGATCCGGATCGGCCCTGAATCCTGGGCCTGGACCTGAACGCACATAGCGCCGATAGCCCCGGCGCAAGACAGCAAAATTCGTAGACGTTTCATCATTCCATCCTCCCTGATCTGGCGCTGAAGCTCCTCCGCGAGCGCCAACAATTAACTTGCTCTATCATACCTAGCATAAGCCAGACGCCGACATATGATGCGCCATGGTGGGCTTGCAGAGTAAGATAGACAGAATTTCACAGTTATGCAAGCTTGCATTATTAGACTTTATATGTTTTTCTGAAATTGCCTTTTGCGAGGAGAGGCGCGTGGCAGTCATCGTCTGACGCCACTGGAGGAAATCGAGCAGATAGGGAGGATCCGTGCCGGAGAACGCACCCATAATCGAGGCGCGCAATTTGACGCGCTCGTTCGGCGGCTTCGTCGCCGTGAACAACGTCGATATCCGGATCAGGCGGGGAGAGATCCACGCGCTGATCGGCCCTAACGGAGCCGGTAAGAGCACGCTGTTCAACCTGTTGACCAAGTTCCTTTCCCCGAGTTCGGGGCAAATCTTCTTCAAGGGCCGCGACATCACTGACATGGCGCCTGCCGACATCGCGCGGCTTGGGCTCGTTCGCTCGTTCCAGATCTCGTCGGTATTTCCACACCTGAGCGCGCACGAAAATGTGCGGGTGGCGCTTCAGGCCCGCGAGCGTGAGACGTTCTCGTTCTGGAAGTCCAACCGGTGTCTGAAGCGCTTCAACGAGGAGGCGCTCTCCCTTCTCGAAAGCGTCGGCCTTGCCGAAAAGGCGCGGACGAAGGCGAGCGAACTGTCCTACGGACGCAAGCGCGCCCTTGAACTGGCAACTACGCTGGCGCTGGAACCGGAAGTTCTGCTGCTCGACGAACCGATGGCCGGCATGGGAACGGAAGACATTGGCAGAACGGCATCGCTGATCCGACACGTCGGAAAAAGCCGTACCGTACTGATGGTCGAGCATAACCTCGGCGTCGTCGCCGACCTATCCGACACGATCACGGTGCTCCGCCGTGGCGAGGTGATTGCGGAGGGAACCTATTCAGAGGTTTCGACTAATACGGAAGTTCGCAAAGCCTATATGGGAGGCGCCCATGGCTGAACCTGCACTCTTGAACGTCAGCAATCTCGAAGCCTGGTATGGCGAGAGTCATGTTCTGCACGGCGTTAACTTCAATGTCAGAAGAGGCGAGGTCGTCACCCTTATCGGCCGCAATGGCGCCGGCAAGACGACTACATTGCGAAGCCTGATCGGCGTCGTCGGCAAACGTACCGGCGCGAGCACCTATAAGGGCAACGACCTCCTGAAGGTCCCGGCTCACAAGGTCGCTCGTCTTGGCATCGGCTACGTCCCGGAGGAGCGCGGAATCTTCTCAAGGTTGAACGTCATCGAAAACCTCATGTTTCCGCCCGCCTGGCAATCGGGTGGTATGAGCGTGGAGGAGATCTACACCCTCTTTCCGAACCTGAAGGGGCGCGATAGCACGCCCGGAACGCGTCTTTCAGGCGGCGAGCAGCAGATGCTGGCGATCGGCCGGATTTTGCGCACCGGAGCCGATTTCATCCTCCTCGACGAGCCGACGGAAGGTATTGCCCCCGTGATCATCGAGGAGATCAGCGCCGCGTTGCGCATTCTCAAGGACCGCGGCATGACGATCATTCTGGTTGAACAGAATCTGCGCTTCGCAGCGTCGGTTGCCGATCGCCACTTCGTGCTCGATCAGGGCAAGGTCGTCGACGAAATCTCCAATAGCGCGCTTGACGCCAACATGGACCGGCTGAACCGGTATCTGGGGGTGTGACGGTGAAGTGCATCATAAAACAGGTAAAATCCGATGACTGATTTTCTTGGGGTGCCGCTGCCCGTCCTTCTCGGCCAATTACTGCTTGGCTTGATCAACGGCTCGTTCTACGCGCTGCTGAGCCTCGGTCTTGCGATCATCTTCGGCATGCTCAATGTGATCAACTTTGCACACGGTGCGTTCTATATGCTTGGTGGCTTCGTTGCCTGGTATCTTCTTTCCCGCCTGGGGCTTGGATATTGGGGAACTCTGATTGCCGCTCCCATCGTGGTCGGCATTTTCGGTGTCCTCGTCGAACGGCTGTTGCTGAAGCGGCTCTATCGGATGGATCACCTCTACAGCCTTCTCCTCACCTTCGGCATCGCGCTGATGCTGGAAGGGCTGTTCCGCCATGTCTTCGGCGCGGCAGGCAAGCCCTATCCCGTGCCTGCGGCGTTGACCGGCGGCATCAATCTGGGCTTCATGTTTCTGCCGATGTATCGCGCATGGGTCATCGTGGTTTCGCTTGTCATCTGCATCCTGACATGGCTTGCCATCGAGCGCACGAAGCTCGGCGCCTACCTGCGGGCTGCCACCGAGAACCCGGCCCTGGTTCAAGCTTTCGGGATCAACGTGCCCCTGATGCTCACCCTGACCTACGCCTTCTGCGTCGGCCTTGCCGGCTTTGCGGGCGCCCTTGCAGCGCCGCTTTATCAGGTAAGCCCCGGTATGGGTTCAAGCATCATCATCGTTGTCTTCGCCGTCGTCGTCATAGGCGGCATGGGATCGATCGGTGGCGCTATCGTGACGGCCCTCGGCCTCGGCATCATCGAGGGCCTCACCAAGACCTTCTATCCCGCAGCATCCTCGATCGCGGTCTTCGTGGTCATGGTGCTGGTAATTCTCATCCGGCCGGCAGGCCTGTTTAGTCGCGAGGCGTGACGATGAACGGTACCACTATGTCCAGTCCCGCTGCCGCACGCGGATTTGCTAGACCAACATGTTTTCTCTTCTTGGTCGCGGTCGCTGCGATCCTGCTTATCGCCCCGCTGGTGACGTATCCGCTATTCCTGATCAAGATTCTGTGCTTCGTGCTTTTCGCAGCGGCATTCAATCTGGCGCTCGGCTACGCAGGTTTACTCTCCTTTGGCCACGCGGCATTTTTCGGCGGCGGCGCCTATATCGCGGCTCACGCCGCAAGAGTCTGGCACTTGCCCTTCGAACTGGCCGTGCTTTCCGGAACCGCATTTGCGGCCGTGCTTGGCCTCGTGTTCGGCGCGCTGTCCATCCGGCGGCACGGGATCTATTTTGCAATGATCACGCTGGCCCTTGCACAACTCGTCTATTTCATGGCCGTGCAGATGCCGTTTACCGGCGGAGAGGACGGCATTCAGGCTGTGCCACGCGGCAACCTGCTCGGCATGATCGACTTGCGAAACATCACGGCCATGTACTACACCGTGCTCGGCGGTACGGTCATCGGCCTCGTGATCATCTGGCGGGCGGTCAATTCGCCCTTCGGCCACACCCTTTCAGCAATCCGCGAAAACGAAACCCGCGTGACTTCGCTCGGCCTCAAGCCAGACCGTTACAAGCTCATCGCGTTTACCTTGTCTGCTGCGCTGTCGGGCCTTGCCGGATCGATGAAGGCGATCGCTTTCCAGCTTGCCTCTTTGGTTGATGTCACCTGGCACATGTCCGGCGAAGTCATTCTGATGACGCTGCTTGGGGGCATGGGAACGCTGATCGGTCCGATCGTGGGTTCGACCCTGGTCGTCGGCCTGGAGCACTTCTTGTCGACCAGCGGCCTGCCTATCACCTTCATCATCGGCCTGTTTTTCGTGATCTGCGTAATGATGTTCAGGCGTGGCGTTTTTGGCGAGCTCAAGCTTTTCCTCGAGCGCCGGAGTCAGCGTACATGAAGTCTTCTTGTGCAAGTTAAATGAAAAAGCCGGAACGACAGTTCCGGCTTTTTTGTGCCAGACGTGTGGTTCTTGTTATCGAGCTCGGGCGCCAAAGAGGTAGCCAATCGCCGCAGCCATTATCAACTGCACGGCGCTTGCCAGATCCGGAGACATTCGACCGCGGTCATCACCTGCCGGCAGAAGGCTGGGAAGCAGGCCGCCATAGACCGCCCACAACGCGGCCAACACGGACACGAACACCACAAACGCTAGGATTGGCATCGAAGGACCTGCGCGCGCGACTGCAACCGCAGGCGACGGCCCGGGACTAAAGGCTGCCTCTATCCGCGCGCGATCTGTGCTAATGGACCTTTCGTCCTTCTGGGAGACACCTTCGGATTTCGGCGGGGTCAACCTGCCTGGGTCAACAGCCGCGTCCTGCCGCGCCTGGATCTCTTCCGCGAACCGCTTGAAGAATTGGCCCGCCATTTGTTTTGCAGTAACATCAATCAGTCTGCCACCAAGCTGCGACAGCTTGCCACCGATCTGTGCATCGACGGTGTAGATGAGTACGGTTCCGCTGTCAGCCGGTTCCAGTTTCACGGTCGCGACGCCCTTCGCAAAACCTGCGACGCCGCCCTGCCCCTCACCCGAAATCTTGTACCCGTTCGGCGGATCAAGGTCGGAGAGCGTTACCGCCCCTTGGAAACGTGCCTTGACCGGGCCGACCTTCATAACCGCAACGGCGGTCATTTCCGTGTCTGAAGACTTTACCAGTTCCTGGCACCCAGGAATGCAAACTCTGAGCACGTCTGCATCGTTGAGTGCGGCCCATACGTCTTCCCTTGTCGCCGGAATTAACTGCTGGCCTGACATTTCCATGGATACATCTCCTCACCTGACGATTGGGTGTTGCCGCCCTCGGCGGCGAAATCACATTGCTTGACATTCCTATCTTAAGTCTAATAATGCAAGTGAAAATTATAGCATTGCGCTGAGCCGCACTGCGCGGGGGAGGAAGATACGTGTCGAGGAAGTTAGTATCGCAGGTGAGGTCGCAGACGCCATGAAGCCCGCGCCGTTTGACTACATCGCTCCCACCACGATCGATGAGGTTGCCGCGGCACTTGGCGCTGCCGAGGGAGACGGTAAGATCATCGCCGGGGGCCAAAGCCTCATGCCGATGATCAACTTTCGATTGGTGAAGCCGACCATCGTTATCGACATCAACCGGGTGGCCGGCCTTGATCGGATCGAACTGCACGGAGATCGGGTGAGGATCGGCGCGACGGTACGCCATCACATGACCGCGACAGACGCGATCATCCGCCAACACTTGCCGATCGTGCATGAGGCGATGCATCACGTCGCTCATATGACGGTGCGCAACCGCGGTACCTTCTGCGGCAGCGTCGCCCATGCGGATCCGGCGACCGAGATGCCGATGATGACACGGTTTCTCGATGGGACAGTCATCGCCTACTCTCAGCGCGGTGTACGCGAAATACCTGCAGCCGAATTTTTTGTCGGATCGCTGGTCAATTCGCTCGAACAAGATGAGTTCGTGATCGGCGTCGATCTCGATGCGATGAAACCAGATGCCGGATGGGGCTTTGAGGAATTTGCAAAGCGCCACGGGGACTTCGCGCTCGCCTGCTTTGCGACGACGCTGCGTTGTGTAGATGGCATAGCGTCTGACGTTCGCGTTGGCATGATGGGCGTTGGTGAAACCCCGCTGCGGCTCGAAGAGATTGAGGACATCATCGAGGGGACGGATGTGTCCGAGCCGGTTCTCGATACGGTGGCGGATCGCCTCGCGCAAATTCTCATGCCCAACACGGATATCCATGCCTCTGCAGATTACCGTAGACATCTCTCAGGCGTCCTCGCCAAACGAGCCCTTCGCGCCGCCTGGAGCCGCGCGAACCACGAAAGGCTTCAAGCAAGATGAGTGAGAAGACGATCACCGTCAGCATCAACGGAGTGTGTATGACGCGCACGATCGAAGCACGAATGCTGCTGAGCGACTTCCTGCGCCAGGACCTTGGCCTGACCGGAACCCATGTCGGGTGCGAACATGGCGTTTGCGGTGCCTGCACCATCACACTCGATGGGAGGAGTGCGCGCTCCTGTCTGACGCTTGCAGTGCAGGCGGACGGGAGCGAAATCGAAACCATCGAAGGCCAGGGAAGCGTCGATAAACTCGGGCGAATCCAAGAAGCGTTCCGCCAGCATCATGGCCTGCAATGCGGATTCTGTACGCCCGGTTTCATCATGGCGATCACCGACCTTCTTCGCCACCATCCGCTGGAAACCGATGAGGAGATCAGGGAAGCGCTGTCGGGGAACATCTGTCGCTGTACGGGATATGAAAACATCGTCAATGCCGTCCGCGAACTGGCTAGGGAGAGAGGACCTCTGAGATGAAGATGCATTTTCTTGAAGGCGGCCGGCTCCGTATGCGCCGGTCCATCTACGTCCCCGGGGCACCGAAGGAAGAAGCGATCGAGTTGCCGGTTCACGCCACCCTGGTGCGCCATCCCCAAGGCAACGCGCTGTTCGACAGCGGATGCAGTCCAGAGGCCGCCATCGATCCAGGCGCGCGATGGGGCGGGTTAAGCAAGGTTATGACTCCGATCTTTTCACCTGAGCAGACGGTCGTTCATCAGTTGAAGACTCTTGATCTCGATCCCAAGGACATAGATGTTGTGATCTGTTCACATCTCCATCCCGATCATTGCGGCTGCAACGCGTACTTTCGGCGCGCAACGATCCTCTGCCACGAGGCGGAGACGCAGGCTGCAACGGCAAGCGGTGCAGAGAATCTTGGCTATCTTCGGGGAGAATGGGACCAGCCGCAGGGTTTCCAGACCTTCAATGCGGAGCATGACGTCTTTGGCGACGGGCGCATCGTCTTACTGCCGATGCCGGGTCATACCCCGGGAATGACCGTCGCCCGTGTCGATCTTGAAAAAGATGGTTCCTTCATACTCGCTTCGGATGCTGCGCCGCTCCAGTCGAACATCGATACCGGTATCGCTCCGAAAAATACGTGGAACATTGAACTGGCCGCAGAGGCACTCGCTCGCCTGAAAGCTCTTCGGGAGGGGGGAGCTACCATCATTTCCGGCCACGACGACACGCAGTGGCAAGGGTTGCGAAAGGGTGTGGAGTTCTACGAATGAGCCATCAGGACCATTCCGTCGAGCTGCGGCCCAAACTTGTCGGCAAGCGGGTCAAGCGCACCGAAGATCCACGTCTGCTGACGGGTGTTGGTCAGTATGTCGATGACATGGCGCCAGCTGGTATGTTGCATGTCGCATTGCGACGCTCGGACCAGCCACATGCCCGAATCCTGAACATCGATGTCGGCGATGCGTTCTCGGTGCCCGGCGTCGTCGCCATCTATGACGCGAGCGACTTGGAAGGAGAGATCAAACCGGCCATCCCGACCTCGCGCATGCCTGGTTATTACGCCACCCCCATATGGCCGCTCGCACGCGGAAAAGTTCGATATGTAGGCGAGCCGGTCGTCGCCATTGTGGCCGAAAGCCGGTACGCGGCGGAAGACGCGCTTGAATACATCACTATCGAGTACGAGCCACTGCCCTTCGCTATCCGACAGGTCGATGCGGTGAAGGACGATGCACCCCTCCTGCATGAGGAGGCCGGCACCAACACGATCATTCGCCGCGAGTTCAAGCGTGGCGACGTCGACGCGGCATTCCAGGACGCAGCGGTCACCGTGAAAGGCAGGTTCCGGATGACGCGGAAGACAGCCGCTGCCATGGAGAACCGGTCCTATCTCGCCGAATGGGACAGCCGGAAACAATCGCTCACGCTTTATACATCCTCCAATATTCCAGGCGTGATCCGCGATGTGCTTTCGGGCTGCCTCGACCTCCCAGGAACACGCATGCGCGTAGTTGCCCCCGATGTGGGAGGCAGCTTCGGCGGCAAGGGGTCGCTCTACGGCGAAGAAATCCTTGTCTGTGCGCTGGCACGAAAGCTGAAGCGGCCGATCAAGTTCATCAGCGATCGGCTGGAAGATCTTTCCGCGACCAGTCAGGCCTTCGACGAACTGATCGAGGCCGAGCTGGCGGTAACCAAGGACGGCATGCTGATCGGCCTGCGCGCAGACGTTATCGGCGATGTCGGAGCCTACTCGATCTACCCGTGGACTGCTGCACTGGAGACGGTGCAGGTCGTCAGCTTCCTGCCCGGACCCTATCGGATGGAGCATTACCGAGGCCGGATCCAGGGTGTCCTCACACCAAAACCACCAACCGGTCCTTATCGTGGTGTTGGCCGCCCTTCCTCGACCTTCGCGATGGAAAGGCTCATCGAGATGGCGGCCCGCAAGCTCGGCATGGACCCGGTCGAGTTCCGCCGCAAGAACCTCGTTCGAGCCGAAGAATTTCCTTATCGCACTGCTTCCGGCATTATCTGGGACAAGTCAGCCTTCCATGAATGCCTCCAAGGAGCGTGCGATCATTTGGATTACCCCGCTCTCCTGCGCGAAAAAGACAAAGCCAGGAAAGAGGGCCGATGGATCGGAATCGGTCTGGCGAGCTATGCCGAGTTGACCGGCATCGGCTCGCGTATCTCAGTGGCGCCCGGGATGCCGATCAACACAGGAACGGAAACCTCGAAGATCGAAATCGACGCCACCGGCGCGATTACCGCGGCATTCGGCATCTCCTCGCACGGACAGGGGCTTGAGACGACACTGGCGCAAGTCATTGTTGACGAGCTCGGCTGCAAGCTCGAGGATATTGAGATCAAGCATGGAGATAGTTCTCTGGTTCCTATGTCCAGTGGGACCTATGCCAGCCGTTCGGCGGTCCTGGGCGGCGGCGCCGCCACGCTTGCAGCTCGCAATGTGAAAGCCAAGGTCTTGCGCGCTGCCGCCTACCTGATGGAGCAGAGTATCGAGGACCTCGACATACATGATGGCATCGTTACAAGCAGAAACTCGAACCTGACCATGACAATTAAGGAAATCGCTTCTGCGGTCTATACGCAGATGGGGCGTATTCCACGAGACCAGCGTGAGGATCTTACGGCTTCTGAAACCTACGATCCCTATCTCGGAACCGCCTGCTCCTCGACGCATCTTGCGATGGTCGAGGTCGATCCGGAAACCTACAGCGTGAAAATCCTGCGTTATGTCGTGGCCGAGGATTGCGGCAAGATCATCAATCCGATGATCGTGGACGGACAGGTCCAAGGCGCCGTGGCCCAAGGTATCGGTGCTGCCCTATTTGAGGAAATCGTCCACGACGACCAGGGGCAGGCAGTTGCCGCGAGCTTTGCGGACTATCTGGTCCCTGTTGCCAGTAGCGTTCCCGATATCGGTATCGTCCATATCGAAGCAGATCTGCCGAACAACATCGGCGGCTTTCGCGGCATGGGCGAAGGCGGCACGATCGGCGCGCCGGCGGCGATCGCAAACGCCGTCTCGGACGCGCTTTCTCACCTCGGCGTGTCGGTGGAAACGCTGCCAGTTACGCCGGAGCGCATTTTCCAGATGCTGCGCTCGAAGATACGTCCTCTCGACCCATCACCTCAACCCTGAGCGTCGTTTGATTTCAGAAATGCCTTATCGGACGCCAAATCCTTCAAAGATCAAACGGGTACCTTAGGATGTAGTCGGTGTCCTTGGAGGAGATGGGCTTCTTGCACTCGGAGCAGACCACGATGGCGGAAAAATCCTGCCCGCAGGCCTTATGCCGAAGCCGCATCGGTGGCTTGCCGTCTGCGAGCCACCTGTCTCCCCAGGCCATCATGACGAGCATGGGCTTGTACAGATCGAGGCCCATTTCGGTGAAGCGATACTCGAAGCGCTCGCCTCCGTTATAAGGAACCTTGCGCAATACGCCCGCCTGTACGAGCCGGGCGAGGCGGTCGGCGAGAATGTTAGTCGCAATGCCGAGGTTCTCGCGCATTTCCTCGAACCGTCGAACTCCGAACCAGCCTTCTCGTAGAATGAGGAAGCTCCAACGGTCGCCGATGATCCCAAGCGTCCGCGCGACTGAGCAGGGCCGCACCCTTTCCAAAAGCGTCGAATCCGAGCTTCTGCGAGACGTCGGCCGCGCTTCGACCGGAGCATACCCCGCGCCTGGCCCGTCGCGTGGCGCAACCTCTTTTGCCGTGAAGGGTTCGAGACATTCGCAGCAGACCGTGATGGGATGGCATTCACACCCACAACTTTTATGAATCAGCTTCAGTGGGGGCTCGTTGCCCCCCGTCAGCCACTTGTCGCCGAATTCCATGAGCGACAGCATCGTCGGAAAGAGATCTTTTCCTCGGACGGTTAGGAAATATTGTTGCCCCGGCTCGTTCGGCCGTTTTCCAGTGCTCAGGATGTCATTCGCCACAAAGCTGGACAGTCGAGACGAAAGCGTCTGCCGCGGAATGCCCAAGCGCTGCTGAAATTTGTCGAACCGGCGCACGCCAAAATAGGCTTCTCGAAGTATCAAGAAGTTCCAGGTCTCGAATACAATCTCCATCGTTCGACGAACTGATGATTGTCGCTGCATTAGCAAGGGCTTTTCATTACCGGATGAGGAGGCAATATTCATGGGCATCTTTATGATCTTGTTCATCGGATAGCGACTGGCGACGAGCGCGAATGGGTTGGGTTCATACCACATATATAGGGTATCAGGTCTAATAATGAAAGCTTTCCGCGCCGTAAGAACGGTTGCTTCGTTCAATCGGAAACGGACCCATTCCTAGTCTCAAGTGATATAGTAGTGGGCGAGGTAAATGCGCCGTGAGCCTAGGAGGCAATATGGAGAAGACTACGGACCCTTCAGAGGTGGCTGTTGTGCTGCTCGCCGCAGGACAGGCACGTCGCTTTGGGACCGCCACAGATAGCAAGCTCCTGGCATTGTTCGATGGTATTCCACTTGTCAGGCGAAGTGCCATGCGCGCCTGTGAAAGCAGGGCTCGTTCCGTTACTGTTGTCGTCGGTTTTCGAGCTCCGGAGTTGATTTCAGCTCTCTCTGGCCTTCCAGTCAGCATTGCGCACAACCCCGATTTCGCCAGCGGGATGTCGAGTTCTTTGATAACCGGGATGATGACGCCCCAAGTTCGATCAGCGCAAGGAACACTGGTTATGCCGGCCGACATGCCGTCGGTTTCGACGGCTGATTTAAACTCGCTTATTGAGGCTTTCGTTGCTTATGGTGGTCGATCGATTATCGGAGCGACCTGTGGGAACATTCGCGGGAATCCCGTGATCTTTCCCAGGTCCCTCCTGGGCGAGGTCGCGAGGCTTAAGGGCGATCTGGGCGCAAGAAATATTATCCGAGCTTCCAATGTGCCCTTCGTCGATTTCGATATCGGCACTTCAGCGTTGCACGATGTCGATACGGTGGAAGCATTGATCGCAGCTGGCGGTATAATATCTTGATCCTCAGACTAAGCGGACGATTGCTCGTCGCCGCCCCTGAGCGACAGCCTGAGGCCATTCAGGCCGCCCGAGATTACGGAAGGTGGCAGATCCGCCAGCCGTGTGTGTGATGCGCCCGCGGATTAAGTCATCGGGCAACCGCGAACCCACGGCCAGTCCCCCCGCCCGAGCCGCCTCAATGCCTGCGTTCAAAGCCAAAAGGTTCGTCTGATGCGATTTCATCGATGACACGATGATATTGCCTATTTCGACCGAAGAAGACCGAATGTTTGTCATAGCCTCATGCACCTGAACAACGATTTGGCCCAAAGCGTTGCCGGCCTGTTGCACGCGCTGGACCCCATCATTGATATGCAGGTTGGATATTTTGATTGACTTGATTTCTTTCGCCGCCGCCGCAGACCTTTGCGCCAGGTCTCTGACCTCCTGCGCTACTAAGAGCGTCAATCAGAACGTCGACGCCATTGCTCAGGTTTCTCGCGTTCAAGCGGACGGGCTCAAGGAAATCAATTTCTCAGTCGGTAAGATTGAATCACCGACACAGCAGAACGCAGCTTTGGTGGAAGAGTCGACCTCTGCCGTGAACAATCTCGCGAAGGAGACAGCATCGCTTTTCGAGATGCTGTCCAGGTTCCAAATTGCCGGTGGGCCGGCAAAGACCAGCCGCTCAGAGGAGCCAACGCTTTATCTAGCCGCGGCATAGCCGGAGCCGATGCAAAGCAGGACTTTCAAGTCCGGTGTGACGTCCCTCCCTCCAGAGGGATTAGCATCGGGCGGAGGACAGGCCCCTGACGACGCAGCGATCTACGGAAAGAAGTTAGCGGCGCTGAAAACTCAGAGGGCCGCTGACCTGCGGTAAGCGCGCGAGACGACTTGTCAAAACAGCAAGGTCAATAAGGCCGTCCGGCGTTTTGAGGTCGGCGGCGCACGTCCTGGGTTCAAGCACGCGCCAGGTTCGCCGCTCCCGAAGGACTAGGGACGGAACGGTGGCGACATCGAGCCGGCACAGGCGATCGGTCGCCGATTTCAAGAAATCCGATCGCGGCGGCGCGATGAACAGGATGCGGCTTGCCCCCGTCGTCAAACGGGACGCCTAATCGGCTCCAAGATCCCCTGACATTTGTGCACACCAGCCAGTGGAACCGCTCGATCTGTTTGAGGGCCATCGAGCCCGGGTCTGTGATCTCGATCCAGTGACCGGTCGAGTGACCGATCGATGCCTCGACCCCGGGCGTACTTGTTCCTGTTCAAGACACCCAGCCGGCAGAAAAAGTGCTTGCCAACATGGGTATGACCTCATACCTTATACCTACGCCAAGAGAAGCTGGGCGCGAAGTTCGTTGAAACGCACTTGGGAGGACGGAAGCTGGTCAGCTTCCCGCAGGAAGTAGTGCGTGAACGGCAGTGGGAGGATCGATTTTGACGGATAGACGACTGCGCTGCACACGCACGCAAACGAGCAGGCGTGGCCGAATGAGGAGGCCACTATGACTGTTCACCGAACCATCGAGAATGTAGTGACAAGCACGTCAAACCTGGCTGCAATGGCACGCAGGGTTGAGCACGGCTTGGTAAAGGGCCTGGAGATACCGGTAGCACTTCTAGTGCTTTGCGAAATTCTTCTGCTGTTCTCGGCCGTCGTCGCTCGGTATGTGTTCCACGTGCCACTGGTTTGGTCGGACGAGCTAGCCTCAATCCTGTTCCTCTGGCTTGCCATGTTGGGTTCGGCCGTCGCGTTTCAGCGGCAGGAACACATGCGCATGACGGCCCTGGTTACCGCGTTGAAGGGCGATACGCGCCGCTTCGTTGAACTGGTTTCGGTTGCGGCGGCACTTGCCTTCCTCGTACTGATCCTGCCCGCATCTCTGGAATACGCCATCGAGGAGTCCTACGTTTGGACACCAGCGATGAATATTCAGAACTCTTGGCGCGCTTCGGCGCTGCCAACGAGCTTCGCTTTGATGCTTGTTTTCGCGGTGTTGCGGCTTCTGCAGAGTTCGAATCTCCGTCTCGCACTCGGTGCCGTTGCTGCCATAGCAGTGGTCTTCTGCTTGTTTTGGGCGCTGAAGCCCGTGCTCGTTGGTCTTGGGAACCTCAATCTTCTCATTTTCTTTGTCGGCGGCGTTGCAGCGTGTGTCTTTGGCGGCGTGCCGATCGCCTTTTCATTCGCGATCGCCACATTCGGCTACCTCATTCTGACGACCAGAACGCCACCTCTGATCATTGTCGGCAGGATCGATGAGGGTGTCAGCCATCTGATCCTTCTCGCGATCCCTCTGTTTGTGTTTCTCGGCCAGCTCATCCAGATGACGGGTATGGCGCGGGCGATGGTTGCGTTCCTCGCCAGCCTTCTTGGCCATGTGCGCGGCGGGCTTCACTATGTGCTGGTGGCCGCGATGTATCTCGTGTCAGGGATCTCAGGATCGAAGGCTGCCGACATGGCCGCTATCGCGCCGGTCCTGTTTCCGGAGATGAAGGCGCGCGGAGCAGACGAGGGCGATCTTGTCGCGCTTCTCTCGGCAACCGGTGCTCAGACAGAAACAATCCCGCCTAGCATCGTCTTGATTACGGTGGGATCCGCGACCGGGGTATCGATCGCAGCATTGTTCACCGGCGGCCTTCTGCCGGGCCTCATTCTAGCGATAACGCTCTGCTTCTTGGTCCGCTGGCGCTGCCGCAACGACGACTCGAGCCAAGCCAAGAGAGCAAGCCGACGGCAGATCGGTAAGCTGCTTGTCACCGCACTCCCTGCCCTCGCGCTTCCGTTCGTTATCCGCTCAGCCGTTATCGAAGGTGTCGCTACGGCGACAGAAGTTTCGACTATTGGCATTGCTTACTCGGTTGTCGCGGGTCTGGTGTTCTACCGTCAGTTCGACTGGCGCCGGCTCAAGCCGATGCTTGTCGAGACGGCGAGCCTATCCGGTTCCATCCTTCTGATTATTGGCGCGGCCACGGCGATGGCATGGGGCCTGACGCAATCAGGCTTCTCGACAGCTCTGGCACAAAGCCTTTCAAGCCTTCCGGGGGGTGCGGTCACATTCATGATCGTCTCGATCGTCATATTCATCATCCTTGGCAGTGTGCTCGAAGGGATACCTGCGATCGTCCTGTTCGCACCCTTGCTCTTTCCGGTTGCTCAACAGTTGGGCATCCATCAGGTGCACTACGCCATGGTCGTCGTGTTGGCGATGGGTATCGGCCTGTTCGCGCCGCCCTTCGGCGTTGGCTACTACGCTGCCTGCGCAATTACCCGGGTCAGCCCCGATGCGGGCATGAAACCGATCGTCGGTTACATCGTCGCCATGGCCATTGGTCTTGCCGTTGTTGCTGCGGTTCCGTGGCTCTCGATCGGCTTCCTTTAGTCCGGCATCGACCAGTCAAAATTCACAGAGTTATTTGGAGGAGAACGCTATGGTAAACCTGACAAGACGCGCATTTACGATGACGACGACGCTAGGTCTAAGCGCCACCGCGCTCGGCTTTTCAATGAAGCGAGCTGCCGCGGCCGAATATTCCCTGAAGTTCGCGTTTAACCTGGCCGAAACCCATCCAATCACCACGCGCGCAAGGGAGGCGGCAACGCGCATCCAACAGGAGACGAACGGGCGGGTTGAGCTGCAGGTCTACCCGAACAACCAGCTTGGTAGCGACACGGACATGCTGTCGCAAGTGAGAGCAGGCGGCATCGATCTGTTCCTGAACTCTGGTATCAATGTACTGTCCACCATGGTTCCGGCGGCCTCGATCTATGGTCTCGGTTTCATTTTCCCGGACTATGATACGGTTTGGAAAACGATGGACGGCGAACTCGGTGTCGCTCTGCATAAGCTCATCGAAAAGGTGAATCTCCTCCCGATGGAAAAGATGTGGGACAACGGGTTCCGGCACATCACCACCAGCACGCATCCAGTCAACTCGCCCGCGGATCTCGCCGGTATGAAAATCCGCGTTCCAGTCGGAGCGCTTTGGACTTCTATGTTCCAGACGTTTGGGGCAGCTCCGGCGTCCATCAACTTCAACGAACTCTATTCTGCACTCCAAACGAAGGTCGTCGATGGACAGGAAAATTCGCTGGCCAACATCAAGACCGCAAATATTGTCGAGGTCCAAAAATACTGCGCATTGACCCGGCACATGTGGGACGCGTTCTTCTGCGTTGCCAACAAGCGCAACTGGGTAAGCCTGCCGGCGGATGTGCAGGATGTCGTAAGCCGCAACATCAATCAAGCAGCGCTCGATGAGCGTCAAGACATGGCCAAGTTGTCGGAGTCCCTGAAAGAGGTCCTGGCCAAACAGGGTCTTGTATTCAATCAGCCCGACACCGAGTCGTTCAGGCAGAAACTTCGCGACGGCGGCTTCTACACAAGCTGGCGCGAAAAATATGGTGAGGAATTATGGGCGATTCTCGAAAAGTCGGTCGGGAAACTCACCTAGGCCCTAAGACGGCACATTTTCTCCCAGAGGCCGGCTGTCCGGCCGACTTCCGGGTCTCGTGAAGAACATCACGGGACCCGGCTTTTTTCGTGATCGTGTGGTAATCGCGTGGAAACAAATAGCAGAATCGTTACAACCCGACCTCGGCGCGGCGCTTTGTCTTCGGCGGTTTTTTCATGGAGCTGTCCGACGCGTTAGTACTGGCGGCTCAAGCCCCTTCCAACTAAAATCAGATCGCACAACCGGCCCGTCGCGATCAGCCCCCCGTGCTGATCGCAGAAGTGGGAGATCGCCTCCCGTCACTCGCCGCCGCGGACCGGCAGGAGGCGGTGAAACCAAAAGGCTCGAATAGCTAGATCGACGAATGGCGGGTATGGTTTGCGCCTTGGTATAAGCGGCCGTGACGCTAGCGCCGTCTACTCACCTCCGGCTGACGACGAGCTCGGCTCTAATGGGCTCGCCCGGGCTACGGCACGCTTTGAAGCCGGCGAGCGCCGCGAGACATTTGTCACTGGATTCCCAGTCTCGCTCGGGCCTCAAGCTCTGATAGGGAATCTGAAAGGACGTCTTGCTTTTCCGCGATACGCACCAATAGCGTCATCGCAGAAGCCACCCGAACAACGTCAATCCCGATCCGTGGCGCGGCTGACCGCTTCTCGCTTCGCGATCTCCTGACGGACCTGCTCGAGTTTATCGAGAATGCCGTCATAGCTGATATTGCCAAGCGGCAGTCGCAGAGGCTTGTCCTCGTCATGAGCGACATTGACAATCGCCACGGCCGCCTTTGCCGGATCCCCTGGCTCGTTGCCGACGTTCTGTCGGAAGGACGCGCGCTGGCCACCCGCCGTATTGCCGTAATCGGCGATTTCACCGTCCGGTGGTACTTCATGTGCTGAGTTGCCAGCCCAATCCGTCGCAAACGGGCCGGGCTCGATGAGGACGATGTCAATACCGAGCGGCTGCAATTCCTGCGAGAGCGATTCGGAAATAGCTTCCACAGCGAACTTGGACGCGCAGTACCATCCGACGGCCGGAAAAGCTCGGATGCCTCCGACGGACGAGACGTTTATGATGGTACCTGAGCGCCGCGCCCGCATGGCCGGAAGAAACGCATTGGTGACGTTGACAAGACCAAAAACGTTTATCTCCATCATTCGTCGAATTTCCGCCTCCTGGCTTTCCTCGACCGCAGCGAAATAGCCAATCCCAGCGTTGTTGAAGAGGACGTCGATGTGGCCAAAGCGTGCTTGGGCAGCGGCTACGCTGTGCTTGATCTCTTCGGGGTTGGTGACGTCGAGTTGAATCGCCGCGACGCCTTCGGGAGAAAGTGCCACAAGGTCTTGGAGCGCTTCGACGGAACGAGCGGTTGCGGCGACTTTATCACCGCGGCGAATGGCTTCCTCGGCGACAGCGCGACCGAAACCGCGGGATGCACCTGTGATGAACCATGTTTTCATTTGCTAATACTCCACATTGCTAAGGTGATGCCGCTGCCAGCGACGCATCAGCGATATGGGTTGGATTTCGATTTGGTTGAGATCACATGACATCATCACTGCGTTGAGCTAAGCTCATCTGCAATCACAAAAGCCGCGCGACGCGTGCGATGGCCGGCGACAATTCCGCAGACAAGGCAGTCGTCGCACGGCTCTATGACCAGTTCGGCTTCGATGCAGTGGATGCCGGGCCTCCTTGCCGAGGGATGGCGATTGGAGCGCGGCAGGCCGGTTTATTGTGTGCCGATGGATGCCGAACGCCTGAAAGAAGAGCTTGAGAAAACGATCCGCTAGGACGGGCGCGAAAGCAGCTGAGAAGATTGCCGCGGCTGAGATCCTGCGCTTCGATATTCTTTGGCTCAATAACGTTCAAGCGAAAGCGTCGCCTTGAGATCCCATCAGGGGTGAGTAGCGGCCTGCACCGTGGCAGAGTGAGGTCGCTAGAAAACTCTCTGGAGGCCAATCATGCCGATAACAGCAGATCAAACTCGAGCGCAGACCACTACCCCCGTCGATCTTGGCGCAATATTTGTCTCGTTGGAATTGAGTAAATCGACGTGGCTGGTGACAGCTCTGTCACCTGGCAGCGAGAAGATGTCCCGCCACACCGTTACTGGAGGGGATATCGCCGGCTTGTTCGCATGCTTTGCAGCGCTTCGTCAGAAAGCCACTCGGCGAAAGAACATACTTTACCCACTGGTCGTGATCCAAGAGGCCGGGCTGGATGGCTTCTGGCTGGGGCGAGTGCTTAGCAAAGAAGCTTGGATCGAGAGCCACATTGTAGAAGCCGCATCAATTGCCATGCCGCGCCGGCATCGCCGGGCGAAGACCGACCGTATCGACGGCGAAACGCTGATCCGCGCATTGATGGCATGGAAACGTGGCGAGCCTCGTGCGTGCTCAATGGTCAAACTTCTCTCACCCGAGGAAGACGACAATCGACGGTTGGACGGGAGCGGAAAACTCTGATTGCGGAACGTGTCTTCCACGTCAATCGCATAAAGGGGCTGCTCTTCACGCAAGGAATTCGGGATTACCAACCTGTCAATCGAGATCGCCGCCAGCGTCTGGACGAGCTTCGGACTGGCGATGGTCGGTCGCTCTCAAAACATTTGAAGGCGGAAATCTGCAGAGAACTCGATCGCCTCGAATTGTTGCTCGCGCAAATCAAGGCAGTGGAAGCCGAGCGAGATGCTTTGATCGTCCAGAAGACCTCAGAAACGCCGAAAGGCGCGACCGCTCTTTTAGGCATCAGAGGAATTGGGCCGGAATTCGCTACAATACTCTACACGGAGGGCCTGTTCCGACACTTCGACAATCGACGCCAAATCGCATCTTACGCAGGTCTTGCCCCCTCCCCCTGGCAAAGCGGTAACGTCAATCGCGAACAGGGCGTGTCTAAGGCGGGAAATCCGCGTTTGCGAGCCACCATGGTCGAGCTCGCCTGGCTATGGTTGCGGCATCAACCGAAATCGACATTAACACTATGGTTCAAAGAGCGCATCGCGCGGAACGCCGGCCGCTTAAAGACGCCGATGATCGTTGCGCTCGCGCGTAAGCTGCTCGTGGCCCTCTGGAAGTATGTGAGCTCCGGCGTCGTGATCGAAGGTGCAATCATGAAAACCGCCTGAAACACAAACTGCTGTGAAACACAGTTTCTAATCCTCAGGGCCTGATCAGCTCTGACGGATCCAGGTGAACGGACCGGGAATCCTTTTGGCTTTAACCGCCGACCTTGAGTTTGGCCCCGTTCTCCTGAGCCTGTGCCCGTCGAAAGCGGGATAATGGTGCAGCCGCGTGAGAGCGGCGACCGCATGTGAGGTTGTATAGGCCCGAGAACCGGGCCGGTAATTGCTATGGGCTCAGACCGTGGATCCGCCTACGAAGGAGAAATTCGATACCACTCGAATGAACAATTGACAAAAATCCTGATGTGAAAGGATTCGAACCAACGATCTCGGATTTCATCGCATACATGGCTGTGAGATTGCGCCAACGGTCATCAGGCCTGCGAACTTTAGCTCGGTAGATATTCAAGACTCCAGGATTCACTTTCCTCACGTGCCTGGACCATCTCATCAATCGTGCGCTGGAGCTCACGCATAATATCCCGCGTTGACGCACTATATTCTCGGCGGGAGGCCGGGCGTAGATTTGACCGGTCGTCGGTCGAACTGCATATGGTCGAGATGCGTGACCCTGTGACCGCACGGATGGTCGCCATAACGAATAGATGGCCCGCCTGATGTCCGTCGTCTGCTATCTGACCGGGCCGCGCAAAGCGGTTGCTCCGAACCTATGCTGTCGGACAGAGCGATCTCGGCTGGCTATGTACGGACGGCTCATCCAAGACGCGAAACGACACCATGGGCGAACCGCGACTGAGAGGACTTCCGGCCCGGACAACGTACGACTTCAAATTGATCTCGAAGCGGCTGCAGCGGCGCGCATGATCATAACGATCAAACTGTGCCGCACGGAAACCCGTTCGCACCATAAAGCTGATCATCAGACTCGCCCCTTGGATGGATGACGATCGGTTGCTGAAACATCTCTCTCCGAGAAGGATAGACGTCTGCTTCGTGACGCTCGTTGGCAATAAGACGGCAGTAAAGCCTCGTCGTCGCTGACTTGGCTTATTGCTTCGGTTAGCGCTGTTGGAGCGCCGGGTACATTACCCGCTTAACGTGCGATCTATTGTCGACCAGTTCCGTACGGGGTCTTTTGCATTGGGAAAAATTTGGCTCTGAGCCTGCTCTCCGGGATGAGCCCGATTTCTATACCGACAATAGGAAATGATGTAGATCTTTGGACAATGCGGAACTGTCCGCTGGCGAGCCATATGTTCTACCGCCGGAGTCGGTTATTATGTGCAAATGTCCGTGGATCTGACTGAATCCTGTTGCCCTGTCTGTGAGCTTTTGTGGCCTCATTCTTAATGAATTCCAAAATCGAGAGCAATCCAATGTCCCGACCTCTTTCGCTTCCGCGCGACCGGATTTCCGTACTTCTGCTTGAAGGCATCAGTCAGAGCGCGGTGGACTACTTTTCGTCATCCGGCTACGTCAATCTCACGCATCTGCCGAAGGCTCTGGATGACAAGGATCTTAAAAGTCATATAGCCGAAGCACATATTGTGGGAATTCGCTCACGCACATATTTGACAGAGGAAATCTTCAGATCGGCTAAGAAGCTCATGGCCGTCGGCTGTTTTTCTGTGGGGACAAATCAGGTCGATCTGGATGCGGCCCGCCGACGCGGGATACCCGTGTTCAACGCTCCCTATTCAAATACGCGCTCGGTCGCCGAGCTTGTGATCGGTGAGATCATCATGCTGACCAGGCGGATCTTCCCGCGTTCGGCTTCGGCTCATGAAGGCGGATGGGAAAAATCTGCCGTCGGCAGTCGTGAGGTGCGCGGGAAAACGCTGGGCATCGTTGGCTATGGCAATATCGGTTCGCAGCTTGGCGTTCTTGCGGAAAGTATGGGCATGAACGTGCGCTATTTCGATCCCTCGGACAAGCTTCGCCACGGCAATACAGAATCGATGGCGACGCTCGGGGCACTGCTCGAAATCTCAGATTATGTGACGATGCATGTTCCAGAGACCAGTTCAACGCGAAACATGATCACTGAGACTGAACTGCGCCGAATGAAAAAGGGAGCCGTTTTTATCAACAATTCCCGCGGGACCGTGGTCGATCTTGAGGCGCTTGCGACGGTTTTGAAAGAGGGGCATCTTGCAGGCGCGGCTGTGGACGTGTTCCCGAAAGAGCCGGCATCCAATAAAGAACTCTTCGAGACGCCGCTACAGGGTTTGGACAATGTAATTCTGACGCCACATATTGGCGGCTCAACCGAAGAAGCCCAGGAGCGCATCGGAGGGGAAGTCTCAAGGAAGCTCGTCGAATATTCGGACGTCGGTTCGACGCTGGGCGCGGTCAATTTTCCCCAGGTTCAACTGCCTCCGCGACCGAACGGCACACGTTTCATCCATGTTCATGAAAATCGCCCTGGCATCTTGAACAGTTTGAATATGATTTTTTCGTCCCGCGGACTGAATATCGTCGGCGAATTCCTGCAGACCTACGGCGAGATGGGTTATGTGGTGATTGAGGCCGAGAGCATTGGCCAGAGAGCGGATGATATCCTTGATGAAATTCGCCAGATTCCGGGAACGATACGCGCTCGATTGCTTTACTGACCCGGCGGTTTGTGCGTCATTTCGCTTTGGCCTAACGTCTCGCAATTCGCGACTTATGCCGGTTGGCGTCCAGGTGAGATCAGTCGGGCAAGAAATTTCCAGGGAGACGCCATCTATCCGACCTCGCGATTTATCCCGCAAGCAGGCAGTGAGTTTTAGTTCCGGCAACAGCATTCACCGTTGCCAAATTGTATCTCTCGATAAGCATGGAAATGCGGCCGGCGATTGACCAGCTGCTTTTGTCAATTGAGCTTGAGCCGTTTGCGCAGATCGGCATTTTCAGCGCGAAGTTTTTCGGCCAGAAGCTTGCGCAGTCGCTGATTTTCCTCTTCCAACTGCAAAAGGTCTGCCATCTCATCGATCGCCGTCATCGGTGGGGCCGGTGCTGCCTGCACAGCCTTTGGGGCACGGCGCACAGGTGCGCGTTTGGCGCTCGCCGTAACTTCGATCACCTTTGCCTTGCGCCCTCTCCTTTTCACACCACCGGCGGCGGCCAGAGCAGCTGCTGGCTCTGCGACAGCGTCAGCTGACGGCGTCTCAAGTGCCGCGGTTTTCTTGGCCCGGGGTTTGCGCTGTTTCTTCGGCGCAATAGGCGTTTCGACAACGGTCGGCACATCGGCACTGGTTGCAGTATCAGTCTCGTCGGCCATGCTTATCTCCTGTGTATCTGATGCAGTTGTCGACGGCCCGAGAGGCGCTATCAACAACGGCTCGACCTGATCTGCTTTTGGTAAAGACATTTCGCAGTCGGATTTGCCACTCTGAGAGCTACCCGACAGAAACGGCATTGCCTCTTCCTCCAGGTCGCGAGCGACGGATTTCAAATCAAAGTTGCCCCAGATCGAGTTTGACCTGGTATCGAGTTTTCGTCTGCCGGTTTTGTACTCGACGGCAAAACTGCGTTGCACTTTTTTCAATACAAGAGGCCTTGGAGAATCCACGGGATGGTTTGCTGATATGTTGGTACATCACGAATAGCGCCTACCGGACCACGCGTCTATACCTACCGTCATACCCGGTCCACCCCACCATTTCGGGAGCAGAATATGTGGCCAATCGAATGGGGCTGATGGCGATCCATACTGAAAGGAAGCAGCGACCAGTAGTTTGTCCGAGACATTTCATAGGTTCCCGACGATCCATTATGCGATCTTTTTAGCCCAGAGCGTGAACACCATGGCAACAGGCTTGGCACCGACTCTAAAGCTTTCGCTGTGCCAGCGATGAAGGAATCCTGGCTAAAGCGGATGCCGGCTAGTCGCTAGAACCATCCCTCGGAAACAGGAAACCGATCATCGGGTGGAAGTTTGCGGCGTGTGAAACCTCATTCTTTTGGATAACTTTCCGCGCGCCGTAAAAGCGTCATACTATCTTCGCGGGAAATCCGGAGAGAGGCATGCAATATCGCCAAAGGTCGGTTCTGTTCGCAGCACCTTGGCTGATCATCGGAGTTGCCGCAGTCGGCGCCTCGGGCGGCATAACCATTGCAGACTTCGAAAAGCTGGAACTGCTAATCGCTGCGCTGTTTGTGGGCATTATCATCGGCATGGCCGTTGAGCAGTTCCTAACCGCGACGAGCAGACTGGCGTGGCGAGAGAGAAACAGGTCGCAATCGGAGGAAAGGCGCTGGAACGAGCGCGTCATACCAGTCTCCTGGCTTCAGACCCCAGCTGCTCAGCCATCGCGGCCAATCGATGCCACGGATCAACTGCGTATCGTGATGCGCTCGAAGTTCACCATCCAGCCATTGCTGAACAAGAGTGAAGCCCGCGTGTTTCGAGAACTCGACAGTGTCGTGATCGGCTGCAATCCGTCATGGCAGGTGATGGCTCAGGTTTCATTGGGCGAGATTCTTCGAAGTGCCGACCCAGACGCCTACAGTTGCATCAATTCCAGGCGTGTCGACTTACTGCTCGTGGACAGCAACTGCCGACCGCGGCACGTCATCGAATACCAAGGCGGAGCGCATCATCAAGGCGCAGCGGCCGCGCGCGACGCCGTAAAGAAAGAGGCGTTGCGACGCGCCGGAATTGGCTACCACGAGGTGGTGGCTGGCCAAATGACCCCGTCGGAACTCAGGCGATTGGTCGAGAAGCTGGTGGACAAGCCGAGTGTCACCTAAAGCGATCCCATCACGAATGCCTGCACGGTTGAGCCTCTTCGATTGGAGGAAACCATCTTCTTGGCTTGATGGAATTGAGGCGCACCCAAGATGATCTCCGATTTCCAGGCAGTCCGCGAAAATCTATTTCCGGCCAGTCACGGAGCGATCGAAGACTGGGAGACGTTTCCCTGGCATCGTGACCGAACCAACCGAATTCAGGCCTATAAGGTGCATTCGTCGCAAGCCATTGCAATCGATGTGTTCGGCACACTCGAAACGAGCACAGATCGCGACCGCATTTTCGACGCCATCGCCGAGCGTGTGGGAGTGGCGCCGGGTGGTCCATGGGCGATAACACTCGAGTGGACCGATACTGATCGGCTTCTGGGGGAACCGAGGCCGACGCAAGTCGATGCACTTGCTATCGGCTCCGCGGCAGCACTCGTCATCGAGTGCAAGTTCACCGAACCCGGAGGACAATGTAGCCAAACCGCGGTGTCAGGCTTTGGCGAGCGCCAATGCAACGGAAGCTACGTCGATCAGATCAACCCGGGCAACGGCGTGCGCTCACAGTGTGCTCTTACAGGCAAGGGCATTCGTTACTGGGAATATATCCCAACGGTCTTCGCGCTCGATACGGGTGTTGACCATACGCCCTGCCCTTTTAAGGGAGATGCCTATCAGTGGATGCGCAACGCCGTGCTGGCGGCAGCGCTCGGCAAGCACCGCCATCTTCAAGGAACTGCTCTCGCAGTCTTTGCCGATCACCCCAGTTTCCCAACGGCGCGGAAGGCGAAGCGGGGTCTGATGGATCCCAGTCTCGCCGGCCAATCTGCGATCACGCCCGTGTCATACCAGCAGATCATTGCGATCGCTTGCCAAGTCGGCCTCGACCGAGAACTGTGGAACGGCCTTGCTGCATGGGTCGATCACAAGATTGCTACGGCAGCAATGGGTTCACCTTCGAGCTAGCCTAGCCACTGGCGAAATTGACGGACCGACACCCAGAGGTGCGTTGGAACCTAGGACCGAGGAACCCGCTAGCCGTTGTAAATTCCTGAAATGGGAGGAAGTCTTGACTGAAGGGCACATATACATCCTATTCAATCCAGCCTATCGCGCAAACCAGTATAAGATCGGAATGACGACTCGGACGCCCGAAGAAAGGGCCGCCGAGATCTCGTCAGCGACGGGAGTGCCTCAAAACTTCGAAGTGCTCTTGTCCAGACGGGTGACGGATTGTCATCGGGCGGAACGGTTGATCCATCAGAGGTTGGCGGAGCATCGGTCCGGTTCGGACCGTGAATTCTTTCAGGTCAGTCTCAGTTTCGCGATTGATATCCTCAATGAAGTTGCCGCCGCAGTCGGACTTCGTCCGGAGAAACCAGCTGTACAGGAACCCAGCGCTCCGATGGCTGATACTGTGACCACAGGCGACATCGATCTTGTCCCGCGTAAACCTTCCGTAGGACCACAGAGGAGAAGGCAAGGAACGCCGGAAGGCCCTGCCTCTTTCGAGGATCACATTGCCTACGCCGACGCGGTCAGGCAACCGCTTCTGCGTGAACTCCGTGACCACATCCTGGCGATTGATGGCCGCTTGCGTTCGGGCGAGGTCGTCACGCCTCGGCAACGCATCGCCTACAAGGTTTCGGGCGGGACGAACTTTCTGGAGATTAAGGTCCAGCGAAGGGCAATCCTGATTCGCCTGCCGGAGACCAGCTTGGTGGACGCTGAAGAGAAAGTGCGAAAGATACCCGAGACGCACGGATGGGGGCGATTGAAGGACGAAATCCGCATTTCGAGCGCTCCCGATGTCAAATACGCGCTTCCGTTTGTAGAAGCTGCATGCCGGACAGAACTCAAGAGTCTAGATTAAGCTAAATTAGAAAGTGCATGATCTTTCAACCGACCGGAATAACAGGCTCAAGGCGGAAATTGCGAATGACCGCCTTGATGGGATACGAACCTATAACCCGGTTGGCTGGATAAGCTAAGCCACTGAATCATAAAAGATCTGCCGCTCAAGATGCTAATAACCATATTTGGAGAAGCGTGCTAACCGACGGCGGATTTCTCCCGCTGGCAAACGGCACCGTGGATGATTCGCTAAGCGACTTAATCCGGCATGCAAATGCGCAAACTCGACATGCCCACCATCCGCAAACTGATCGAGCACCCATAGCACGCCATGCATGTCCACATTTTCAGCGGTAGCAAGTTCGCGCAGTACGCCATCCCCGGTGAGCAATCCCCAGCCCCTAGCTTGCGCTATCACAAAAGCAAACGTGTCAGGTGCGGATAGGCGGGTATGAGCCCGATTTACCTCAGTTGCCCGGCGGACTTCCATAGATGTGAGCGTTTCAACCCTTAACCCAAGTCCCAAAAGTCTTTCGCCCATTTCTCCGGCCAATTCCCGTTCATAGAGCAAATCGGGAACTGCAAACTCGAATGGCAACACAAACATAGCCTCAAGAAGGCCGGCCCGTTCCAAATCAATCAGTACAGAGGTATCGGAGACGAGAATTGCCATGCTTTAGCCCGCAGTCTGATCCAGCCGCCTATCGAGTTCGCGAACCGAAATATCGAGCATCTCGGCGGCGCGGGACTCGCCGATTACACCTTCTGCCAAAGCACGGTAGCAAAGACGCTCGAAGCGCTTGGGCTCTTCGAGTTCCGGCGCCAAGCTGTCCGGCTCTTCATAGGGATAAGTGCGCCACCCTCGCTCTTCGAAAACTTTGAACAGTCGCGAGCATGACGCCTGACTGATGATACCCAGGTCTTTGCAACGATAGGCCAGCGCCTGAACGCTTACGCCAAATCTCTTTTTCAATGCGACCAGCTCACCAATGCTTATAGATGACCTATGGACACCAGCCTCCGCGCGCAAGACGTCTGCGGGCATTAGAAAGGCGCCAGCGAAGCGATGGGCTGCCTTTTCCACGTCCACTCCCTCGGCAGGTGCAATGACCATGTGCCCGAGTTCGTGTGCGAGGTTGAAACGCTTTCGTTCCGACCACGTGCCACGCTTTATGACGATCACACGAGCTGCATCGCGGTCCTTGCGACGAACTCTCGCCGCCAGTCCGTCGACGTCGTGCAAGTCCATTGAAAGAACCTTAATTCCCCGCTCCTCCAGTAGCTCGGCCAGTTGCGGAATGGGATCGTTTCCAAGTCCCCAGTCATCGCGGACCGAACGAGCCGCATCTTCCGCATCACGGATGTCGGAGACCGGATGTGGGGCGCTTCGCGGTTGCTCCCACTCGACGCTGCGCAACTGAAGCAGATCCTCTACAACAAGATATCGCTCGAGCATGTGGACCGCGCGAGCTTGGACTGCAGCCTCCTCTTTCGAGGACGTCCCGAGCTTTTTCCGGAAATCCACCCCTTCCAGAGACAGTTGATCTTCACTTAGAAGGTAATCTTCCGACACACCCAAGGCCTTGGCCAAAGCGATCAACGCCTTGGATCCAGGCATATCTTCATTTCGCTCATACTTCCCGATTGCCTGAGCAGAGACAACGCCCCCAATGGCATCCGCCAATGCGCGCAATGACAGCCCAGACGCTTGCCGAGCGACCTTCAATTTGTTGCCGATCATGTCGACCTCCTAGATTTCAGTTTACAAAATATATCTTTTTGTGTTTTTTGTAAACCTGCCTCTTGAATTAGGCGAATGAATACCTGATCTTTTTTGCAGGGACTGGAAGTTCTCGATTCCTGAAAGATCAAGGCTTCCTGGCGGTGTGCGCGATCCCAAAGCTTGCCATCTAGCAGATCAACCTCGATTTAAGGATTGCAGCATGAGAAAAGGTCGGTTTACACGCAAGGCGCATCCGAGACGGTTGCCATCAGGTCGCGTGACGCCAGTCCGCGAGGCGCTGATCCGCTATCAAGCTGCCGATGCAAGCGAAAAAACAAGCTACTTCCATCCCTGTCGGAAATGCGGCGCAACTATTTTGACAAGGCGCCTGCCCAATGGCGGCTGGGCTCATTTCGAAGGCAAGGACGGGCTCGGCAGAGTCAAGCACCCCTGTCAAACACTTGGCGCGGGATTAAGCCGACGGCGCGATCCTTTCACATTGGAGCTTTTTACAGACCAGCCTGCCGACTAATCGGCCACATAGTGAGGTGGCCCCATCAACCCACGAATAGGCTCAGCCGCAAGCCGAGCCAAATTTTCAGAGCTATTGAGGTAACAGGCCGATGAGCATCGCCGATACGTTCAAACAGTTTCTCAGCAACATCGCGGTGGACAACGGCGATACAATTAGCCTCCGTTACGGCGAGGTGACGGCAGCTCTCAACAAGAAATTCCGCGATACGGAGTCGAAAGTTTCGAATTCTCTGCAAGTCGGCTCGTACGGCCGCTGGACGGCGATCAGGGGCATTTCGGACCTTGACATGCTTTACATCATGCCTGCCGGCAAATGGGATGACTACAAGGACGGCGGACAATCCCGTCTTCTCGATGATACAAGGAATGCAATCAAAAGCCGCTATCCGAGCACGACGGTCGTCAAGGACCGGCTTGTAGTACAGGTGCTCTATCGAGATTTTCATATTGAAGTCCAGCCGGTATTCGAACAGACCGATGGCAGCTTCAAATATCCTGACACCTACGACGGTGGATCGTGGAAAATCACGAAGCCTCGCGACGAAATCGCAGCTATGAAAGAGTCGAACGAGCAGAAAAACAAGAACCTGCGTCGTCTCTGCAAGATGGCTCGCGCCTGGAAGAACAAGCATGGTCTCGCCATGGGCGGACTACTGATCGACACGCTGGCTTACAATTTTCTGAAATCCACGAGTGAGTATAACGAAAAAAGTTACCTCTATTACGATTACATGAGCCGGGATTTCTTCAAGTTCCTCTCTGAACGTCCTGATCAGGACTATTACGCCGCCCTCGGTAGTGGCCAGCGCGTCAAGGTGAAGAACAAATTTCAGAAGAAGGCAAAAAAGGCTTATGAACTGGCCGTCGATGCCATCGCCGCCGCGGGCTCTACCACTGAGAATGAAAGGTGGCGCAAAATTTATGGCCGCGGCTTCCCCGCCGCAGAACAGTCCACACAGAAGTCGGCTTTTGCCGCCGCCTCGTGGAAAAACACGGAGGAGTTTATCGAAAACCGGTTTCCGATTGATATACGCAACAGCATCACCTTGGATTGTGAGGTGTCGCAGAACGGCTTCCGAGAGCGGTTTCTTAGGGAAATGTTGCGACTGAAGCTGCCGCTCAAAACAGCCAAGACGTTGACATTCAGCGTTATTGACCATGACATCAAGGGCGGTTTCAATCTCTACTGGAAGGTACTTAATCGCGGAGAAGAGGCACGCCGCCGTGATTGCATTCGCGGGCAAATACACGGTGATCGCGGAAACCTGAAACGAACCGAGCATACTAACTTCAACGGAGATCACATCGTTGAATGCTACGCAGTGCAAAATGGCGTCGTTGTCGCGACTGATCGCATCCATGTTCCGATCCAAGGCAATCAGGTGAGCGCCGATGCAGCCTGAACCGCAACCTGACCGCAGCGAGTTTTCGCCGCTTGAAGACCAGATCCGCGAATGTTTTGGCCGCGTGGTCTATACCCATAAAACCCACGAGAAGATGGCTGATCGCTGCTCTGCGACGCTGCAACGGTATAAGCTATGCCAGATTGGAGTATCCGTTCTGACAACCTCGGGCGCTTTATCGGTCGTCTTCCTCGATCAGTTTTGGCTGAAGCTCGCCACCGCGTTTCTCTCGATAGTGGGGTTATGGGCTTCTGGCTACATGAAGGGGTTTGACCCCGGTGGCACAGCGCAAAAGCACAGGGACGCTGCAGCCAACTTGTGGCCGATAAGAGAGTCGTATCTATCGCTCTTGGCCGATCTCAGGATGGGATCGCTCTCCTCGGAAGAGGCGTTGAAACGCAGGGACGAACTCCAGAAGAAGCTCTCCGCGATCTACCTGGGCGCGCCACAGACCACCGCAAAGGCCTACGCTGACGCTCAGATAGCTTTGCAAAAGAATGAGGACTACACTTTCAACGACGAGGAGATCGATAAATTCGTGCCGAAATCGCTTCGAAAACAGTAACACTGTCAGCGTCGGCTACACCCCTCCTTAAAGCGCGGCTCCTACCGCTCTAGCACGTTCAATGGTCTCGCGTGCCGTGTCGATCACCTGCTTTCCGGAAAGCTTCACGCTTTCGCCGGTCGCCGCTCGGCGTATCAAAAACCGCCGGGGCTATAATTTCCACTGGAGTTCAGTGGCAGGTTAGACGAACTCGAGGATGCGCTCACCGCGCGCTGTATCCCCCAAGAACATCAAAAAACTAATCGGCTGTATGCCAAGACAACGCTTTCGGCCTAAGCTGAAGAAGCGTGACGGCTTGGGCGTATCAATCCCTAATGGAAACAGGGGCGCCGCTGCGCGCCCCTGTTTTTCGCAATGCGCGGTTTTTCCAAAGCGACGATTACCAAGGGGAGTTACCTTCGTCATCGTCTGGTTCGTCATGTTCCGCGTCGGATTGGCCCAATCCACACATCCGCATGAACTCCCAAGCCTGGAACCAATTGTTCACGTTGTTGATTTTCAACACCGACAAATCATCCCCCCATCCTCCGGCATCTTCGATCGCGAAGCGTTCGTTGAGGTAGCTGATGTAGGCCTCTCGTAGCATGCCCGTCGGCCGAAAACCGAAATTGTGCGTGAAAACCACCTCGCCGCTGGTTTCCACGATGACGCTCCAGATCGCCGTCTCCACCTCTCCACCGGTGTTATGCGCCAGGCAATCGTTCAAGGCGCGCTGTGCGATACCTATCAGCCGGCCATCGAACGCCATTTCAGGCATCTCAAAGAGCTCGCTGCGCTTCGACGGATCTATTTGGGCGGTGATGGCATTCGCTCGCTCGGGAACCGCGACCCGGAACGGATTCAGGGCGCATACAAAAAGGCTGTTGCGATAGTAGCGGGGAATCTCCCTCCATGGCTTTCGGATAAAGCAAAACCCATGCAACCGCTCTGCCTCCATCAGCTGGGCCGCATATCCACTGAGCATGGTCAGGTGTTTTCGCGTTGTCTCGTTTAGACTGCCGTCTTTTTCTTCGCTGTCGTACCAGCCGTCGAGATCCTCGAACGAAATGACGACGCATGCCATCGCATCGTGGGAGAGCAGATCATTCGTGAAATGTTTGAAATCATCATCGGTGGGAAGCCAGAGATCCAACCGGAGGCTCGCAACGTCGCTCGAGGAAAAGCTTGGCTGGTACACGATGATGTTGCGGTCGTTGATGAGGAGATCGTACAGGAATGCTTGGCGCGTGATCTTTACGTCGAGGTTCGCCACAAGGATATTGGTGATGTCCTGGTGCCCGGATAAGGCGAACATGCCGGCAATGTAGTTGCTGTAAGCGAATAGTTCGGAAAAAGCATTGCGTTCGGCCGACCGATCGACCTTCAGCTCGAGAACAAAAATGCCATCCTCATGCGTCCCGAGGAGATCGAGCTCCATTGGCCGGCTTGCATCGATCGGAAGGGCAATCTTACTCCCCACAAAGGTCCCATATCGCACGGTATAGTGCAGACCTCGAAGCCTTTCGTATGCGCGGCGCTTGATGAGGCGCCAAAGCTCGAAGTTCGGCTCTGAGTCCGGATCAATTTCGGGTTTGGGCTGGGGATCGTCGAATGCCGGACAATCTTTGACGACCGCTTCCAGCCCAACCTCAAATAGATGCTGGTGTACCTGCTCTTCCCTGTGTGTTGCCACTCGCACCCGCCCTGGAGCTTTACCGCCCCTTTTCGTCATATGGTCTTGCATCTTTGACAGATTTACTTCCCTCACAAGGCGATTATGGTATCAGACCACAACATAGTGATGCGTTGGAGAGCCTCGTGGAAGCCAAACTTCTAAAATGCCTGGTTATTCGCAATGACCTGGCCGAGGCGGCATTAGAAATCCGCAATAAGGGCCTCTACCTTGCAATCGCACACCTCAAGACCGCGTTCATCGGGTTTCACAACCTCAGCGATTTCGAAACGTCGATCCGTCTTATCTATAAAGATCATCGCGAGCTGAGCACCGGGTACGCGACCGTCGCGCCAGCGGTCGAGTTTTTTTCCTACCTGCGCAACAAATTCACGGGTCACCTCACCGACGAACTGCTACATAAAGCGATCGAGTGGAAGCCCGAATTACTCTTGACCCTCGATCGGGAACACGACGCGGCGGTCGTGCTGATCTATAATTTCTGGATTCTTGAGACAGCGATCAACAGCTATGTCGACCCCGACGAGAAACATAAGCTTTTCGATACGGAAACGGATTTCAATCACCCGCCGGACAAGGACCGTTTCGTCGAAACCTTGCTCACGACACTGGACGGGGCAGTCGCTTTTCTGCAGTCGGTGGAAGCGGCGCTTAAGACCTTGGTGACGGTTCCTGAGGACAATCTCGAACTATGGAAGAAAGCGGGTCTGACTGATTTTGCCTACATCAAGGGGAAGAAGCGATAGCGATCACCTGAATGTGTCTTTCAACATGTCAAAGCCTTGCCTCGAAGATTTTGATTACGTCGTCAGGCCGGACAGCAGCCGTTCGCAAGATCGCAGGCGCGCCGAGGAACGCCTAAAAACGTCGAAGGGATCCTTGACCTTTTGGGCAGTCTAAAACGTAAATAGTGGAGTGGGATTTTCCCGGCAGACGATGAGCGTCAAACTCTTCTTCGCTCTGCTGAGACCGACATACATCAGGCGTCGTTTGTATTCTGTGCTCGAGAACGAATGCCGATCACACATCATCATCAATGCGTTCTCGCATTCAAGTCCTTTTGACTTATGAACCGTGCTGATTGATTTCTTCCATGGTTCCGGATGCGAAAACGTCCTTCGCCTGTTAATTTCCGCCAGTCCGTCCTTTGCTGTCAGAAAGTCCCCAAGTTTGATCGCATCGTGAAATTCACTCTTTAGATCGATAGACATGTGGGTGAAGCCTGCCGTTTTGGACGCGATCAGTCCCTTGAGCTGCAGGAGCGCAATGCTGATACCTTTGTGGTCTGGATTTTCCAAAAGGATACGAGCTAGCGATTGCAAGTGCGATGGAAGGCCCCGACGGGGCTTTGAGCAACCATCAACCACCTCCTCGCGAAGGCGTTGACCATGGCCAGACACCGTGAAGCCTTTGCAAGTTGCGGTAACAAACGCGAGAAAGGCGTCAGCCATGTCAGCGGCCCGACCGGGATTGCGCTCGACATCGCGTACTAAAGTTGAAAGATCATCTCGGCTATGCCCTTCCCAGATCCTCATTGATCGGTTGAAAAAAGCGTTCAGGTGGTCGACCCGGTCGTTACCGGCAGTGAGGACGAGCAATTGATTCGATTTGTTCGCGAGAGTTGCAATTGGCAAGCGATCCTCTCGGGACATACTTAGAGCCTTGCGAACAACCCGAGCAGAGTTTGTTGCGTGGATGACGCTAAGGCCTTTTGGTAGGGGGCCGGCCAGGCTGATAGCGCCGCCGTTGGCAAGCGCCTCCCGCGCATCCAAGACCCATTGACCAAGTTCTGGCGAACCGTTTTGCCATCGGTGTGGGTTTGTCAACCTTCCGAGGCCACCCAAAGCTGTCAGGTGTTTCCAACGCTCAAGAGCCATGCGCGTCCCCTTACCAGCCCCACCATATATGAGCTGCATAGGATCACCGAGAAACCGTACAACCGAGCCTGCTCGATGCAGCGCCAATACCGCAGCATGTTGATCAGCGCTTGCGTCTTGGTGCTCATCACAAATAATGACCGGATATCGCGCCGCCGCTGCGTGCGAAACGGTAACGGAATGCTCGAGCAGCTCTCTCGTCCTGGAGGCTACGATTTCGTAGGCATTGTTTTCGCGCGCCCAGCTTCCCACATCTTCCGGAAAATCGAGCGATCGATGATACATCGCTGCAATTTCAGTGAGAAAGCTATCGATCGTGCGGATTTCCACGCGGTCGGAAACCCCGCGCGTCCGGCTGGCAAAAACAGATCTTGCAGCGTGAGTATGGGTCAGTATGAGAACTCTTCCAACTGGCATTTGCTGCGCGGCTCGCAGCGCGTAATTCGCTCCCTGAAAGGTCTTGCCACAGCCCGCAGGAGCTTCAATCACGACCAGCTCAAGGTCTGAACTCAGCAGAGCGCCGACTTCTTCATCCGTCAAAACGAAGTTCTCCCGGAGCAAGAGCGGACATACCTACGGCTGAACGTATCGCGTTGATGAATGGAAGCAGGTCCGGTTCGATCTTTGACCAGAGACCTAAGGCAATCATCTTCTCGCACAGCTCGGCGCCGCCACCGATTGACTTGAACCATCGTTGACTGTGCTTAGACCACTCCTTGGCTGATCGGTCGTCTGGAGCGCCTCGCTTGTCGCCAGTCGCAGCGGCAATGATCAAGGCGCGTAGCGCGGCACTCGATCCCGCGGCAGCCAGTATCTCGGTCTCTTCCTTTCCTGGAAGACTCAGCCGATCGGCAAGGGTCCGAAGACGATCGCCACCGGAACCGTCGGGATCATACGCAAGGGAGAGCAGCTTGTCGTCGGGAACATGCGCGATGACATTTTCCTCGAGGCATCCCGCCGGCCACTGGAATAACTTCGGTCCGGATGCATCCTTCAGCTTGCGCCACCTTTCAGGAAACCTGCCCTCGTCGTCGCAGAAACCAGCGCCGTTGATCCCTGCAGATCTGAGTGCTTCGAGCAGGCCCAGCATCGATTCGTTGCCGCCGCCATCGGAAATTCGTATCCCGTGAACGTACTCGCGCTCCCTAAAGACGGTATGGAACAGAGCACGGAGAAATCCGACTTCCGTAACGCCTTCAGCTATTATCGGCACTTTCGAGAGGAATGTTTCCGGATCGCGGTTCTGCTGCCTACCGATCTTGTCCGGATGTAGCCGCCCGATCTGACCGCCTCCGTCCATGTACCAAAGGGCGGCATCCTTAGCCGCCGCAATGACGATCGGGCTATGGGTCGTCAAAAAGCACTGTTGGTGATCGGACCCGAGTGCGTCGAGGAGCTGCCGTAGACGGTAAGGTTCAAGTCCACGCTCGATTTCATCGATGACAGTCAGTCGCGTCGCTGCCTCTATCGCTCCAGCGACTTGGAGCGCCGCCATTCTCCGAGTGCCGGCTCCCCAGCTGGCGACCGGAAGCAGCGTGCCGTCTTTCTCAGCAAGCAGACCGACAAGTGCGCCAATGGATAATCCCTGGCTGCTTGTCAGTCCGATATCAAGGTTGTGGGGGAGCCCGGCATTCTTGAGTATCTTGTCGAGGTTTTTGAGCGCTTTGGTCTCGTCACCTGTGAATGCATTGGAGACTTCGACTGAACCGACCTGCGCGCTAATACGCGACTTGAGGTTTCCCTTTGACAGCAAGCGATCAAGTGCCGAGCCAGGGACAAGGCGCAGATCGCGGTCGTTTCGGTCGTCGTTTGCCAAACGCACGACGCCAACCTTGCGACGGAGGCTCGTTGAAAGTCCGACCACCTCCATATTTGGCTGAACGACCTCCCAGACCAATTCTAAATCCGCGGTACCCCTGACCCGAAATACGCAAACCGGATCACTGTTCGCATCGTCCCGCTCGCGATCTGGCAGGATCGCCGAATTTCCGTTCCACTCCCACGGCCAGAGCGTCTGCTGGAAATTCGCCAGTTCCACCTCCGGCGGAAGCGAGACCGTGGCCTCGATCTCGAAGCCGTGATCGAGCGATCTGTTGAAATAATCAGTCTCGAAAACTTGCGCGGAATTGGTCGGGCTAAAAATCAGCGCGATGGCATGGAGCAACGTCGACTTCCCGGAATCACCACCCCCGATTAGCAAGTTCATTCTGTCACCTGGAATCCAGTCCGTACTCGCAAGGCCGCGGAAATTTGAAATTTTAATGCGTCTTATGCGGGGCTGCTTGATCATTGCCGAACCGAATCATTTGATTGTAAGACCAACCACAGGCTGTCGTGTTTTCCATCAATAGCAAGCAGGCGAAGATACCCATTCAGAGAAAGCGGCAAGAATGAGCGGTAGTTCGATCGTAAAGTTCCAGACTGTGGTGGCTGAAAGCCAGGATGGACTGAGCATCGACTTGATGACGACCGATCACGGCCTAGAACAGCTACATCTGATCATTTCACCGAAGGCTCTCGACAAACTCATCAAAGACAACCCAGGCTTCAAGCATCCAGGAAATCCGGTCGTCTTGGCCCAATACGATGCCGATAGCGAAAAATTGACGGTGTTCCCGCTCCGAACACTCCTGACGTCACGGTTCCTTGAACCCAAATACACGAAAATTCGATCTATCGTTGTCGATGGAATATCCTCTCTCGAGCATCAGGATTACAGCGAGAATGTGGGCATAGGAAATATGCCGGCAGGTCTTGTGCGAGCCCCTCTGTTTGGTTTCGGCGTCCTGAACGACTTGCGTACCATCGTGCAAGCCGTTGAGAGGGTGCCCGATGTAACGGAGCTGTATGTTTCGAAAGCCAGAGGCGTGTCGCAAAACGGTGGGACTTTGCGAATTTCACGCTCAATCTTCGATGGATTCCGCAAAACTGTCGGCAGGCTTCATAGAAAGACATTAGCGTTCGTGAACGAGCGCAAGCTGGAAGTCATCGAGACTAAGATATCCGACTTGCTCCAGGCGAAAGACTCGGTCGACTATCACGACGATGTAAATTCGGCTCTCGCGGACCGACTTGCAGAAGCGCTCGTTGGCAAGATAAAATCCGGGACGATATCCCGGAAAGCCGCGCTCCAAACCGTGAGGGCTTCCGTGGCGAATATAGCCAAAACTGAGCCCACTGAAATCCTTTCCCTCCAGCGTGAAATCGAAACCGTTACCCTCGAGGATCTGATAGAGAGGATGGAAAAGAGGATCGCTCAAAAGGGACTGACTGAGCACGACTGGCAGTCGTTCCTTTCTGCGAACGCATTCATTTTAAGAGCTTTCGGTGTCCCCGCGCTTGTCTTCGAAGAGCAGCTTGCGGTGGGTGGGACACGTTTCGATGGCGGAGGTGGAAAGCTCGCGGATTACGCGATTAGAGCTGGGCTTTTGGGCAATCTCGCAATTATCGAGATTAAACGCTCTTCGACAGATTTGGTCGAACGCAAGGCCTACCGCGGTGACCTGCATGCTCCGTCAACGGAACTTTCCGGCGCCGTGAGCCAAGTGCTGGATCAACGCTATCGCCTTCAGATGGACATCAAATCGAAGAAAATCGATTCCGGCATTTTTGACGTCTACACTTACGCCGTTCAATGCATCGTAATCGCGGGATTGACACCGGAAAGCGAGCCGATGAGAAAATCGTTCGAACTATACCGGAACAGCCTGAAGGAGGTTCTGATTCTGACATTCGACGAGCTGCTTGCTAAGTTGCGTGCGCTCCTATCATTCCTAAAAGGCGAGCAAACGAGCTGATTGCGTCGGTGCGACCTCACCCATCGCCGCGCGCGGGTAAACGCTTAGGTGCCGCCGGGCGACGGGATGTCAGATAAGTCTGAAAAGGCGTCGATATATTGCCGCGATCGCCGTGGCAGACTCGCCGAAAGTTCATCGATGTCAACCTCACGACGGCGAAGATCAAACGTCCCTTGATCTTCGTGCATTTCGTAGAAGGAAACAGGCCGTTGGCGGCCTGCTAAGGCCTGCACTACCGCGAACTTGACGGCCACATCGCATCGAATGCCGAAAATGATTTCTTCGAGCTCCAATGGGGAATCTTGGGAGCCCCGTTTTCCGATCAGCCTCCATTCGCACTCGTAGCTCCAGTCTTCGGCTTTTCTGAGCAGCACAAGGTCATCGACTTGCCGCTGAGCACCGGGGTCACCTCGGAGCATCGAAGCAACCAGACTAGCTGCCACGACCCTTCCTCCTCCGTAATGAACCTTGCGGACCCCTTCCCCGGCTTCTGCCGGAATTGAGTAACCAACGCAGATGCCGTGATGTTGATCACCATAGTGGCTCCACATGAGAGGAGATTCCCAGCGCTCACTCATCGAGACGATTCCCTTCTCATATTGGCGGAGAAGCTCGCGCTCATTATAGCTCCGCAGCAGGAACAGCTCTGGATCTTCCTCTTCGAGTGATGGATCGCCAGCATTGTAAGCAATGTCCTGGAGAACCTTATCGGCCTGGTTGCGGCCGAGCTTCAGGATATGGTCCATCGTTCGTGGCCCCTTATACCGAATTGTCTTCGCTGCGGCTTCCATCTCGGCGGATGTGCGGCGTTCCACAAAGACGCGCAACATTTCCTGTAAGACAGCAACTTCGACGTCTGCATTTAATGTCGGACGAGTATCTAGAGGGTCGTTAAATGTGCTGGGGTCCGCGTAGAAAAGTGTATCCTCGACAAGCATCTCGATCGTGCGATTACTGAAAGACCGGTATTTGTAGATACGGTGCGGATGTGCGCCTGGCTGAGGGCCTCCGTTGTCTGTATGTTTCATCGTTCTGGTCCATCCCGGCGGGTGTACCACCGTCTCATAGAGTTCTTGCCTCGTTTTCGCGCACGCCTGATCCACGCCCCTCAAATCAGCGTCCGGACGAAAGATACTCAACAATGCAATGGCTGCTCAATCCTAATGGCAACGCTAGCTTAGATTACCCCCCACGCCCGAAACCTCCCCCTCCCGGTCATCTCGCGCAGTCCAAGCTCCTCGACCATCCTGAGCACCGCCCGCGGTGTGACGTCCAGGGTTTTGGCGACGATGCCGGCCGACACGAGCTGCCGTGCGACAACAAGGTCGATCAGCTCCGGCAGATTTGAGGACGAGCGCCGGCCGACCAGGCGCCGCTCCATCATCTGTTTTGCTAGCGCCAGCCGGTCATGCTCCCTGATGCCGAGTTCGGCGGCCGCGATGATCCCGTTGGCGATGGCCAGCAGCCGGGTGTCGCGCGCGATGCCGGCGGCGCTCAACGGGGATGGATTTGAGGCCGAGATTGATGGTGGCCAGATGCGTCGCCGTTGTCAGTCCTGCCTGCCGCAGCGCTTCGGCGGCGAGCAGCCGGCCGAGCCATGGCGCGTGCTGCAGGACCTGCAGATCGTTCCAAGCGTCGAGGGAATGATCGCCCGCAATACCGGTGGCAGGCCATCGGTCTCCATGACGACGGCTCGCCACTCGTCGAGGCGTTCATCCTCGTCCCAATCGAGATCGTAGACCAGCGGATCTTTCTCCCTTCCCCCGCCGCGTTCAGGCGCGTTGGCCTTGGCAATAGCAGCATCGGCGCGCGCGAGCACGGCGTCGATCGCCGCGAGTTCCGCGGCGAGCGGATCGGACGCGTCCGGCTCCGCCCCCTCCCCTTCCCCGGCAGTCTCTGCGACCGTGGTCGCCGACGGCGCAATGCTCGCGACAACCTCGTCAGCCGTATCGTCGGAGTGATCGCTATCGGCGGCTCGTGATGGTGCAGGCCACGCCTGCCCGCGCAAGGCGCGCAGACCGTCGGGGCTCAGCGCCCAGCCGGGCGGCTGCGCGGCGATGCGCCGGCGGGTTTTCAAAACGTCGCGGGCAATCGTCAGTTCGTGAGTCGGTGTGCGGATGTCATGGCCGGCGTCGTGCAGCACCAGGTCCTCGAGGTGGACGAGCTCGCCGTCGATCCACAGCGAGGCGCAGCCGTCGGCGAAATGCATGCGCTCGATCCAGCCGTCGCCCACCGGCGAACGGGCGATGCGCTCATCGAGACGCACCAAAGTGCTCGTCGCGTCCGAAATCGGCCGCAGCAGGGTCTGGAGGGGCAATCTGGTCAGATCGTAAGACATTGAATTCATGGTAAATGATTTGTTAAACGGACGCTATCTTATAGTTGATGTCCGTTACTGGATAGATCGCTCCAGGCCACGCCTCACTTCCGATAAGTACCTCGTATGGGCGGTGTTAGGCAGGCAGAGCCTACATTGATGCCTCCCCTCTCGTCAGCCTTATGCCGACGGCACGTTTAACGTCAGTTCGCTTCCCCCCTCCCCTCCTCCAATCCCTTGCTTTCCAGCGTTTCGGTCACGAAAGCCCGCTGGGGCGCGTTTGTCACTGCGGACGCTCCGTGGCTCGTCCGCAGTGGCATTTCGAGTCTGGTGGGCCGCTATCCGATCGCTAAAACACGCTTGCAACTGACCATTTTCTCACGCATTCCTTGTCTGTACAAAATACCTTGAAACGAGACTTTTGAAGGCGCCATGGCAAAGCGGCAAACCGTTAACATCCACCAGCCTCCTAAGCGGCTGATCGGCTACGCCCGGGTGTCGACGGACGATCAGATCCACGATGCCCAGATCGATGAGTTGCGGGCAGCCGGCTGCGATCGGATCTATCAGGAGCACGGCTCCGGTGCATCGCGCGCCCGACCGGTGTTGACGCGGATGCTCGGCGAACTCACCGCGGGCGACGTCCTGGTCGTCGTCCGCCTCGATCGACTGGCCAGATCGGTGAGCCATCTCTTGTCCGTGATCGAGGACCTCGAAGAGCGGGGCGTGCATTTCCGCTCAATACGTGACCCGATCGATACGTCCACGCCACAAGGCATGTTTTCCCTCCAGGTCCTCGGCGCGGTCGCGCAGCTCGAACGTGCTCTAATCGCCGAGCGCACCAAGGCCGGCATCAAGGCGGCGAAGGCGCGGGGCAAACTTCCTGGCAACCCGGGCTTGCGAGAACGGCGTCCGGAGGCGATCAAGGCAGTTTCGCAAGCGCGGGAGAAACTCTATCTCGATGAGCTCATCGCGTCGGCGCAGACGTGGCTACCGGTGGTGCGACAGCTCCGCCCGCAACATAGCTGGGATAATGTCGTGCGGGTGCTCAATCGCCGCGGTCACGACTGGACGGTCGAGCGCCTTCGTCGCGCCGTTCATCGCCTGGTTCGCGAAAAGCTCGCGGAGAAAGAACTTCTGGCCCGCTCCCCTCGTCGCGCCCCCGCGGACCACCTCATGAAGTTGGTGGCGGCAATCTCTATTGCCGATCCCGATCTGTCGCTTCGCGACATTGGCGCGCAACTGGACCAGATGGGAGAACGGCCTGCGCGCGGCGGCAAGAAGTGGCAGCCCTCCTCCGTTCGAGACCTGCTAGACGAAGCCCACCGATTTGGCCTCATTCGCCGTTGATGGCGCGGTTCATCAGGCGCCGACGGCTCGGTGTTTCGCGCCGCTGTGCGATCTCCGTAGACTTGAGAATCTGAAGCGCTAGGCGACGGTATTCGCCATCGCTCCGCCGCTACGTGCGTATTCCGATGAAACCGGCCACCGCGCCAGCCACACGTATTTACGATGGACGTTCGGTCGATGGGTCGTGCCGAGGTTCCGGCGCAGTAAGTCAGCGTGCCTTTCCATGAATTGAAGGTAATTCGCGAAGTCATCGAATTCTCCCTCGCCGGCAGCCAAATAGTCTATGTACCGCGTCCCGTCCTCGCCCACTCGAAGAAGCCCGTTGACATAACCCGCTTCCTCCTCCGGGTCGTGATTCTCATTATGTAGGCGACTGTCCGCGAGGAAGAGCCTGTATGCGGCTTCGTCAACGACAATCCGCGGATACATGGCTTCCTCGCTCTCGATTTGGTAAGCGCGCACCATCGCCGGTCCGAAGATAGGGCCTTTTCCGTTTAGGCCAACATGCACGTCTCCGATCGCGACCCCGGCTCGGATTAATACTCCGCTGTTAATGCATTGTATCTGGATGTGGAGAAGGTCTAGCAACTCGTTGAACAGTGCCCCGTCAGCATATTGTGTATCAAAAACACGGACACGCACCACCGCGTCCGACACCGACTCCGCGAAGGCTCGACTACTCAGCCGGACGTCCTTCATTCGTCTCGCGGGTAACTCATCTGGCGTGGAAAATTCCCGCAGATCAAGAATGACGTTGTGAATCTCGGCAGGAGTTCTCGAATTGAGGAGCGCCTGGAAACCCAGCACGTCGATGAAACTTACGATCGCAGGTTCATAATTGGAGGCATTGGCGCGGGCCTTCGATTTCTCCCGCTCGATCTTGTCGCGCTGCCGCCGCCCTTGCGCAACAGCTTTATCTAATTTCGCATAAAAAGCAGCGATTTGATTAGTGGGGTTGGTTTGGTCACTTTATCGCTCTATGTCGGGAAGCACGGGTGCAGGGCGCTGATGACGCCTTGCCACCAGTAAATCGCTTAATATGCTGATGGCAAATTGCCGGCCTGCCCTGTCCAGCCTTAGCGCCTCTTCCAAAATTCACCGCTCGCCGCCTCTAGGAACCGAATAGAACCTCATTTCGTCGCTCACCATGTAGCGGCATCGCTCACCTCACGTTATGCACTCCAAGTGACTATACGTCTATTCCAGCAATCATCTCAGGAGAACCCCTCACATTTTCGCGGATGTAGAGGTCATTGAGCTGCAAAGGTGACCGTGATCTAAAACCTTTGTATTTCAAGATATTAGGTCAGTGGTCAGCTGACCACTAAAGATGTTCGCCATCGAAGCATCACGCCTCCCTCTTTGGCGGCTTCAACGGGATCGAATTGGTCAAGCGAGCCTTGAGGACGTTGCGAAATCGACTCGAGCATATCGAGCCGTTGCCGACGTGCAACGGCTCTCGTTGTCCCCGCGTCGCCTGTGAACCCCATTCGGAGACGTCGACCTCCACTGCTCGCGGCACCAGGCACTAGGAAGCAGTAGATCGAACGACACGACGCCGACACAAGGTAATCTTCCGCTTGGATGGCTCTCGTTTCTGGTCGGCCGATACCGTTGGCCCTGGTCTTCCGAGGTGCGATCGGTTGTCTTCACCGACCAAATGACATGGGAGCAACACTTAACCGGCGTTTGCGATACCCCATCTTCAAAAGCTATTGTTGGCCAAACTGTTAGACTGGTGGTCAGCTGACCACGACTGAAATCGTGAATGGTGGATGACGAGAGGCCAAAC